>CAZJDM010000025.1:0-35977 GCA_964544765.1 uncultured bacterium
GTGCTCCTAAAATCGTCGTAAAAAAGAAAGAAATTAGAGTTTAATACTATAATGAAATTACCAACAGATCTATTATAGTATTGTAATCGGTATTTTTTCTAGATAGCTTTACCCTGGAGTAAAGTATGAGTATAATTGGCATTGATATTGGCGGAACCAAAACCTTTTTAGCTAAAATTTCTATTAGAGAAAAACCCAGTCAAGCTCACCCAATTGAAGTCGAAGATACCAGCACTATACCTACTATCAAAACCAGTGGCACTGAATTTTATCAGAATCTAGCTAAACAAATAAAACATTTTGCCCGGCAAAAAATAACAGAAATAGTTATATCTCAACCCGGTCTATTTCAAAAGGATCAATCAATAGCTGCCAATACCGCGGTCAACTTATTCTCACCACCAGATTGCCATCAAGATATTTACCCTAAAAGACTTTTAAAAAAAGCTTTAAGTGATAATAGTATTAGTA
This sequence comes from uncultured bacterium, assembly GCA_964544765.1. Taxonomy (GTDB): domain Bacteria; phylum Bdellovibrionota_B; class Oligoflexia; order CAYFLR01; family CAYFLR01; genus CAZJDM01. The sequence continues at coordinate 472 of CAZJDM010000025.1, forward strand.
TTAAGAGTTCATTTTTTTGTAATGATGCCATTGCGGGATTTAGTTTTATTTTGCATCAATTATCTCCCAAGCTTCTAAAGGGGTATTCAAATGAATGTATTATTTATCTCTGCCCAGGTACTGGTTTGGGAGGAGGGATTGCTTTTATTAAACCAGATAAATCCTTTAAAATTATTACTGACGGACATATATCGCAACTACTGATCCCAGAGTTACCTGAAGTTATAAAATTGAAGTTTATAATAAGAGGAAAAAATTGGATCATTCCCTACAAAACCGATTTAAATTACCAAGCTGAAAGCCTTATATCAGGTAACGCTATTCTGGCTCTAATTAAAAATATTGATACATATTTAATTAAAAAAGAGCTCGAACCAATATTTTCCCCTTTATTTCCTTCTAACACCCTTCTATCCGTTAGTGATATTGCCCAATTAATCGATAACTATGTGTCAGATTTTGATAAGAGATCATTTGAGGTAACAAGTACCGAAGAGTTAAAAAAGATTAAAGAAGCTAAAAAGGTTTTTAATCAAATACTAGATTATGTCGGGCAATTTGAGGCCCAATTATGTAAAGCAATATTCGACGGTCATTTAAAAAAATCTTTTCATCATCTCGAATGGGAGCAAGAAGATAAACAATTAATCAAAAGCAGTACCTTTTTTATTGATGCTGGAGATTTAAAAAAAACCAGGTCGGGACAACAAATAATAAAAGCTAGAAATAAATGGTTAAAAAATAATTCCATTGATTATTTTACTTTCTACCAGCCAGACTCCCCAACTCCTGTAGATGCCATCAAAGGAGCTTATTTTCTATCTAAAGTTTCGAATTAATTTTACGATTACTTTATCGTAACATGTAAAAACCCTAAATTAACACAAAGCGAGGGTTTCGCCCATCGCGTAAAATTACATAATTAGCAGTATATTCATCCAGGTTGTAAAAAGCTCTAAAAAGGCTAATAAATGAATTATAACACCCTTAAAAAAATCATGTATTTCATTTTATTTATACTTTTAACAAATTGTCGAACAATTCGAAACCCTGAAACATTATTAACAGCAAATGTGAATTTAAATTATTTCTATACAACTGAAGATGATATAAATAAGCAAGCTAACATTTTAAAAAAAGTCACTTCATCTTTTTTTAAAAAAATTGGAGCTAAAGCCAAATCCCAAGAATGGAAAAACAGTATATTGTGGGGGGATTGTGATTGGAACACCATCGACAGCTGCGAAATAAACTATGTTCTACCTGTAGAAAAATACGGACCGATTCAAGTACGCGTAGAAATTAGCCATATGTCTATTTTAGAAATAAATGAGTTATTACTGAGCAAAGATGTAATTGTTACGTCCTATATTTCCGAAAAACAAAAAGAGAGATATGGATCGTTAGATAACTACCTTAATGCCTTTTGTCTATACTATGACGATGATGTCCCTAAAAAGTACAAGAACCTTCCTAATGAAGATCGAAAGGCATACCTACAATACTGTCATGATCATGTTCTAATAGAATATTTCCTATCTCTTCAACATACTTTAAAAGATATTTATCAAAACTAAATGGGGTCATAGTAAGAGTTCTTTGAAGTAATCAAAGTAATACTGCATATTGTTATGGTTGGATGATTTTTCGACTTGAATAGAAGTAAAAAGTTGGTGGGATTTACCGCATGCAACAATATAATCAAATAATTTCAAATCATTAAAACAGTTTAAGGCAAAGCCATGTCTGGTCACAAATCGATCTACCCTGATACCAACGAAAGCTATTTTTTTATTACCAACATACACTCCAGGATTATTTGAATCATAATAACCGTTAATATTAAACATATCTAAAAAGGAAATAATTATATCTGCCAAAAAGCTGACAAATTGTTTTATCCCCATTCCAAGACTCTTTAAATCAAAAATTGGATAACAAACTAGTTGTCCCGGCATATGTAAAGTAACCTGTCCTCCCCGATCAGTTGAAACTACCTTTATCTTTTGTTTATCTAAAACATCTTGTGATACTAAAATATGATTATTAGAACTTCTTTTTCCCATTGAAACGACTGTTGGATGCTCTACTAATAAAAAAGTGGATGGAACCAGGTGATCGCGAACCTTTTGAGCCGTTTTTTTTTGATGGATCAAAGCTTCTTCAAAAGACATTCGTCCCAAAATTTCCAATTTGAATTCCATAGATATTATCCGTTGAGTAGTCTATCTGCTCTATCGGTTAATCCTCTAAGGCTCTGCTCAATAGCTAAACAACATTGATCCACCTGGTTTTTATCAATATTATCAGGAACTTTAATAGGGCTTCCATAGATTATGGTAAGTTTACTAAAGGGTAATGGTAACAAAAACTTATCCCAAGATTTATTAAATACGATGGAACGACTCGCAGAATATGAAATAGGAATAATACTGGCATGAGCTTTGGAAGCTAAAAGCACGACACCAGGCTTGGCCTTAAAAGCTGGTCCTCTTGGGCCATCAACAGTAACGGCTATTTCTCTTCCTCTCTTTAGGTGTTTAATCAAACTAAGAAGTCCTTTGATCCCTCCTCGACTACTTGAACCACTCTCTACTTGATAACCCAGTTTACGCAAAACACCGGTTACCAACCGACCATCTCTACTTTGACTAGCCAGCATGGTAATAGGTCGGCCTATAGTATAATAAATCAGGCCCCACATTCGACCGTGAGGAACGACGTAAATAATAGGTTTACCAGAACGTTTCAACCGATGATAAATATCATCTCCTCGTAACTCTATCTTATATGTTTTAGAAAAGAGCTTAAAGATAACAAAAATAAATAGCGATACGATCTTGATCCCCATAAGAAGGATAAACTAACTTAAATTAACGCGGTGTGCAAGTGAGACTCTTGCACGCACCACTTAAAATTACTAATAAATATAAAGTATAAAAAATCTAAATTTACGGTATTTAAAATTATTTTTAATAAACTCTATACTCTAAATAAAACATACAAATCACTTGAATTAAATTAATAAAAATATTATATAGATGAACACTCTAAAAGAGGTTTTTACACCACCTAATTTAATGGTTATTTTATGGCGCCAATACAAATAAAATGGATAGTCATTTGTAAATTAATTATCATTATATTTCTCAGTAAGTGGGGAAGTAAATCTTTTGCCGAAACAATCAATCACGATCCAATTACTAAAGTAATTCGCTTCAGCAATAATGCCCAGTTATTATTTGTTTGGGGTCAAACCGGTAATGACACAGACATAATTACCTATTACTCTTTTCCAAAAGCAGCTCCTTCAACCACAATTAAAGGGAACATTTCCTGTTTTACGATTTTTATCTTCCCGCCCAACTACACCTATATCCTTAGTTGATGCTGAAGGACAAGATATTAATCCAGTAGAATGGATGGAAGCTAATTCTACCAATTATTCCAACCTAATACGAGAACAGGGGGCTTTTACCCCATCAGAAACATATCTTAGACTACTTGAACTAATTGAACAGAAATTACTAAGACAACAAAGTGGTAATATAGTAATACTTGGAGAGTCTGGGGTTGGTTCTACTGAACTGGGTAAAATGTTGGTAAATCGAATTGTTGAAGGAGAAATCCCAGAAATACCTGCCGATACAGTTGTTTACAAAATTGATGCCGCTAGTTTTGCTGCCGGAATTAAATACGTTGGCACCTTTGAATTTAAAGTCAAAACACTTAAAGAAGCACTTAAAGCCAGACCCTCTATACTATTTATTGATAACCTTCATTCATTATCCGGAGCTGGCACAACCAATAGAAATAATCAAGATTTTTTTACTTTAATTCAAGAAGAGCTAGCTGACGGTTCTATTCGGGTTATAGGGACCTCCCGACCAGATGATTGGGAAAGAGCTATGGCCGGCAGAGAAGACATTGCTTCTTGTTTTGATACAGTTAATAAAGATCATCCCACCACTGAACAAACAGTTATCATGCTAGAAAATTGGATTTCTCGTTATGAATACCCTCAAGTACCACGAGAACTCTTAACTTATATTGTTGAATTGTCAAATAGACTTGATCCGATTGGTTCTCAACCTAGAAAGGCCATTAAATTCTTAGATGAGATGTTTGCCCATGCCCGTCGACACAATCCACAAGCAAAATTCGACAGAAAATATATTGAGCAAGTTACTGTGCTTCGCTATCAAATTGATCCATCCGAATTTGATCCTGAAGCTAGAAGAATTAGAATAGGAGGACTAAGGGCCGGTTTAGATAGAATTGTTATTGGTAATGATCTAATTAAAGATGAATTAGTTAGACTTACCAAGATTGCGGTTACTGGATTAGCTGATCAAGATAAGCCCCGAATTAGGCTTTTAATGGGTGGTGATAAAGGACTAGCCAAAACAACTTTGGCCTTCGCCTATGGTGAAGTTATGGGTCTACCGGTTGAAAGAATTGAAATGAATAATTATGATCTTCATTCGTTAAATAAACCTGAGGACTTATTAAGAAAAATTGCTAAAGCGGTCAGAAAAAATCCTTTTGCTGTTATATTCTTAGATGAGTTTGAAAAAGCCAGCATAGATGTTCAACAATCTGTCTTAGCAGCATTTGATAAAGGTCAGTTTTCAGTATTAGAAAATCCCCATGGAGGTTCAAACCAATCAAGTGTTCGAGTAAATGTAAAAAAGGCTTCTTTTTTGCTAGCTACCAACGCAGGTAAAGATTATCTGAAATCAGGTAGAACCTTTTCAGAAGTAGACTATCGAAACTTTTTGGCCCAAGACGGGATTTCTGAATTTATCATCGATCGAATGCAAGCAGTAGTACCTGCTATGGTTCCAACCAAAGAACAATTCACGGCTACTCTTAAACTACATTTAGCCAGAATTAGAAAAGAAATTTCTCGTGCTCATCCCGGACTAACTATTCGAATCAATAATGTCGCAAAACTACTATCCCAATACACTGAAGCTTATCATGGCGAAAGCGCACTTATCAGACCGGCCATAGAGGCTCTGGCAAAAACAGTCAGAGAAACTACCGCTGACAAAATTTTAGCCGGTACCGTTTCCGGTTGTGTTAGGTTAAATATACGAAAACCTACCGGTATAAAAAGCGCGCGAGTTCGAGTCGGTTTTGCACAATAATTAACTCTCTAGCAACACAAACTAATTATTATTAGAAATAGCTTATTACACTATAAAGTTTGGATATTGACTTAAATATTTATTTAATTATACTAATTGGTAGCTGTTTTTAGTAGGTAACAAAAGCTTTCTAACCCAGAAAAGAAGGAAATAAAAATGTCATTTTGCAAAACCTCTCAATTGTTCGTTTCCGCACTCTTTTATTTACTTATAACTAGCACTTTAACGGCAGGTTATCTAAACGAAAATTTCCGGGTAGGAATTGATTTTTATTCTTATCAATATTCCTTGAGTCAAAAGCTACTTGAAAAATATACCAACTCCAACTTATCGACCTTAGGTACGATGAGAATCGAGTACGATTCTCACCATAATTACTATGGAGAAGGTGAAATTACTCTGGGAAACAACTTTCCTTATAATAATAAAACCAAATTAGGGTTTGGCTACTATCTATCACCACAAGTTTCTATAGGAAGCAACATTCTAATTTCACAATACTATCAATCCGCTGAAAATAGAAAAAACACTCAAACTAAAAATGCTGGGTTTGATCTGATTGTCAATCCATACAGTAGGATAATTTTTAAAATTAATTCCAGAACACACATCCACGTAAATCCCGGTGTACTAATAACTTACCTAACTACTACCAATAAATCACAAGTTCAATCCGATATTTCCAAAGCATATGAAGAAAACAAAACTTTTCCACTGGTTTCTCCCTCAACAAAATTAGGTGAATCAGCCAAAAAATCTTCTTATCTAGGTTTTGGAATGAGCCTACTGACGGCTTTAAATATTGAAATCGCCAGAGACATTTTCTATCGAAGCTCTATTGGGGTCAATCTTATATCAGGACAATACTCACCTCCATCTGGCGCTAACGAGAAAAAAACAGAAGTATCTCACTTTAACGTTGAGGTTAGTTTTGCAAAATTATTATACCAATTCTAAATAAGTCCGAAGTCTACAGTCTTTTGTCATCATACAAGACTGTAAACTGCTGGTAGAGTCTATACTATGCATAAATTAAAAGTAGGGCGAATCAACGCCACTCCCAAAGGAATGTTGTCAACATTAGAAAAAGAAAGACATTATATTGAAAAGCTCCAATGCGAATATCATCTAGAACTGCTATCACCAGGTACTGCACCATCCAACAAACTGGCTGAATGTGAAGTCATATTGATTGGAAGTCAATTCAAAATAACTGATCAATTTTTTCAAAATTTCCCTCAATGCTCGCATCTCATAACATGTACATCAGGCCATGATCATATCGATCAAAAATCTTTGACTACTAACTCTTGTAACGCATATTATATGCCAACCGCTAGGGCTACTGACGTAGCTGAAACTACAATTCTATACATTTTAGAGGGCCTAAAAAGAACTTTCAACGTCAACAGTCATATGAAAAATGGCCTTTGGACTCGAGACAACCTCAATGGTATAAAACGACTACAAGGAAAAACAATTGGAATTGTGGGATATGGTAATATCGGAGGCAAGGTCATAAACATCCTATCTGCCTTTAATCCCCATGAAATCATTGTCTATGATCCTTTTAAAGAGGTACCTAAATTACCAAACCTACATCAAGTTAATACCGTAGATGAACTAATCGCACGAGCTTATATTGTATCTATCCACTGTAATTTAAATCCTTCCAGCTACCATTTATTTAATAAATCAATATTAGAAAAAGCACCCTCTTCAATGATTCTTATTAATACCGCACGCGGTAAGGTAATCGAACAAACAGCGCTCTATGATTATTTATCAGCCAATCCTAATTCTAGTGCCTTTATCGATGTTTTTGAAAAAGAACCCCTTCATCCTAATGACCCCCTTTTAAAACTATCTAATATATTCTTAACTCCTCACTGCGCCGGTTATTCAGAAGATATGTTGAATGAAGTTCCAGTACTGGTAGCAGACGAAGTAAGTCGCATCATCAACAAACAAAAATCACCTTATTTAATTAATAAATCTTAATTAATAACCTCAAGTAATTATTTTATTTGTTTAAAACATATTGTCTACCATCATAAAGACTGGTACGATTTAATCTATGTTCATGAAAAATTTAAGTATTTCCTTCATCTTTAAGATGTCTGGTATATGTGCCTTTTTGGCTTATATACTTTATTTAGCTTATACTCCGCAACCTGATGCAGATGATAATCCTGATCAAATATCATCTATTCACAACAAAAACTATCAAAAAAAACAAATTAAATCACACATCAAACCATCAAAAAAATATCAACCATCATATAATAATCGATATCTATCAAACATAGAAAGATTTTTGCCTCCTGATCCAGAATCAGCAACAACTGAAAACCAAAAGCCAGCTCTGAATATAAACAAGTTCTCTGATCCAAATAGTAAAGAATATGATTCCCCTTTTCAAATAATTGCTTACGACCAAGATGATTTATCACCACACGCTCCATTAAATATGTCTACAGAAGAAATTGACGAATTACTTGCCGGTATGAATAATTCTCCGCAAGAACTTGAAGAACTTTTACATGAATTAGATACCACTTTAATGGGTATGGAAAACGAATCCGTCAGTATGAAAAGCTTTCTAGAAGTTCTAGAAGAAAGAGCAGAAATACTTTTAGACAAAGTTAAATACGATCGAGATCCGCAAAATAATAAAGGTTCTATAATTGTTGAAGGACAAATCTACGACGCTGAAACCGATCGGCCTCTTAGTAATTGCAGAATTGGAGTAGGATCAAAAATTTCTTATTCAAATCGAGATGGCTATTTCAGAATCACAGGATTAGCTGAAGGTCGAAAAACAATTTTGGTAAAAAAGGAAGGTTATGTCCAAGAACTCGTCTCCGGTATTGAACTAAATAAAAATAACCCAACTACCTTCAAAAACATCTATCTTACTCCCTTAGAAAATCCCAACCAACCACAAAGCGCATTAGTTGGAATTGGAGTCTCACTATCTCGAACCCCTAAAGGTTTGCTTGTAAATAGCGTTGTTGATGAAGGTCCCGCTTATTTAGTTGGAATAAATTCGGGCGACTATATAATCGCTGTTGGAGGTAAATCAGTAATAGATCTTCCCCCAGATATCCCGGTAGAAAACATTCGAGGAGAGGAATTTTCTCAAGTTGAACTAACAGTGTTATCTGATGGAGAAACCAAGAATTTAACTCTAACCAGAGAACGCGTTCAATACACTCAAAAATAATTAGATTCTGTCTAAAAAGCACAATATCTGCGTTAGTATCGAAAAAAACTCCTCACCTAACCAACATGTTATGTCTCGTCATTTTTTTCTCACTGCCTTGATCTTGCACTTTTTAGACAGAACCTGACGATTCCAATACATTAACTTTCTAGTGCTAAGGATTTGGGTATCCTGTCAGTCAATTCCTCAGGACCAAAATATTGAATTGCTCCTGGAAAATGATATTGATTTTCAAAAGCCCATTTTTCTCTATGTTCAACCAAGGCAGCAAAAGGTTTTCCTTCTAAATCAACTAGAGCCTTCTTAATAACTGGTTTTTCTTTACCATGACGTCTTTCAATCGTTATCATTGAATTGATAGGAACTCCTCCACACTGCCAAGTAGAAATATCACTAGATTTACCATAAACAGACGCTATATAGCCGGTACAGCTATTTTGAATTAACTTAAACGCTACCTTACCAAGAGAATAACAATAATTGGCATCAAAATTTGACGGGAATCCGGATCTTCCTTCATAGCCTAGAAAATGGGTTTGAAAAGAAAATTTTCCTTTATATTCTCCACTAGATTTCAAGAAGTTTAATCTCTTTCTTAACAATTCAATAAGCAGTTTTTCAGTTTCTATTTTAGATACCTGAACATTGCCATGCGGATCACGATCTAAAATTAGTTCATCTTTAATATCATTAGGTAGTGATTGATATAACAAGGATGAAGAAATAGATAGATTATCATTTATAAAGTCAATTTTTTCATCCTTATTATGAAAGTGGTGAAATTTTTCATTATTTTCAACTAATATCTCATTAATATCCGAAATTAACTTTTTTACTTCTGGTATAAATTCAATAATACCTTCCGGAATAAGAGCAACACCAAAATCATACCCTTTTTCAAATCTTCTTGTAACTGTATCAAGTATAATATCTACCACCTGTGATAAGGTCATATTTTTCTTTTCTACTTCTTCAGAGATTAAAACCAAATTAGGACGGGTTTGCAAAGCCACTTCCAAGGTTACATGACTGGCTGACCTACCCATCAATTTAATAAAGTGCCAATATTTTCTAGCTGACAGAGCATCTCTTTGAATATTTCCTACCAAGTCAGCATACACCTTGGTAGCGGTGTCAAAACCAAAAGACACGGGTATATTTTCTCCTTTAAGGTCACCATCAATTGTTTTAGGTACTCCTACTACACTAATATCACTTCCTTTACTTTTTAAATATTCTGCTAAAATACCCGCATTGGTATTTGAATCATCACCTCCAACAATCACCAACCCTTTAATTTCTTTATCTTCTAAAACTTTTTGCACCATGGCAAATTGTTCATCAGTATCAATTTTGGTCCGGCCACTACCAATCATGTCAAAACCGCCCGTATTACGATAGGAATCAATCATGTCTTTTGTTATCTCTCTAGATTCTCCAGTCAATAGTCCGTATGGACCTCCCAAAAAACCTATCAAATTACTTCCTGAATTAAACTCTTTTATCGCATCAAACATGCCGGATATAACATTATGGCCACCAGGAGCTTGACCACCAGAAAGAACCACACCTATATTTACCTTTTGGGAACAACTGGGATCAGGCTCATTTTCCCCTTGTTCAAAAACAACATATGGTAAATTACTGGTATTAGGAAAAAGCTTATTGATGACATCTTGTTGAGAATTATGAACATTCTTATTAATTTTTTTCAATCCTAATCTTGACAAGTCTCCTTTAAGTACATTTGGCATTTTAGGTTCATACAATAAACGCTCTTTTTGTAAATCAGATATTATTTTAGTCGGCATAAATACTCTCCTATCATCAAAACCAAAGGAAGGTTGATTATAAGTATTTAAATAACTTAAATCCTCCCAGAATTATACGGCATTATTAATAATTTTAAGTTATAAATCAACTACTGTTTTGTTGAATTGAGGTTTTAAAAAGCGCGGTTAATATATCAATCTCCCAAGTTACATCTTCATTATTTACATTTTTCAGACCCACTAACTCGACATAATCTCCCTTTTTTATCTCTAATAGAAAATTATTTAAGTTTTTCAATACCTGAATATAATTAATAATTATTTTTTCTAGATCCCCACTATCCAACCACCTATCCGAAAATCTAAGTGAAATTTCCTGTAAATTATTGGCTTTTAAAGCAAAGTTGATCACATCCAAGGTATTTTTATTGAAGAATTGATAGTATTCAATTTTTTTATTTAATGCCTGTTTGGACCATCTACCACGACTATTATATTTTTTGATAACATTCTTGACCATCGCTATAGAGAAATCTGATGGGTAATCTTGTTTAAACGCCTTACCTAGATAACCTAACAAAGTTCTATTTCTGTTTCTCACCGGATCTCCTGTGAACTGTCGTGCATTAACTCCTAATCCTGACAATAAATGAAGATCAAAATCTCGATTTTCTGCATATAACGCTACCGCCATTCCCATTTTATTACCAAAATTTAAAGCTAAGTTCCCTTTAGCAGTGATTTCTCCTTCTGGAGTGATAAACCCCAATCGTTTTAATTCCTTTATCTTGGGCAAAATAAGATCATCATATTTCTGATCATTTCCTCTTTTTTTCTTTTTACGACTTCTGGACCCTGATGAAGTAATAGGTGTCAATGAGCCATGTTTCCATGCATAAAAAGAATTTAAAGCAAAATGTCTGGTCTTGGATAAACTACAACCAACGATATTGTAGATACAAAGAATAGAATATAAATCAAAAGTAGGTATAGGTTTTAACACTGTTGAGTAATATTCATTATGAAGAAAAAAAGGCTCCCCTATTACAATATTAAATCCAAACTGATCATAACCTCTTCTACCTACCCTGCCCAGCATCTGTTTTATTTCAATATCGGAAAACCTTTCTTTACCGCTTCTACTACCTCTTTCGGAATCAAGGAATATTCCACTGCGCATCGCAAAATTTACTCCTACACAAATGGCACTAGTACTTACCAAGAACCGCAATAGTCGTTTCTTGGCCAAGCTCTCAACAAAAATTTTCTCCTGATAAGACAATCCAGCGTGATAACAAGCAACTCCTTTTTTTATAACAGCATTCCTAAGTTCTAACCTCACTCTCCCCAAATCAATGTTTTCATTTCGAATGTGCTGTTTAAGTAAGTTGCTCTCATCTTCCTCTAACTTAGGCAGATTTTTGGAGACCAACAAAAAATTTTGAGCTGAGCTTCCTCTAGTTCCAACGAATAATATTGTTGGATATAGTTTTAACTCAAGAATGGTCAATAATGTATTGGTTAATTGTTGCTCTCCTCGTGGAAAATATTTTAATATATCATCAAAAGTCTGAATCTCGTAAGCATTGCCTTCTTTAAAGAAAACATCTTTGATAGGTACAGGTCTTTTTTTCTGCTGAATTACCTCGATTGGTCGAACAGAAAGACTCTGGAGCCAATCTTGAAACTCTTTCTGATTCTCTACTGTAGCTGTCATGGCTAAAAATTGAATATTCATGCGACAGATTAAGATAAAAGCAAACTCCCAATTTCTTCCGCGTTCATCATCTGCTATAAACTGCCACTCATCAATTACCACTAAGTCAGGTTTCCTAGATTCCTCATGGTCAGATAAAATCTGGAACAAGATTTCTTGAGTCATGATAACTATTGGAGCATCAATATTAATCTTCACATCACCGGTTGAAATTCCTATATTCTCACTGCCAAAAAGTTCCGAAAACTCAATATATTTATCATTTGAAAGTGATTTAACTGGAGTAGTATAGTAAATTCTGGTTTTCTCTTTTAGATTACTAAAAATAAACTTCATATAAGATTCAGCTATAAAAGTTTTACCCGCTGAAGTAGGTGCGTGAACAAATAATGAATGGTGTTCTTTTAGGGTATCGATTCCAGCTTGTTGCCAATTATCAGCTTTGAAGGTTTTTTTTCCAATTTTTTCAACTTTTTCAATCTCGCCTACTATCTGCTCCTGCTTTACCAATGATCTAGCAAAAAATTGGCTCTTGCCTCCTGGTTTTTTATACTTCTGTGTTTTATGTTTTTTAATATTCATTGATTAATATCCCAAATCTAAATAATATCTGAAAGGAGAAGATATATATCATATATTCTATTAACATTAAACAAACGGTTAACTTGATCAAGGTTAAAACTTAAAAAAACGAAACTTAAACAATTGAGCATAAAAAGGAAGAAACATGATAAAGGGTAAAAATATTGCTCTATTAGGAGGCTCTTTTGATCCTGTCCACTGGGGACATATAGACATAGCTCATTTTCTCTTAGCATCCCAGCAAATCCAAATAGATGAGGTCTGGTTAACACCTGATTATACACCTTTACTCGACAAAACCATCTCCAATCACAAACACAGGCTACAAATGCTCCATTTAGCCGCCCAAAACTTAGATAACATCAAAGTGTTTGATTACAAAATAAAATATCGCGTTGAGGGGGGTGCCTACGTTTTACTAACCTTACTACCAAAAGAACCTTCTTGCAAGGAACATAATTTCTATTATGTAATTGGACAAGATTGTTTAGAACAATTTAATAAATGGGATCGTTTTGAAGATTTAGCCAAACTCACAACTTTTATAATAGTTCCTCGAAGCGGATACGAAAATTTAAACTACCATGGAACACTTCAAGATAAACCTCATCTATGGCTACAACCATCTTTAAATCACCCGATTCGAAATATAAGTTCTACTATTATACGGGAAAAAATTAAGGATCAACCCTCATCCTTAACTAATTCTTCATGGAACAAATGGCTATGTCGACCAGTCATTAAATATATTCAAACCCATAATCTTTACCTAAAGTAATCAAGGATACGGATTAATTATTGAGCCAGAAATACTTGAATAAGGGGATCTTGGTAATTCTTATAATACTCTTCTTGCTTACTATTTGATTTTGTATCGAAATAAAAATCAACATCCAGGTAATATTTTTTCTTTTTAGCTTCTGAAATATCGAAAAACATGCCTATAGGTGTTTTTACACCCGCAACCCATGGTCGGGAATTTATGATTTCTTTAGTCATAGATCGATTCTTATCAAATAATTGAGGTTCATAAATCGAATCGATAATATTTCTTCCCAACAGGACACGAACGAAAATAAATCCCTCATCTTTTTTTCCTATTAAATAAGGGACCTTATTAGGTGAATTTTTAAAAAATTTGGTTTTTTCAGGTGGTGTTAAATAATTAATGTTAGTTTTATAATCAGTGTCTTGAAGATGTAAACCATAAAAAATACCGGTGGACCTATTAAAGTATCTGGATACATCTATTGGAAACTCAATAATTGTTGGAAAAGATGCTCTATTGAGAAAAAAGGATATTTCAGAAAACATACTAGTCTTGATCTCTTTAAAATAGGCTTTATAGGACATTCCTATGGCTAAAATTGCACGAACAGGACCTACTCGCCATTCCTCTAGATACGCTTTAAACTCATCGGACCTAAAGGTAAAATCAAAAAAAAGCGGTCCATCAAAGTAATAGATATATTGCGCTCCTTTTAAAACCTTTTTCCGCCCAAAAAGAACCTTATCCATTAATAGATAATTATCCTTTTTAAAGTGATATGAATATTTAGAAGTTTTTACAAAGTGGTTTTCTTTATCAAAAATAACGTATTTTTTTTTCGATCTAGGTACGTTATTATTAGGATCGAAAACAACATAAGCATAACGTTTTTGAGTTGAAGTTAAACTCTTAAACCTAATTTCAAATACAGGCATACTAAGCCCAAACATTGGACTAAAAGGAAACTTCCCTTTTTGGTTCCACTTATAACCCAAATCATTTCCCATCACTACTAATTCATCATTATCGTCTAAATAACCATCATCAGTTCCTCGAGTATAACCCAAACCATTCTCCAGTACATAGTTCCCCTCATCATTAACTTCATCAAACTGGAAAGGTATGGGATAGGGTTTATTGCCCTTATCAGGGTGAGTAAAACAAATAACTGCATAATACTTTATGGGAAACCCATGCATTCCGCTCAGTTTATTGGCTTTGATGATAATTGGAAGTTTGAAAGGATGATTATCTTCTTTTGCCCTTAGCGTATAAAATACTAAGAAATACAAGGTAATTAATAAAAATAATAAAAAATTTTTCCATTTAACATTGATATTTTTCATAGCAAAACAACTCCAAGCCCTTATGATAATTATACTCCATTTTTTTGCAAGTAAGAAACATAACACTAGCAAATTATCAGGAAATATAATTAATATTTTATTAATTCAACGAGGTTATTTTTTTATTATTTATAAATTATAGTTTTATTGCTATAATATAACCAATATCAAAATATATCCCCCAAATTTATGTCTTAGTATCACCCCCAATATTAGACTTTTTTTTATAACCCCAAATAGATCTTAATTAAATCCCCCGAGATTAATTATTTTTTAGGAGTAGAGTTATGATTGTGTCTAATTTAAAAACATTGACCTTGGGTTTATTATTGATAGGGAGTACATTTTTTCCCCTGTATTCAGACGTTAAAGGGGAGGTTAAAGAGCAAGAAAATTTACCAAATCGAAGTCAAGATAAGCTCATAGAAAAACAAGAATCTATTCACCCTAGTTTTTTTATCAATTTTAATTTTCGCAGATATTCTGGGTTATTAACATCTTATTATTCCAATCTATTTTATCCCGACAAAGAATATTTGGCAGAACATGACTTTCACGAACAATTTATAAAAAACGATGAAGGATATACTAGACGTGCGTATGTCCATCTTCCTAAAAGGCCCAGACCAATGATAATTTGCCTCTCTGGAATTGGGGGTGCCGTCAATGCTTCTCACACTACATTATGTTCAAGAGATTTCCGTAGATATTACGATTGGGGGCTAATACTTTTAGAAAATAGCACCTCACCAGAATGGATAGAAAGAAATAATCGATTGGTAATTTCTGGATACG
Source organism: uncultured bacterium (assembly GCA_964544765.1). Taxonomy (GTDB): domain Bacteria; phylum Bdellovibrionota_B; class Oligoflexia; order CAYFLR01; family CAYFLR01; genus CAZJDM01. The sequence goes on from CAZJDM010000025.1 coordinate 15,832, forward strand.
AAGCAGGATGGGATGTTTACCTAACCATTAAAGCCATTTTAAAAAATCCTAATTATGCTAATCTTATTTCTGAAATTCACCTCATTGGTTTTAGCTTGGGAGGAAATGACATATCATTTGCCAGTTATTTTGATACAGTCCTGGAAACAAACTACATTGACGGTTCAGTACTAGCTATAAGCGGTCCAGCTGATAGATACGACGCTCTAAGGGTAATTCGAAAACAAGAAGGAATAGCCGGTGATGTTATTAGAAACACAATGCGAGTCATTTATCGAGCAGCTTATGACATTATTGCTGAATACAAAACTATTACAGAAGAAGAATTTGTTAAAACCATACCAGTAGAAGAACTTATGGCCGAAATATTTTATCCACTCGCTCTTGAGTATTTAAAAGATCATCCCCATCATTACCATACCTTAGCCGGAATAAAAAGTTTTGCTAACGATCCTGAAGACTTTGCTAATAGCATTTCTTTTCTTGATTTTGAACGATTGTACAATCTTAAACAATATTTACCCTACATTGAAAAACCCTTATTATACTTTCATGCCAGTAATGATCCAATTGTAGCATACACTAATCCAGTAAATACCCTTTCCGTTGTAGCAGGTAAACCAAACATAGGTCATCGAGTCTTGTGGTTGGGTGGGCATGTAGGTTTTCATGATGCTTATGGGGCAAACTGGTTCATATCAAATGCCTATACCTATATTCAATATTGGGGTAATTATGAACCTAAATATTATAGAAATCAGGATAAATACAAAGACTATGAATAGCAATTTATTAACCAACAATTAATAGCTATAAACTAGAGGGGTCGACTTTTTAAGTCAACCCCGGTTTAACCTACAATTTGAACAACAAATCATGATATTTAGGTAAGTTCCATAAATTATTGTCAACCAATTGTTCAATCTGATCACAGACCTGGCGAAGTTGATTTAATTTATTCATGCCTTCATCACCCAAAAATACCGCTTCACTTTCAATATCTTTATGCACAGTATCTAATATTGATTGAACACCTTTAGTACCATTATCCAGTTCAGATAATAATGAAGTATATTTATCAAGCCTATCTTTCAAAGAAGATGAGATGATTTCCGATTTTCTTAAACCTTCATAAGCTTTGGTCACTTCAGCAATTTGCTTAACCAATGAAGGAAAAACAATTGTTTCGGCCATTTCTTTTAAGGTTTTTAGTTCTATATGAAGTGTTTTAATATAAGCTTGTATTCTAATTTCCCATCTAGCCTTTATTTCGTTTTTATTGATAATATTATATTTCTCATACAAAGAAACAATATCTTTTTCCAATAAACACTTCAAAGCTGAAGGAGTATTGGTAGCAATAGGAAGACCTCTTGTTTTTGCCTCATTTAGCCAATTGACATCATAATTATTACCTGTAAATCTCACTCGTGAAGTTTCTTCGATGATATTTTGTACTACTTCTAAGGCTGTAGTACGAATGTTATCATATTTATCCTTACGTTCCTCTAATTCAGACAAAACAGCATCTAGACCATCCGCAACCGCTAAACTTAACTCTGTAACAGGCTCTGAAATATTACTTGAACTACCCGCTGCTCTTATTTCAAATTTATCGCCGGTAAACGCGATGGGAGATGTTCTATTTCTATCCATACTATCTAAAGCAAACTGGGGTAAGTTACGAAGCCCTAGATCAATTTCATGCGCTATTTCGTGAACCTCAAAATCATTTCTTCTAATATCATCTAAGAGCTTTTCTATATTTTCTCCTAGAAAAACAGACATTATGGGAGGAGGCGCTTCGTTTGCCCCTAACCTATGATCGTTACCAGCTTCCGCAACTGAGGCTCTTATAAGATGACCATGTTTATGAACCCCTAAAAGTACCGCTGATAAAAATAATAAGAATTGAATATTTTTTTTAGGTGAGATGCCAGGCTCTAGTAAATTATGATTTTCTGAATCACTCAATGACCAATTAATATGTTTCCCGCTACCATTTACTCCATCGAATGGCTTCTCATGTAATAACACCACCAAACCATGCTTTTCCGCAATCGCTTTCATTAGATCCATTAACTGCAAATTATGATCTACAGCTATATTAGCCCTTTCAAAAAATGGAGCGATCTCAAATTGAGCTGGAGACACCTCATTGTGCCTGGTTTTAGCAGGAATACCACGTTCAAAACAGGCGACATCCAGATCATGCATAAATTCCAAAATACGAGGTTTTATTGCTCCAAAATAATGGTCCTCCATTTGCTGATGTTTGGCAGGAACATTACCTATTAAGGTTCTACCCGTCATTAGTAAATCAATTCGTTTGTCATAAAACTTTTTATCCACAACAAAATATTCCTGTTCAGGACCTACTGTGGTTCTAACATATTTACTTGATCTGTTACCTAAGAATCTTAATAGTTTTAACGCTCGTTTCTCCACCACATCAAGACTTCTTAATAACGGTGTTTTCATATCCAATACTTCACCAGTAAAGGAAAAGAATACACTCGGAATAACCAAGGTTCTGGATCTTTCAGTTTGCGAGATAAAAGCTGGTGAAGATGGGTCCCAAGCAGTATATCCTCTAGCTTCAAAGGTCGTTCTCATCCCACCAGAAGGAAAACTTGAAGCATCCGGTTCTCCCTTTATCAATTGTTTACCTGTAAATCGTTCAAGTACCTCACCATTTTCCAATACGGTTAAAAAAGCATCATGTTTTTCAGCGGTTGCTCCACCTCTTTGAGGTTGAAACCAATGAGTAAAGTGAGTGGCACCTTTGGAGATGGCCCATTCTTTCATGGCATGGGCAACTTGTTTGGCCAGATCCCTTTCTAAACGATCTCCCTGTTCAATATTGCGTAGTAATTGAGCATAGGAAGACTTGGCTAAATATCTAGCCATGCTTTTTTTATTAAAGGTTAACCGACCAAAATTTTCACTGTTAAAACCAGTATATTTTTCCATAATAAATCCTACTTATATATTTGATATTAAAAACATAAACCATATCCTACAGAATAATCGGTAGAATAGCACTTATACACTAGAGAAGCAAGGTAAAATTACTGATTTACCGCAAATCGACTTTTTTTAACAACCAAATTAAGAAAAATGCGACTTTTTTGCAATATTTTTCAGCTCAATTACCGCAATTAACACCTAATTAGCGCTAAGATAAAAATTTATAATGATTTACATGATCGCCTATAGACACTTGGGAAGAAAATAAATTTATTTATTCAAACAGTTGAAAAAACCCTAACTTATTGACTTTACTTAAACTAAAAACTGATATATAAGCATGCCGGAGTATCTATTTATGCAACAAACATCATCACTATTACAAACTTTAAAAAAATATTTAAAATCCAAAGGTTGGACCTATAAAACCTTAGCTAATAAATTAGGTTTAAGCGAACCCAGTATTAAGCGCCTATTCTCTGAAGAAACTATCTCACTGAACAGATTGGAACAGATATGTAATAACTTAGACATTTCTCTTTTCGAACTAGTAAAATTAGCCGATAAAAGATCAACACCTACTTCTGTTTTATCTCACCAACAAGAAACCCTACTAGCCAACGATCTCAACCTTCTTACTATATTTTACCTAGTTGTAAACGGATGGGACCATGAAGGTATTCTCAATAACTTTGAAATATCTGAAACCAAATTATCACAACTATTACTAAGATTAGATAAACATAAATTAATAGAGCTTCATACAAACAATAGAATTAAATTGTTTGTATCTGCTAACATTGAATGGTCCAGAGGTGGACCTATCCAAAACAAATTTGAAAAAAAGGCCCTAAATGAGTTCTTATATAGTCCATTTGATGGTCCTAATCGTTTTTTCAGTTTCAATTTCTATCAATTATCAAAAGCATCGATACAACTAGTTCAAAGAAAATTAATGAAGTTACACCGAGAAATTCATGAAATAACAGAACTAGATAATACCTTACCCCCTAAAGAAAAACATGACATAGGAATAATTCTTGCCATTCGCCCATGGCTGTTTTCTATTTTTGACCAGTTATCTCCAAAAAAGCAATGAGTACAAATTATTGATTTTATAAATAAATTATTCAATCATAAAGTCTTTACCCTACAAAGTCGAATCAAAATTATACTTTGGTAATTTTCTCGGATATTTCACAGATATCCGAATTTAAGCTAAACTGTCATGGGAGCTTATAGTTGAAATACAATTACAATTATAATAATATAAATATTCTTATTAAGATTTTACCAATTACTCTAAAAATCATTTTCTTATTCTCCTTACTATTTTCCATTTTCTGCTCTCAACCTCCAGATATTAAAAATGATACCATTGTTTATAATGACAATATAAAAAGTAAATCAATACAACCTACCACCAAACGCCAAATAAAAGCTAATTTGGATTTTGGCGAATCTGCAGAGAATCTTATTTCAGAGACTTCCAACCAATTAACCGCCAAAAAGGTTATTCCCATAGAAGAACAAATTGACATATGTGAAAAAGGTAATTTCCCTCTATGTGGTTTATCAAATAAATCTAATTTCAGTATTCCCACTACTTTTAATAATCAATGCTCACTGGAAAAGAATGAAGCCTCTCTCATCCATGAAGGGCCATGCTTATGTGAAGGAAAAGAAGAAAAATACATTAAGCTGAATAATAACGGAGGGGACTTTATTTACTGCCTTTCATCCAAACGAGGATATCACTTTCAACCTAGTATATTACAATCTGATTTTCTTACTTTTTATGTCAATGTCCAAATAAAGAGTCAATCTTACCCTATCGAAAACTCACAAGAAAATTCCAAGGATCAGCAAAAAATCGGAACATACTCAGAACAATCTAAAAATAAAGATGAAAAATCACTTTACGTTTTATCCGGGTTGTTTGGTAATTATAAAAACGGATCTTGCGCAACAATTGATGCTCCTTACTGCAATACTTTTCAAGAAATGCAGCCATGTGATGACCCCTATCACAGACTTACCACCGAAGGAGATTGTATATGGAACTGTGGGCAAAACACCATTCCAGATATTCAAAAAGAAGTTTGTGTATGCAAAAAAGGATATTACGATATAGGCAACGATGATGTTGGGCGACGTATCTGTGAAAAAGTACCCTCTATTCAAAAATTACCCGGTTCGTTTATAATTAATGGACCAGATCAAATAAAAATCAATGAGTGTAATAAATTCAGTTTAGTTGCAATAGATGAGAATGGCAATCCCATGTCTTTAAATGAAGATATAACTCTAGATTTGAGCACTAACAATTCTAGTAATATATATAAATCTAATACCTGCTCCGGGGAACTCATTCAAGAAATTTCAATCTCTGAAGGCGAAAAATCGGCTGATTTCTTTATAAAAACTTTTAATATAACCAATATCGATCTAAAAATATTGCCCCAATATTAACACACTCTTCATTAGATCATATAGGTCATTAGCTAATATATCTTTATTATTATTTGACAAATTAGCCTTTTTCTGCAAATCTCTTGTTCATGATAGCTATAACCGCGGCCCTTAAAAATGAAATCGTATACTTAATAAGAAAACTCCAGAATGTTGAAAAAGTTAGAATAAATGAAAGAAATTTCTATGTTGGAACTCTTGCTGATAAAAAAGTAGTTCTATCTATAACTGGAGAGGGCAAAATTAAGACCGCGTCCACAACTCAACTGCTCATATGCAATTTTAGGCCCCAATATATCCTGCACATTGGCTCTGGTGGTGCTTTATCCAAAGAAGTAAAAATTGGTGATTTCATTTTAGGGACAGAAGTAGTTGAACACGACTATTACGAAAAGTTTCAGGGCTTACAACCTGCTCCTAGACATAAAACTACCCCCCAACTTAATCAACAGTTATTATCTTTTGATAAAGCTAGTCAAAAACTAAAAACCGGAGTCATTGTATCTGGAAATGAGGATATCGTTGAAACAGAAAGAAGAGACAGCCTTTTTAATCAATATGGAGGATTATCAGTAGATTGGGAAACCAGCGCAAGTGTCCATACAGCCAATATCAATAAAATCCCTAACACCGTGATCAGAGCGATTGTCGATTATGCCTATGAAAACACGATAAATGAATTTAAAGAAAATTTAAAGTACGTCTCTGGTAACCTATGCTCATTTGTATTGAAATTCATTTCTCAAGCTGATTAGGAATTAAGGTAAACCAATGGAATCATACAAAGATCTATATCAATATAGTAATTCAGAAGAATGGGCCAATAGAATTATCCACGGGCTAGGAACTTTACTGAGTATTGCCGGATTGGTATTGTTGATTGTCTATTCAATAGAAAACGGAAATATCTGGCATATTGTCAGCACCTCCATCTTTGGCGCATCACTTGTACTTTTATATACCTGCTCAACCTTATACCATTCTTTTTCTTCCCCTAAATTAAAAGTTTTTTTCAGAAAGATGGATCATATCGCTATTTATATTCTCATTGCGGGAACTTACACTCCCATGACTCTAGTCAGCCTTCATGGCCCATGGGGATTTTTCCTATTTTCCATTATCTGGGGGTTATCATTAATCGGAATTATTTTTAAAGTTTTCTTTGTTGGGCGCTTTAATGTAATTTCAACAATTATCTATATAATTATGGGATGGTTAGGAATGATTGCCCTTAAACCGATGATCGACAGCTTAACAATGAATGGCTTTATTCTATTAACAGCTGGTGGAGCGACCTATAGCCTTGGAGCAATTTTTTATTTATGGGAAAAATTACCCTTTAACCATTCAATATGGCACTTATTCGTATTAGGCGGAAGTGTGTGCCACTTTCTTACTATATTTCTCTATGTAATTCCTACGTCTATAGTGTAGTTGTTCGTGGTTAGTAGTATTCTAATAGGCAACAACCACCTATAATTTACTTATTTTGCATTGAATTTTTTCAAAACATCTCAGTAATATTAAAAAACATAGTACAATCTTGGCCATAGATTCTCCAGTAATAATAATTTTACATTACTTACGCGGGGTGCAAGTTTCACTTACACCCTGCAGTTTAAGCGTTTAATTGTTAGACAATTTTATTAAACAATATTTCAGGTTTATTTATTGGAGTTCCTGGTTTAATCAGTGGCATATCCCATTTTATATCTTCTTCTCTTAGACCCAAAAAACCTGCCATTTTAACGGCAGATGCAGGAAGAAAAGAATATAAGCCGATGGTTAAAAAATGAATAGCATAAATACCATGAGCCAAAGTTACGCAGGTGGTTTCCATGTCGGTTTTTTTGGTTACCCACGGAGCTTTATCATCCAGATATTTATTTCCGTCTCGACAAAAATCCATTATACCTTTTAGGGCTGCTTTAAATTCATAGTTTTCAATACTTCGTTCAACAAACCTACGAGTATTATCTAGATTATCCATAAAAGCCTTATCAATTTCGGTAATCTTTTCTAATGGATATTCGGGAACAAAGGCTCCTACATTCTTATGAGTAAAAGACATAATTCTATTTACAAAGTTGCCCAGAACATTGGCTAAATCAGTATTATGCCTTTGAATCAAATCCTCTGGTTTGTAAGTTGTACGATGACGCTCTGGAGCGATTAAAGTTAGATAATAACGTAAACTATCAGGATGACCACCTTCTTCTAAATATTGATCAATCCAAACCGCTGTACCCCTAGATTTAGAAATCTTTTCTTCATCTTGACCCGGAAATTGAATATTCAAAAATTGATTAACCACTACAGCTCGAGGTAATTGAAAAGAACCTCCTAATTTAAGCATAGCGATCCAGATAATGGTATGAAAAATAGTATTATCTTCTCCGATAAAATGTACAATATCGCAATCATCAGAGTTCCACCATTTCTTATAATCATCAGGATTACCATCCATCTTCTCACACATTTGCTGAGTATTGGAAATATAACCAATAGGAGCATCAAACCAGACATATAAAACTTTATCTTGAGCATCAGGATCTTCTAAGGGAACAGGCACTCCCCAATCTAAATCCCTGGTTATCGATCGCTTCACCAAACCAGTGGAAATTGTTCCTCGCACGAAATTACGCGTGTGATCACGTATTTCTGCTTTATTTAACCACTCAAGGATATCTTTTTCAAACTTACTTAAATCAAAAAACCAATGAACCGTATCCTTTACGGTAGCCGTCTGTCCAGAATTAACTCCTTTAGCGTCAATCAAAGTGTCTACATCAAGTATTTTGCCACAATTCTCACATTGATCACCGTTTTGATTGGGAGTTTCACAAAACTTACATGTTCCCTTTACATATCGATCAGGTAAAAACATCTTCTTACCTTCATCATAAAACTGCCTGGAGACTTTTTTCTCAAAACAATCCTTATTATAAAGATTTAAAAAGAAATCTTGGCTACTTTTTTTATGATAAGAAGTTCTGCTGGTCGCCCCATAAACATCAAACTTAATATTTAAACCATCAAAGGCCTTTTTTTGTAGGTCATTGTAATATTCAGCAACCTCCTTAGGACTCTTTCCTTCCTTCTCAGCTGTCAGTTTAATAGCAACGCCATGATCATCTGAACCACAAACATACCTTACGTCCCTTCCCTTAATACGCAAAAAACGCACATATATATCTGCTGGTAAATAGGCTCCCGCTATATGACCGACATGCAGTTTACCATTAGAATATGGTAAACCTGAAGTAACCAAAACCCTTTTTGTCATTCTATCACCACCCTTTGTACTCCCCAGCTTTAATCAGACAGCTTTAATTGCTAGTTCCTTCAATTCATGTAAGTAAATCTTTTACTATTTCTTTCTCTTTTAATAATTCTTCTTCAGTTTGTCTTATTTTATCTTGCAAAAAGCTATCCCATTCGAAACCAGTAACTATTTCATACTCTCCATACCCTTTTCTACGACAAGGAAATGAAAAGATCAAACCTTCTTTAATTCCATAAGGATTTCCATCACTAAGAACCGCATTACTAAAAACTTCATTAGCGTTATGAGGATTTACTAATGAACGCACCGCGTCCACACACGCTGAGGCAGCGGAAGCAGCTGATGATTTACCCCTAGCGGCAATTATTGCGGCTCCCCTTTTGGCCACAGTTGAGTTAAACTCTCCTTGTAAATAGTTCATATCATTTATTACTTCTTTCACTGGTTTACCTTGAATAGAAGCGTTATAATAATCCACCACTTGAGTAGTTGAATGATTTCCCCAGATAACTACATTTTCAACCGTGGTTACATCTACCCCAGCTTTTTTAGCTAATTGGGTCTTGGCTCGATTTTGATCTAATCTGGTCATAGCTTGAAAACGATCCTTAGGTACATCAGGGGCATTATGCATTGTAATTAAACAATTAGTATTACATGGATTACCCACTACTACTATTCGAACATCAGAGGATGCGTATTGATTAATGGCTTTTCCGGTATTGACAAAAATAGGTCCATTTTCTCTTATCAAGTCCGATCTTTCCATGCCTGCGCCTCTGGGTTTTGCTCCTACCAACAGGGCCCAGTTTATATCTTTCATAGCTTTATTCACATCATCAGTTATCACTATGTCTTTAAGTAATGGAAAAGCACAATCATCCAGCTCCATTGCCACACCTTCCAAAGCTTTCATAGCAACCGGTAACTCAAGAATATTTAAAGCAACAGGTTGATCGGGACCAAAAAGGTCTCCTGCCGCGACTCTAAACAACAGATTGTAATTTATTTGTCCAGCTCCACCAGTAACAGCGACTCTAATTGGATTGTTTCCCATAATAGTTACCTCCTTGATAAAAACATTCATCCACTAGCCCATAAAGCATTATATGTTTCTCAAATTAAACATGTCAATTTGATTCTGGCCTAATTTTAACTTCCAAGAAAAAAATTTATTCAGATGAATCAACATTTTATATTCATATCTTTAGCATTATAAGATACAATAATTACATTATGATTATATAATAAGGTTTACTACTCATTATTTATTATTGAAAAATCTATTTAAGCTTTAAGGGGGCAATCTATGTCTATGGCAAAAATATTATACGAAGGAAAAGAGTATGAAACATCTATAATTGAAGGCACAGCTGGAGAAAAAGCAATAGATGTTCGAAAGCTCAGAGCAGATACCGGTATGATAACCCTTGACTCAGGATATGCAAATACAGGATCATGTCTTTCAGACATTACCTTTATCGATGGTGAAAAAGGAATCCTCAGATATAGGGGTATTCCCATTGAAGAACTCGCTGGAAAAACTTCCTTTGTAGAAGGATGTTATCTGGTTATTCATGGTCATCTACCCAACCAAGAAGAGTTAACCAAATTTAAAGCTGGACTTAAAAAACACGCACTGCTCCACGAAAGTATGCATCATTTCTTCACTGGCTTCCCTAGTTCGGCTCATCCTATGGCTATACTCTCATCAATGGTATGCGCTATGTCTGCCTATTATCCAAACTGTGGTCCAGAAGATCATGATACTAAACATTGGGATGAAAATATATTGAGATTAATCTCATCAATCAGAACTCTGGCAGCATTCGCCTATAAACAATCCATTGGGCAACCCATGGTCTACCCTAGACATGATCTTTCTTTTACTGGTAATTTTTTAAATATGATGTTTGATACTCCTTCTTATCCCTATGAAATAATCCCTGAAGTCGAAGATGCCTTAGACCTCCTTTTCCTTTTACATGCGGACCATGAGCAAAATTGCTCAGCCTCAACTGTTAGGCTGGTTGGATCCGCCCAAACAAACCTATACGCCGCTGTTTCAGCTGGAATCAGTGCTTTATGGGGACCCTTACACGGTGGAGCTAATCAACAAGTTATGATAATGCTCCAACAAATACTAGAAGAAGGTGGAAACGTAAAAAAAGTTATTGAAGATGCCAAAGACAAAAGTAATCCCCGCAGATTAATGGGATTTGGTCATAGAGTTTATAAAAACTTCGATCCTCGAGCCAAGGTAATTAAAAAAGCCTGTGATAAGGTTTTAGACAGATTAGGAATTAAGGATCCCATATTAGAAATTGCTAAAGAATTAGAAGAAGCGGCTCTAAAGGACGATTACTTTGTTGAACGAAAACTATATCCTAATATTGATTACTATTCAGGAATTATTTATAAAGCTATCGGTATACCAACCAATGCTTATACTGTTTGTTTTGCTATAGGTCGTATGCCAGGATGGATCTCTCAATTCTTAGAAATGAGAAAAGATAAAGCATGTAGAATAGGCAGACCAAGACAAATTTATATGGGAACACCTTTAGATAGCTTCAAGCCCATGGAAGAACGCTAAAGAAGCATAGTATTGGGTTATCAATAAGTACTGGTAACGTCTAATGATATACTTTTCCATAGACATCTCATAATTTTTCGACTACATACTTGCAATAGTTTCTTAGTTCCTTTAGTTGAACCTGATTATAGGGAGGGATGAAAATGACGAACGATGCGGTAGTATCTCAAGTATTATTACAGAAAAACAATCCCACATTATTAAATATACTTAGTATTTTTCTCGGAGTATTCTTATTATCAATTATGGCCCAGGTTTCAATACCACTTCCTTATACCCCTGTACCAATCACCGGACAAACTTTTGGAGTTATCTTTTTGGCACTCTTGTGGGGTTGGAAACGTTCTGGAATATCTGTATTTATTTATTTAAGTATCGGCGCGTTAGGTTTACCAGTATTTGCGATGGGAAAATCAGGTTTACTTTGGGGACCAACTTTTGGTTATTTAATAGGAATGTTATTTGCGGCAATGACTATTGGTTACTTCTCGGATATTGGTTGGACCAGAAGCTTCAAAAAAGCCCTTATAACAGTCATTCTCGGAAGTATTCTTATTTATATACCGGGATTATTTATGTTATCCTATTTTGTTCCATCGGACAAAATATTGGTTTTGGGTCTATATCCTTTTATATTAGGTGACTTGATTAAATGCACTCTAGCAGCTACTTTAGCATCAAAGCTAAAAAAATATACTATTTAAATTAATTAAATTTGAATGATTATTCGTCATGCCGGCGGTTTACAAAAATACGCCCGTATAAATTCCCAATTCATTCGAGCAATATGTGACACATCTATTTCTTTAGGACAGTCTACAGAACATTCATATTCATTAGAACAATTACCAAAACCATCTTTATCCATCTGTTTTACCATTTTCATTACCCTTTGCTCTCTTTCAATCTGTCCCTGAGGTAATAGAGCAAACTGACTAACCTTTCCTCCAACAAATAACATCGCGGATGCATTGGGGCAACTAGCAACGCACGCACCACAGCCTATACAAGAAGATGCGTCCATGGCTAAATCGACCTTTTCTTTAGTAATCAAAATAGAATTAGCATCTTGGGGACTTCCGGTCTTAACAGAAACATACCCTCCATTAGCAATAATTCGATCAAATGCAGATCTGTCAACAATTAAATCTTTTAAAACAGGAAAAGACTTTGCTCTAAATGGCTCAATAACTATCACTTCACCATCATTAAAAATTCTCATATGGGTTTGACAAAGAGTTGTTCCCTTTTCTGGACCATGAGATTCCCCATTTACCATACATCCACACATTCCACATATTCCTTCACGACAATCGTGATCAAAAGCAATCGGCTCTTTACCCTCAATTTCCAGTCTTTCATTTACAATATCCAGCATTTCCAAAAAAGATGCATCAGTACTTATATCTTTGGCTTCATAGGTTTCAAATTGCCCTTTATCTGTAGAATTTGACTGGCGCCAGACTTTAAGAGTTAAATTGATCAATTTATCACTCATAATGTATTACCCCTCTATTTATAAGATCTGGTGGTCAGTTTTACATTCTCAAACTGCAATTGCTCATTATGCATGACAGGCTCTCTGCCCTCCCCTTGAAATTCCCAAATTGAAACGTTAGAAAAATTTTCATCATCCCTTTTAGCTTCACCTTCTTCAGTCTGACTTTCTGATCTAAAGTGACCACCACAAGATTCTTTACGATTTAGAGCATCCCGTACAACCACATCAGCCATCTCCAAGAAATCGGCAACTCTATTTGCCTTTTCTAAAGATTGATTGATACTTTCATCAGTTCCGGTAACTATGACGTTTTGCCAGAACTCTTCTTTTATTTCAGGAATTTTAGCTAAGGCTTCTCTCAAGCCTTGTTCATCACGAGCCATACCACAATTGTTCCACATCAACAATCCCAGTTGCTTATGAAAATCATCTACCGTCTTTTTACCTTTAATAGCCAAAAGTTTCTTTATCTTCTCTGTAGCCTGAGACTTAGCCCGTTCAAATTCCTGATGAGAAGTCTCAACCTTTTCCAATTGACTACTAGCCAAATAATGTCCAATAGTATATGGTGCGATAAAATATCCATCCGCCAACCCCTGCATTAAGGCACTAGCTCCTAAACGATTAGCTCCATGATCAGAAAAGTTTGCTTCTCCTAATACATAGAGACCTGGAATATTACTCATCAAATCATAATCAACCCAAAGCCCTCCCATTGTATAATGAATAGCTGGATAAATCATCATGGGCTCTTGATAAGGATTGGCAGCGGTTATTTTTTCATACATATGAAACAAATTACCATACTTCTCTTCAATTACATTTTTACCCAATCTTTCAATGGATTCTTTGAAATCTAAATAAACCGCCAGGCCAGTACCAACTCCATAACCGGCATCACATCGTTCTTTGGCTATTCTGGAAGCAACATCCCTAGGTACCAGATTACCAAAACTTGGATAACGTCGCTCTAAATAGTAATCTCGTTCCTCTTCAGTAATTTCATTAGGATGTCGTTTATCATCTTTATTTTTGGAAACCCATACTCTGCCATCATTACGCAAACTTTCACTCATCAAGGTCAATTTTGATTGATAGGAACCATGCACCGGAATACAGGTCGGATGAATCTGAGCAAAACAAGGGTTGGCTAAACCAGCTCCCTTTTTATAGCATCTCCATGCGGCCGATCCATTGGAAGTCATGGCGTTAGTAGAAAGAAAATATATGTTGCCGTAACCACCGGTAGCTAATACTACCGCGTCAGCGGCATAAGACTCGATATTTCCATCGATCAAATTTCGAACAGTAATTCCTCGCGCCTTTCCATCAACCACCACCAAATCCATCATTTCTCGCCGGGGAAACATCTCGACAGTACCTTTGCCAACTTCTTTCATCATCGCGAAATATGCCCCCAGCAATAATTGCTGGCCCGTTTGTCCTCTAGCATAAAATGTTCTTGATACTTGAGCTCCACCAAAAGATCGATTATCCAAAAGACCAGCATAATCCCTAGCAAAAGGGATTCCCTGAGCCACGCATTGATCCATAATACTATTACTAACCTCCGCTAAACGATAGACATTAGCCTCTCTGGATCTAAAATCTCCACCTTTAACTGTGTCATAAAATAAACGAAAAACACTATCACCATCATTTTGATAGTTTTTAGCCGCGTTAATACCCCCTTGAGCAGCTATGGAATGCGCTCGTCTAGGACTATCTTGAATACAAAATACTTTTACACCATAACCAAGTTCAGCTAAAGAAGCTGCGGCAGAAGCACCTGCCAATCCAGTACCCACCACAATCACATTATACTTTCTTTTATTGGCTGGATTAACCAACTTCATTTCAAATTTTCGTTTAGTCCATTTTTCTTTTATTGGCCCATCGGGTATCTTTGCGTCGAGTTTCATCAAAATCCCTCTTAATAAGATCTAAAACTTAACCATTATAAAAATCGGTATACTGCTAAACGCTACAGCAACAACTAGACCGACAGTATCACTGACAACTTTTATCCCTGGAGTATATGCGGAATGATAAATGCCTATAGTTTGAAATACACTCTGAATACCATGACTAATGTGCCATCCAATCAATATCATAACTACTATATAGGCTAATGAATGGTATGGATTTAAAAAGGTATTAACTACTACTCCATAAAGCCCTAAATCCTTATTGGCTATCATCGCGCCAACACCTTCATGAGCAGCAAAAGTAAAATCCAATAAATGAAAAATTATATAAACAAAAATAACCACGCCAGTATAGGGCATAGTTTTGGTAGCAATAGATCTTTCAGGGGAAGACCTTTTATATTTATAAGAGACATCTCTGGCCATCCAATTTTCAACCACCAAAATTGACATAAATACCAGATGAACTAAAAAGATGGTAATTATACCTATTCGTACCAGCCATAAAATAATGCCTAAAGAAGCCAGCTTCTCAGCATACCCATTAAAAGCTTCCGGCCCTTTGAAAATTAAAAAGTTTCCTCCTAAATGTCCCAAAACAAATAGACATAAACAAAAGCCCGTAATAGCTAAAACTTGTTTCTTACCAATTGAAGACAGAAAAAATGCACGCAGACATTCAATCATACTTTTTCCTCCCACTACCTTTCATAATACTTACCGGACCAACTATCAGCACTTCTACTATATTTCTTACCTCTCAACTATCCTCCTAAAGCGGCTTTTAAAGTAGCGCCAATTTCACTGGCTCTTTTGGCCACTGGCACTCCAGCATCTCTCATTGCGGCAATCTTACTTTCAGCGGTACCAGAGTTTCCTGAAATGATAGCTCCCGCATGGCCCATACGTTTTCCTGGAGGAGCGGTTAAGCCGGCAAAAAAGGATATTACCTTCTTTTTAGAATATTTCTTTATCCACTCCGCGGCTTTCTCTTCATCGTCACCGCCTATCTCACCAATTAAGACAATGGCCTCTGTGTCATCATCTTTATTAAATAATTCTAGACATTCTATAAATCCTAGCCCTCTAATAGGATCACCGCCTATACCTATACAGGTGGATTGTCCATAGCCAACAGAGCATACCTGAGCTACTGCTTCATAAGTTAAGGTCCCACTTCTGGAAACTATTCCTATATTACCCTTTTTATGAATATATCCCGGCATTATGCCCACCTTGGATTTTCCTGGTGATATTATTCCAGGGCAATTTGCTCCTATTAGAATAGATTTTTTTCCTCTTAAATAATTTTTAACCTTCAGCATATCCTGTACAGGGACACCTTCAGTGATACAAATTATTAAACTAATCTCAGCGTCAATAGCCTCAATTAATGCATCATAACAAAAAGGCGCAGGAACAAAAATACAGCTCACATCAGCTCCAGTCTGTACGACAGACTCTCTAACCGAATTAAATACCGGAAAACCTTCGACTGTTTGACCACCCTTCCCTGGAGTAACACCACCCACTATCTTGGTGCCATATTCCCGACAGGCTTTTGCATGAAACATGCCATGTTTGCCTGTAATCCCCTGAATTATTACCTTTGAATTCTCATCAAGTAATATTGACATATTTACCTCTTTTATTCAGTTATCAGTCGTCAGTCGTCAGTGTTCAGTTATCTGTCTTCAGCCTTTTTTAGACAACCATCAGTAAAATTGTTTAAACTGTCCACTGATGACTGACAACTGAAGACTGATAACTGTTATTAACTTGATGCCTCAACTGCCCTCTTAGCGGCACCCGCGAAGGTATTCGCTGCCTGAATCTGCAATCCAGATTTGTCAAGTATGTCTTTACCTCTTTCTACATTAGTTCCTTCTAAACGAACAACCAGAGGAACATTAACTCCCAAATCCTTAACAGCGCCAACTATACCTTCAGCGATAACATCGCATTTCATTATCCCACCAAATATATTAATTAATACTGCCTTAACTTTACCATCAGATAAAATCAATTTGAAGGCCGTTTTTACTTTTTCAATAGTAGCACTACCTCCAACATCCAGGAAGTTGGCCGGCATACCACCATATGACTTAATAAGATCCATTGTCGCCATAGCCAGACCTGCTCCATTTACCATACAACCAATCGAACCATCCAAAGAAACATAACTAAATCCTTCCTCGGCAGCACTTGCTTCTCTAGGATCTTCCTCTCTGGCATCACGTAATTCCATTATATTCTTTTGTCGATATAAAGCATTTTCATCAAAACCGATCTTACCATCCAAAGCAACTATTTTTTCTTCTTTGGTAATGACCAGTGGATTGATTTCAACTAAGGAACAATCATTTTCCAAATATAGCTGATATAAACATTTACACAGTTTTACGAAATCTTTATATAGATTTTTGGTAATACCTATCTTTTGAGCTAAAGAAGTAATATGAAAAGATCTTATACCTGTCTCGATGGCAATATATTCCTTAGCGATTTTCTCCGGATGATTTTCTGCCAGTTCTTCAATTTCCATCCCTCCCTCAGCGCTTGCCACCACAACCACCTTGGCATGAGCTCGATCGGTCAATAATGATAAATAGATTTCCCGATCAATGTTACTCGTTTCCTCCACTAATACAGTATGAACAATTTTCCCCTCCGGCCCAGTTTGTTTGGTTCTGAGAGTCATTCCTAGAATAGATTCAGCATGTTTCTTAACTTCATCTATCGTTTCAGCAATTTTTACTCCCCCGGCTTTACCTCTGCCACCTGTGTGAACCTGGGCCTTCACTATCCATCGATCTCCTCCAATCTGCTTAGATGCTGAGATAGCTTCTACTGGAGTAGAAGCTATCTGCCCATTAGGGACCGAAATTCCATACTTGTTAAATAATTGTTTGGCTTGAAATTCGTGAATATTCATCAAAACACCTCTCTTAATGATAAGTGGTGTAGTTGATTAGTTCCCAAGTATATTTAGGGCTGAACCGGCCTTAAACCATCCGATTTGTTCTTTATTCATGGTATGACACAATTTAATTTCATCCCTAGAACCATCTTGGTGAATAATCGCAGCCACCACATCTTTTTTGGGTTCTAAACTCGCCAAATCTGATATCGATATTTTATCAGACTCTTTAATTAAATCATAATCATTTGGATTGGAAAAGGTAAAGGGTAATATACCTTGTTTTTTTAAATTTGTTTCATGAATCCTAGCAAAGCTCCTGACAATCACTGCTACAGCTCCTAAAAAACGTGGGCACATGGCGGCATGTTCGCGACTGGATCCTTCTCCATAATTTTCATCACCTACAATAACCCATTTCACCCCAGCATTTTTATAGGATCTAGCTACTTCAGGAACACTTTGTCTTTGTCCAGTTTGTTGGTTAAGAGTCTCTCCAGCTATCTCCGTATAAGCATTTACCGCCCCCAATAAGGCGTTGTCACTAATTTTATCCAGATGACCCCTGAATTTTAACCATGGTCCAGCAGGAGAAATATGATCAGTAGTACACTTGCCTTTCACTTTAATTAAAACTGGCAATTCGTTAAAATCCTTACCATCCCAGGCTAAGAAAGGAGCCAGTTTTTGTAATCGATTAGAATTAGGATCAATAATAACCTCAGAACTACCATTACTTTCAGGAGGTAAATATCCCTCTTTGCTACTAACAAAACCTTCTTCAGGAATAGCGTCTACCTGCTCGGGAGGATTTAATTTAAATTTTTGTCCGTTTTGATCAGTTAATTCATCATTCAAAGGATCAAAATCTAAACGTCCCGATAGACCCATCGCTACCACGATTTCAGGACTAGCAATAAAACCTCTGGTTTCAGGATTACCATCATTTCGAGCTGGAAAATTTCGATTAAAACTAGTCACAATTGAATTATGATCTCCCTTTTTTACTCCATCAGTACGTATCCATTGACCAATGCAAGGACCACAAGAATTGGTATAAAAAACCGCGCCTATTTTCTCAAAATCATCATATATTCCGTCTCTCTTAATTGTTTCAAAAACTCTGGCACTACCTGGAGATAACGTAAACGTAGATTTTGCTTTTATTCCTTTCTCTATTGCTTGTTTAGCGACATTAGCAGACCTTTTTAAATCCTCATAAGAAGAGTTAGTGCAACTTCCAACCAAAGCTGCTGTTAAATTTAACGGATATCCTTTTTCTTTAGCTTCTTCTTTCAATGCTGAAATGGGTCTGGCCAGATCGGGACTATGAGGGCCCACAATTTGAGGTTCTAAAGTTGATAAATTGATTTCTACTATTTCGTCATAATGATTTTCTGGGTCGGCTAATACTTCGGGATCAGCTTGTAAATATTCCTTATTTCTATCTAATACTTCCAAAATTTCTCCTCGTTCGGTAGCATCAAGATAATTTTTTATTCTACCATCATATGGAAAGACCGAGGTTGTAGCGCCTAACTCGGCTCCCATATTAGTGACCGTAGCTTTTCCAGTGGCACTTAAAGAAGAGGCCCCTTCGCCAAAATATTCGACTATTTTGTTGGTTCCTCCTTTTACAGTCAAAATACCCAATAGTTTTAAAATTATGTCCTTAGGAGAGGCCCACCCTTCAAGATTGCCTAATAACCTAACTCCCAATACTTTAGGAAATTTTACCTCCCACGGCATACCGGCCATAACATCCACCGCATCCATACCACCCACACCACAAGCAATCATACCTAAACCACCGGCATTAACGGTATGAGAATCAGTTCCTATCATCATACCGCCCGGAAAAACGTAATTTTCAAGAGCCACTTGATGAATAATACCTGATCCAGGACCCCAAAAACCTATTCCATATTTACTGCAAGCGCTCCTTAAAAAGTCGAACACTTCTTTATTGCTGTCATTAGCCATCTTCAAATCTTTATGAGTACCAAATTGACCTGGTATTAAATGATCACAATGAACGGTGGTAGGCACTTCGGTATTTTTCTTCCCAGTACTCATAAATTGTAATATAGCCATCTGCCCGGTAACATCCTGCATCAAAACTCGATCAGGATTAAGTAATAAAAAGCTTTCTCCCCTATTCAATTCTTGCTTATGAGGATCATACAGATGACCTAATAAGACTTTTTCAGTTAGAGTTAATGGTCTTTTTAATCTTTCTCGAACGATCTTTATATTTTTTTTAGTTTTTTCAAATACACTCTCTACTAATTCTTTGGTTGTGTCTATTTTCATTCAGGGCCTCGCTTTTTACATATTTATATATAATAAATAGGAACCACCGTGGTTAGTAACAAAATTAATAATCATCTGTCAACAATTGGGAACCTATAAATAATGACCATAGGGCGGACTTTGTCCGCAGCCTTCAGTTATCAGTCTTCCGTTCTCAGCT
>CAZJDM010000026.1:0-35425 GCA_964544765.1 uncultured bacterium
ATTAACAATGTTCTAGCACCCGGATACCCCGCAGCTTGCTGCGGGGAGCGTCATTCAGATTGACTTTCTTTCGATAATCTAGTTCTTTATTGTATCGGGTTAGCATTTCAAATAATGCTTCTTCCGGATCTACATCTCTTGGTAATAAATCAGCCTTGATTAGACCAGTTATAATTTTGCTGGAGACTTTGGGATTATGCTGGACAAAAATTTCCAGTTTTTCTTCCTGGATGTCGATTGGATCGATGTTAGTTTTAAGAGGGGGGGAGTAACGATGGAAAATATTTTGCGAGGTTGGATCAAGTTTAGTAAATCGAGTAATTAAAGGTGATAGTATGGCCAGAAGGACAAAGAAAAAAATGATAACCAGACCAACAACTGCCATTTTATGTTCCATAAACTGGCTATAGATAATTTGGCGCATATTCTGAGTCGTTTGTTTCATCTTTCGCTCGTTTTTTGATTGTTATCGGTAGGAAATGCGTGGATCAGCAACTCCATATAAAATATCTGACAGCATATTCATTATTAGCACCATTCCTACCGAAATCATAAAAGCAACCATAGCAACGTTGAAGTCATTGCCAATTATCGAGTCATATAAAAGTTTCCCTACTCCTTGATAAGCAAAAACAGTTTCAGTAATAATCGATCCTGAAAATAAAGATGACATACTTAAAGCAATAATGGTGATTAAAGGCAGCAGAGCGTTGCGGAAACCGTGGTTAAATATAACTCTAATCCTAGAAATTCCTTTGGCTCTGGCTGTACGGATAAAATCATTTCTCATGGCTTCCATCATACTGCTACGAGTATGACGCACGAAAATGCCTAGTTGCAGTGATGTAAGAGAAAGAGTGGGTAGAATTAAAAATCTTATCCGATCAAATATAAAAGGTAAGCCTGACATATTAGTGTCATCAATCGATTCGGTACCTCCAGCCGGGAACCAGGGAATCCAAACCGCAAATACCATGATTAGTATTATGGCTAACCAAAAAGAGGGCATGGAAATTAAACTATAGGATAAGAAATTAGCAAAATAATCAAATAATGATCCCGGTCGGAGTGCAGCAATCACTCCGATAATGATTCCTAAAATGATCGCAAGGATCAAGGCGCTAATGGATAATATAAATGTATTAATTAAACGAGGTCCGATTAGTTCAGTCACTGGTACACGATAGGTACGAGAATAGCCCAAATCTCCTTGAAAAACGTTTTTTAACCAATTCGAATAACGTACACTTATGGGTAAGTCTAGACCATATAATTTTCTTAACTTTTCCACATCGGCAGGAGTGACTTTAGGATCCGAGGCTATCATAATATCAACTGGATCTCCCGGCATTAAAGACATAGTATAAAAACATAAAAAGGATAGTAACCCTAGTACAATTACTGATTGAAAAAGTCTTTTTAAAATATAGTTAACCATTTTTTTTCATATCCTTTTTTTACTCAGATCTTTATTTTTTATGCTCAGCCTTAATATTGGATTTTGATTTTTGATTTGGTTTTAATTTTGATTTTGATTTTGCTGTTACTAAATACCATTTTTCCGCGTGATTGGAAGCATCATGATAAGTTCCTGGTAAGCGGTATCCTCTCATATTTTGAGGCGTAACAGATATATCAGCTTTGAAATATAGGGGAATGGTAGGGACATCTTCGGTATAATGTTTAGCAATTTTATGGATAATTTCGATTCTTTTTTGAGGATCAAATTCCTGGTCCAAATCCTCGGTTAGTTGATCTACTTTTTTATTTACATATGATGCCCAGTTGGAACCCACATAGTTATTTTCTTTGGTAGGGATATTTTTACTGTGTAACATATATTTAGGAGAGGTTTCAGGAGAGTTGATCCAAGAAAAAAGCGCCATTCCTGTATGTTCACCCCTTTTTAAAGTTTGACCAAACATAACTCGCGCTGGCTGATTTTTAATTTCAATTTGTAGACCTACCTTGCGCCATTGTTCTTTTAGGTAAGATTGCACTAATTCTCTGGTTTTATTACCGGCGGTTGTCAAGAAGGTAACCTTAAATCTTTTGCCATCTTTATATCTAAATCTGTCTTTTCTTAATTTCCACCCAGCTTTTTCTAATAGTTTTTTGGCTTCTCTACGGGAATAGGGGTACAAAGTTACTTTTTTAGGGTTGTCTGTGAACCACGGTTCTGTGGGTGATAGAAAATGAATAGCTTTAGGTTGTTTGCCGTAAAATATAGCTTGAGATAATTTATCTCGATCAATAGCATATACCAAGGCTTTTCGAACATTTACGTTTTGAAATAATTTATTTTTCATTTGTAGATCAATATGTTCATAGTTGAACCCTGGTTTAAAGTTTACTTTAAATGGAAGTTTTTCTTTTTTAACTTTCTTTTCGAAAGCTACAGCTTGGTCCAGTTCCAGACCCATGATAGTGATCATATCTATATTACCGGATAGTAGGTTGGCTTCTATAGTATTGTTATTAGATATTACTTTTAAGATAATTTTTTTAATTTTAGGTTTTTTTCCAAAAAAGTATTTATTAGGGACCACAGTGACATGACTTCCTAACTTGACATCAGTTATACGATATGGTCCAGAGTAGAGACCAGGAGTAGCTGGTTTAACGGTAAATAAAGAGTGTTTTAAATATCCATCGTTTTGATTCTTGTATTTGTTAAAAATGGATTCTTCTATGTGTTTGGGTAGAAAATAAAAACCGCTCATATCGTAGTAGTCCCAAATTGGTTTTTTATGAATTACCGTGAATTTTTTGGGATTCTTGGGATCGACAATAATCTTTTCAATTTGCTCATATCCTGATCTGCCAGGTACTGATACTGTTTTGGTCATGGCTACTTTCCAGGTAAAGGCTATATCGTGACCGGTTATAGGATGTCCGTCACCCCATTTAGCATTAGCCTTAATTTCCCAATTTACCTTTAATTTTCTCTTTTTTCCTTTTCCAATAAATGCAACTTGACCGTTTTTAAAAGATGGTATTTGGGTGGCTAGTTGGGCTTCCCATTGCAGGTCAGGATTAAGGACGGTTAAGGCTCGTCCAATCAAATGGTGAATATAGGTAGAAAATCTCATGTGCATCGCAATGGGATTTAGGTTAGCAAATTCTTGAGCAATACCAATTCTTAAAACCTTATTGCTGGGTAGTGGTTTTGAGGCGTATAGATTGGTAAAATAAAAGTTAGCTAAGATTAATAAAAAGATTTTGATTTTTCGTGCCATGATATTTCTCCTATAATTATTAATCATAAAGCCAGCAAGCGACTTTGTGTTCTTGATTATTCTCTTGTTGCTGTTCCTTATTTTTATTATGACCATATTTATGGTCGATTAAGTTAGGAGATTCTTTTTTACAAATATCTTTAACATGACTACAACGAGGATGAAAACTACATCCAGTGGGGGGATTAAGCGGACTGGGAACTTCTCCTTTTAAAATTTTCCTGCCTTTAGTTTTGCCTTTTCCTAAATGGGGTATTGATTCCATAAGAGCTTGAGTATAGGGATGATAAGGATGGTCAAATAGAGATTGTCGATTGGCAATTTCCACTATCTGACCAAGATACATAACGGCAACAGTATCACACATGTATTCTATTACCGAAAGATCGTGAGAAATAAATAGATAACTAAGATTGTTTTTGTTTTGTAAATCTTTCATCAGATTTAGGATTTGGGCCTGGATTGAAACATCCAAAGCGCTAACGGGTTCATCGGCAATTATAAGTTTGGGTTCTAAAATAGTTGCTCGAGCTACTGCGATTCTTTGCCTTTGCCCTCCAGAAAACTCGTGAGGATATCGGTTTAAATGAAACGGATTCAGGCCGACAGTATCCATAATTGCTCGGATTTTTTCTTGTCTTTGGCTTGGTGTTCCTATTTTATGAACTTTTAAGGGTTGTTCTAGAATATGAGCGATGGTACGGCGAGGATCCAGCGAATCATACGGATCTTGAAATATCATCTGAATATCTTGTCTTTTATCTCTTAATGATTTAGCTGATAATTTACTAAAATCTACACCATCAAAGATGATTTGCCCAGATGTTGGATTATATAGTCGTATTAAGGTTCTGCCTAGAGTCGATTTGCCACAACCACTTTCACCCACTAATCCAAGGCTTTCGTTGGCTTTTAGTTGAAGAGAAACATCATTAACAGCTTTTATGTCACCAATGTGTTTTTGCAATAAACCGTGTCGAACCGGAAAAAATTTTTTAATATTATGGACTTGTAATAATAGCTGACTCAAATTTTTAACCTTCCTCTAAAAAACAAGCTGAATGATGAGTTGGCGATATGGTTTTGAGTTCGGGCTTTTTTTTATGGCAAATTGGTCTTACGTGGGGGCAGCGGTTTAAAAAGTTACATCCTGAGGGCAACTCTAATGGAGATGGAACACTTCCTTCGATAGTAGGCAGCCGGCTAACTCTGGCTCGGAATTTAGGTACCGAATTTAGTAAGGCTTGGGTGTACGGATGCCTAGGATTATTGAGTATAGTTTCGGTATCAGCTAATTCACATGCCCTACCAGCATACATGACCAATACTTGATCGGCTAATTCAGATATTACTCCTAGGTCATGAGTGATGAATTGAACGGACATATTTAATTTTTGCTGCATGCATTGAATTAAATCCAAAATTTGAGCCTGAACGGTAACATCTAGGGCGGTAGTTGGCTCATCGGCAATTAGAAATTCGGGATTACAAGATAGGGCCATGGCAATCATAGCTCGTTGTCTCATACCTCCGGATAATTGATGGGGGTAGTTATGGTACCGTATCTCTGGAGAGGAAATACCTACTTGTGTGAGCATATGAATGGCATGATCTTTGGTGTCTGTTTTGTTTAACTCGAGGTGTTTTTTGATTTGCTCATCCATTTGGTGACCAATAGTAAGAACAGGGTTTAGGGCGGTCATTGGTTCTTGAAAGATCATAGCTATTTTATTACCCCGTATATCCTGTATATCTTTTTCCGGGATTAATAAGATATCATCTTTTCCTAAGAAAGCTTGTCCCGCGGTAACTTTGCCGGGGTGGTCCAGTAGTCGCATTATTGAGTAGGCGGTAACGGACTTACCACAGCCACTTTCACCTACAATACCTAAGATCTTACCTTTGTTTATACTGTATGATAGATTATCAACAGCTTTTATATTGCCGAGCTTTGTAAAAAAAGTTGTTTCAAGCCCTTTTATGGTTAAATGAGGTTGATTATCCAGATTTGCTAAAGAAGATTGATTCAATGGTATTACTCCAGATTGCTAGCATTAACTTTTTTGTTTAAAAATGCTAAACACTGAGAGCCCGCTTTTACCATAATAAATATAAAAGGTCAAAAATCTTGATTTTGGTTTAGAATACGTTCAATAGTGGCTACAGAAATGCCATTTGGACTATAATATCCATTAATAAAGAAGGAAGGGGTTCCTCGTACACCTAATCTTTGGCCTAAGTCTTTGTCTTTTTTGACCTTTTCTTTACAATAAGATTGATCTAGGCAGTCAGATAGTTGTTGGGTATTCAAAGAAAGATGTTCAGCGTATTGGAAAAGGTTTTTATTAGTTAATGAGTGTTGATTAGTTAAAATAGCCTGATGCATTGGCCAGAATCTTTCTTGTTCATGGGCGCAGCAGGCAAATTCAGCTGCTCTTTTTGAGTATTGATGTCTATTAAGGGGAAAATGTTTGATAACTAATCTAATTCGTTTTCCATAAATCGGGTGTTGAAACAGGTTGTCGATCGATAAAACGGTTAACCGGCAATAAGGACATTGGTAATCCATAAATTCTACTATGGTAATATCGGCATCACTTTCTCCTTTTACCGGATCATCTTCTTCAATGGGAATTTTCTTACTAGAATTTACTAGTTCATGATTATCTGATTCATTATCATATTGAGGGACGGGAGAAATATCCCCGCCCCTATCTTCATTTTCTAATTTGTCTTGTTTGCTATGAGAACAATTAGTATTAGTAAAAGATAAGATTAATAACAGAAAGAAGATTGTTTTTTTTAGATTAATCAGCAAAGATTCTCCTGGTCAACTGATGTTTGAACCCATAATAATTCTGAGCACTGAGCACTGAGCACTGAGCACTGAGCACTGAGCACTGAGCACTGAATACAGTGTTTTACTGTGTGTCATCTTCAGAATCCGGCTTTTCTTTTAATGCTTTTACTTCTTTTTCTAGCAAATTAATTTTTTCTTGCATCTTCTTAAGAATTATCAAGAGACTATGTGCGTCAGGTACCTCTACATCAAAAATAGGTGACCAAGTGCACACGTATCCGTTAATTCCTGAGTCAAAATCATTAACATAAGACCAGAAATCACATGGTTTAAATCTATGATAGGTAAGTGTATCTCTGTCATCATTGTTGACAGTTGTTTGTAGGGCCCATAAAGCGTTGGTAATGAATAGAAAGCTGAGAATAAGTACTAATTTTTTCATGATTTACTCCTTTAAATCAGTTGGTTAGTTTGCAAAAGGTTAGCATTTTCCAAAAAGGTTGTCATTAATTTATATTTTAGTTTAGAAAAAATGCTGGAGCTCATAATATTAATTGAGTATACAAAATAAAATATAAAAAAAATAATGAAAAAAATAATAAAATATTATCAATAATATATCTAGCGAACGTATACAAAAAATTAAAAAAATGTTGATATCATCCGATAGGTGAGGTATAATTTAAATAGTAGCGAATAAAGTTTTTCAAATTTGCTATTATAAAAAGGTAATGATTTCAAACAGAAATAGGAGGAACCTATGTTAAATGCAAGTTGTGATAATTATTGGAGTAATAAGCTAAAGCTTTTGTTTATTACCTTGTTAGTGTTTTTCCTGTCAGCGTGTGATAATTTTCCTTTTGATAAAAGCACTAAGGATATTGATGATGATCCGGATGATGGCCCAGGTTATACGGTCAAGCCAGGAGTTCCAATATCCAGCGATAATGTATCAAATCAATTAAGACACCTATATTTTTCTTTGGTAGATCAGAAAGAAATTACCGAGGGATCACTGGTGTCAGTCGAAGAAATTAAAGAATTGGTTTTCGATCCTGTAGCTCCTATAAGTTGCGATGGATTCATGGATAATGAGAATTTTATTGAAACTAGCGAGAAATTAGGCGGCATTTCTTGGGGATTTAATGTTCAACACTTTCGTAATGAGAAATTACCTTATTTTTACGCTAAAAAGCCCGAAGATGAACGGATTTATAAATCTTATAATAAGTCCGGACCCGTTATGGCCGAATATTCTACTGATGAGATGGATTATTCCACTGATGCTGCCGCTGGAGCACCACCTCCCACCATTCAACGAGCTGATTTAATCGGACGTTATGGTGACTATATAATTTTCCTTTCTGAAATTTATGGTCTTTTTATGGTAAAAGTATTTGAAGAGGAAGATAAAAAGCCAGAAGTGTCCTGCTCAGTGCTAATTCCAGGTACTCCCAAGAATTTTTATTTACATGAGGATAAATTAGTAATGATGACCAACGCTGGTGGTGATGCGCCTGATGCCGCTGTTATGGTTTTTTCCTTAGAAGGGATGAATATCAAATATATTGGCAGTCATGTTTTTTCTGACAGAGGGATTTTAGATAGTAGATTATTTAATGATACTTTGGCGGTATTAACTAAATATTATAAACCCTACAAGTATGTACCATATTATGGATCTCCTGTTGGTGTAGATTCTATTGAGAGAGGTGAAGCCGTAGATTCGCTGCCTGTTAGTAGTAGTTCTGTTAGACATAACAGCAACGGTGAAAAGGAAATGAAACGTTCACATTTATCTGTTTTAAAGCTATCAGATGATGGAATTTCCTTTTTATTTGAAGATACTTTTATTGAGCAAAACCATTATGGCGATTGGAATCAAGAATGGAGCGAAGAAGATATAGGTAAAGTCGTGTCCAAATCGGTCAATGTTAATGATTTTCTGAGCGCTTCAGATCGTTATTTATTGTTAAGTCGCCAGACATATGATCGTGAGATCAAAGAAATTGAAACCTATCGAGGAACATATTCTGTTTGTACCAATAGAAAGGAAGAAGAGCGATCTTATGAAACTTGTTATCCAGTGTGGGAAGAACAAGTAAATCCTAATTATGATAGTAGTATCAATTGTTCTGAAGAGCAAGACGTTGAAACTTGTTTTACTCAACATGCTGATCAATTAGTAGAAAAAATATGGATCAAGAAAGAAACTAAATGTGAAACTAAAACTTATACTTACAATGTATGTACTGAATGGGGAAGTAAAGCTTACGTTAATAATTATCCCATCTTTACCACTAAAAACTATACTGATTTAATAGTATACCGCTTTGAAGATGATAATTTTATCCGATTGGATGATGTGTCCGGTGAAGATCCAATAAGATTAAAAGGTATCGTAAAAGAACATAAAAGTTTTCAATTTCAAAAGGGGTATTTGTATACTGTCTCAACAACTGGGAACTCCTCTTGGTGGTCCATGGATGATGATCAATCTGAAACCAAGGTTCATTCCTTTAAAATAGCCGGCAATGCCTTTGTTCCAACTGGTACTGTAGAAGACTTAGGTTTAGGAGAGCAAGTTAGAGCTGTGTTGTTTAATCAAGATCAACTATATATCGTTACTTTTAGACAAACTGATCCTCTTTATACTATCGATTTAAGTATTGCTCATCAACCAACACTATCTCATTCATTAAAGGTGCCAGGATATTCGACTCAACTAATTGCCCTGGGAGATCAACTTTTAGGGATAGGTCAAATTAATCCTTATGCCGATGAGGGTTGGATGTCTCATAGTAAGTTAAGTTTGTATGATATTTCGGATATTACAGATGTAACTGAACAACAAACTTTAATTTTAGGTGAAAAATATAGTAGTTCATTTAATGGCGCTGATGGAGATGATCAAATCTTTCATTTTCAATCATCAGAGAAGAGATTATTTCTTGCTTATGATGGATGGCCCCGATACGATGAAAAATCTTCAGGTGGTCAATGTCGAGCAAATTATGCCCTCAAAAATCGTCTTAGTATATCTAAAATGCAGTCTGATGGTATTGAGTTAGAAGCTGATTTGATTGTGAGTGAGAGTATTATCCGTTCTCTTACTTATCAGGATAACAAGGCGATGTCTTTTGGTAATACTACTATTTATAATTTAGAAGAAAGTCTGGAAGGACAGTGGAAATCAGAAAGTATTAGAGAATTGTATATTAATGATGGTGTTTACACGGATCCTTCTTTGGGTAATTTAGTAGTAGTAAAGCAGATCCGTAGATCAGGCTATGATATTTCTAAGATGCGATTTACTGTTGGGGTGAAAGAAGCGGTGATGAAAGGTGATGAACTTCATTATGTAGACATACCATCAGAGTTGTTTAAGTGCTTTGGTAGCCCTCGAATTCGATTTTTGGATGACAATTTGTTAATAGTTTTTTCTAAACATAGTTGGGAAAATGATGGTACTGGCACTTATAAAGAGTTGAAAAAACGACTTGCTTATAAAGTATCTGAGGAAGGATTTGCTCCATTGAGTGAAGAGCAAGCAATGATGCTGGAAACAGAAAAATATACCATTTGCTATTATGCTAACCCTAAAGAAAATGTAAATGTAGAGATTGATCAGGTTGAAGGTGGTTTTATAGATGAAAGCTTAAAGATGGCTCAAGATAGGGTTAATCAAGAGTTATTGGATATAGAATCTGGTGATATCAAGTGTGAAAGAAGAGATTCATTACCTTACGAATCCGAGTATTTCTGTTTTGGAGATTTTTCTAATAGGCGATATTGTCAGAACACTTATTCAAATATTTACTATTAATATTGGCTTAGTGATTACTGAAAGTAATCAAAAATTTTACAAAAAAATTGACAATTAATTAATTGTATATTAATCCATCCTAAATCATGAGTTTAGTAATTTTGCTAAACTCATTTACTTTTAGATTATAATCAAGATAATAAGTGGTAAAAACGAGGGTTTGGATTGTTTGTAGAATACCGTGCTATCCTTAAAGAAAAACTTATTCAAAAGCAAAAATCTTTACCCGCTTTTAGTTTAAGGTCGTTTGCTAAAAAAGCGGGAATTAGCCAGTCGATGTTGAGTCAAGTACTCCATGGCAATAGAAACCTTTCCAAAAAGTCAGCCATAAAATTAGTTGAATTGTTACCTTTTAATGGAGAGGAGAGTGATTTTTTTATTTCATTAGTTGAATATCAAACGGCTTCTTCTATTCATTTAAAGAAACATTTGTTTGAAAATATTTGTAAAAATCATCCTAAAACAGATGTTTATGAGATTCAAATTGATCAATTTAAAATCATAGCTGATTGGTATCATATTGCTATTTTAGAATTAACTCGTTTAGATAAATTTGTTCCCTCTATAACTTACATAGCCAATAAACTAGAGCTTTCTAAGCTTGAGGCAACCCAGGCTGTTGATAGATTACAAAAACAAGGATTACTAATTGAGAAAAATAATAGGTGGGTCAAGTCCAATAAAATATTTGAAACCCCGGCTAATATTTCTAATGTTCATATTAGAGAATATCATAATCAGATGTTAGTTAAAGCTGTCGAAGCCTTGAAAGATCAAAGTGCCAATAAGCGAGATTTTTCGGGCATGACAATTGCGATCAATCAAAAACAACTTCCCATGGTAAGAGAAAAAATAAAAGCTTTTAAGAAGGAATTAAGTCAATGCCTTAATCAGGACCCTGATAAGGACCAGGTGTATCAGTTGAATATTCAATTTTTTAGTTTAACGTAATAGAATTCAATTAGGAGAATGTCAAAATGAAGGTGAAAAGAAACTTAGATAGTTGTGTGGATAGCAAATTGAATAGTAGAGGAATTTGTATTTTGCTGGTTGTTAGTTGGTTTATCCTAACTCAGAACCTTAGTAATACAAAACTAAGAGCCAATGGGAACCATAGTGATGTGGGCAATGGTGGAACCATGGTTGTTTGCTATGACAGCCTTCAAGGGAAGAGAGATAAAGATATTACTGATATCGTGTCTGTTCGGCTTACTGATTATTATATAGCCGAAGACCAAAATCAGTGGCGAATGAATTTAGTTTCTAGGCAGGGAGATTATCTTGCGCAATTGGATCAAATAATTGATTTAGTACGACGCTTTGATCCGGTTAGATCCCAAGGGTACCAAACTGAACGCGAAAATCTAGCCAATCTTATTACTAACAATGAAAAGCAAGTTTTTGTTGATGGTATTCGCTTGTCACCTGTATCGTTTGCCGATTTTCACCCTTTACCTCTTTTAGATCACCGTTGTCAGATTGAATTAGCTGCTATAAGACGCGTTGTATATCAGAATGAAAGTGAATATTTAATTGATAAAACCCTTTGGTATTGGGCCAGTGATTATGATAAAGCGGGACTCTTGAGTCATGAAATCGTATTCAAAGATGCTATAGGAGATGGGAACTTCAATCCAGGTGACACCATTTTCTTTAATGCCTTTATTTCTTCCCAAAGATTTCAACAAATGAGTTCTTCTATCGATTATCAACATTTATTACGTAAAGTTTCCTTTGATCGTTGGTTGATGCGACCAAGATCATTTAGCCCGTTTCGACCTCAAAGAATTTCTGCTATGCAAAAGCTCCCACCTTTTTTAAACTTTTATCAAAACCCTACTTCAGTGATAAAAACTTTAGATATTCCTCTATCAGAAATTTCCGTGAATTTTACTGATTTACCTTCTTCTGGATCAATTACTAACGCCTCCTCTCTTTGGTGCGACCGACAATGGTCACATAACCAGTTAGGAATGGCCTATAGGTGGTTAAGTAATACTCCTTCTCCCGGTATAGGTGATTGGCAGAAAGAAGTGATTGAGTTATATAATAATGATAAAGAAAAAATAGAATCCTTTATAGCTGGACTATCTCCGGCGGAAAAGTTGGATATCTATTTAGGTCGTTTTGGTTTGGAAGATACTAAACTTAATTTTCCTTTTACCAAAAGTGAACAACAGAAAAATCCCTACTTTGAGCAGCGAAAACATCCAGACTTTTTATGGCCGGATGACTCCAGGAATGACTATTCTATTTGGAATCTACCTGATTGGTATGGAGTTTCAGAGGGATGGTCCTTAGCTACACTTAGAGAACCTGAACCAGGTGATAAGATTGTTTTAACAAATCACGAGCTTGATGAGTCGAAACAATATAAAGTTACCTTTTATAAAAGAGATATGAAAGCTTTATTAGCTAGGGCTTGGGCCTGGGATCAAATCAATGAGCATGCTGCTGTAGTAGGGAGAAGAAATAAAGATATCTGGCAGTTTACTGACGTTCATTCGTTAAGTCCGTCAGAGAAATTTGATTTAGTTACCAGTGGTAGGAACGACTCCAATGATAATAGTGTAGTAGATCCAAAAAATTCTGACCCTAAGTTTGAGAAACCTCTTGATAAACCTATCAAAAGACCTCTTCAGAAAAAATCATGGGAACAAATGTTTCAGGAAAATATGATAAGAACTATGTCTTGGGCAAGTGCAGTTTATGACGAACCATCTGCAAATGATAATTCGGTCCTCATAGATGGAGCTTCACGGAGTTCCGCGGAGATCAAACAGTTTTTAATGTATACTTTGGGATTATCTGGAGGAATTGATACTGTAAGTTTTCATATTTTATTAGGTAACTTAGTGGGGCGATTTGGTGAATCTTTGGTGGTAGATATTGATACGACTAAAAGAGTATTACCCTTACCTATTGTTGGATACAATCAAAAAGCTTTAGATATGGGGGGGCGAGCCCACTCGATTCACGATTATCAATCTTTAATTAGAAGGATTCAGTCGGTAGATTATTATAAAGCATATATGAAGAACTTAGGCGGAAAGAGTTATTATTTTAAAGCACCTTTGTCTAAAGAGGCTAAATATATAGTAGCCCTCAAAGTTAATCTTGTAATGTTTGATATTAAATGTAGAAAATCTGAAGGGCTTTCTGATTCTAATTATTCTAATAATTATCTAACTTTTGAATTAAAATATATATTAGGGCTGGATCAAGATTTGAATATAGTGGATGGAAAATGGTTAAACTTTAATATGCCAGACTTTGCTTTTATAGCTAAGAAAAAACCCCAAAGTAACCCGTTATTTCCTTATGGGCTTATCCAAGAAATTGTGCAAGCATCCTTGCGGTAAATTCTATAATGAATTAGTTTGTTTTTAATTCTGAATAAAATATTTTATAAACCCCATATAATATCTCTTTACTTGAATATATAGATGTGGTTATATCCTCACTAATAAATATCGATGAATCAGGACTTTGAGTTAATTGTAATAAAATGAAGTTAAAAGTAGTTATATAGTTAATATGTTAATATGAATGATTAGAGGTATTAGTTGTGAATATAAGAGAAAATAATTTAAAGAAACTGAATAATGGTGAGTTTGATGTTTTAATTGTTGGTGGGGGAATTAATGGCGCCGTTTCTGCAGCTTCTCTTGCTGCAAGGGGGTGCAGGGTTGCATTAATAGATAAGGGAGATTACGCATCCTTTACCAGTCAGGAATCTTCTAATCTGGTTTGGGGCGGAATAAAGTATTTAGAAAATGTTGAGTTGTTCCTGGTGAAAAAACTCTGTAATTCACGCAACGTATTAATGGATGCCTTTCCTTCCTCAGTTAAAGAAATTCGTTTTTTCATGCCGATAGCTTATGGATTTAAATATCCATTATTAGCCATGTATGTCGGAACACTGCTTTATTGGTTAATGGGAAATTTTTTTACCAAAAAACCTCGTAGGTTTTCTTTAAAGAATTTAAAAGGAGAAGAGAGTGTAATTAACCATAGCATGTTTAAAGGTGCTATTGAATATTCCGATGCTTTTTTATTAGACAATGATGCCCGATTTGTTTTTAAGTTTATAAGTGCTGCAATGGCCAGTGGTGCTGTTGCAGCTAATTATATAGAAGCCTTGCGTTCTGAAAAGTCTTCGCAGGGAGGATGGAATACTTCTTGTAAAAATGTAATAGATGGAACAACTTTTAATGTGAAATCAAAAGTTGTTATAAATGCCGCGGGTCCCTTTGTTGATCAATTTAATCAAATAAATGGTATTACTACTCAGGCCCGTCATGTTTTATCCAAAGGAATACACCTATTAGTAGATCGTATTGTTGATAAAAAAAGAGTACTTACTTTTTTTGATGATCAAGACCGATTATTTTTTGTCATTCCTATGCACGATAAATCTGTGATTGGAACAACTGATACACCGGTAAAATCACCTTTTTCCAGTGTTGAAAAAGAAGACAGAGATTATTTACTAGATAATATCAATAAACGTTTATCACTACAGAAGCCTTTAACTTATGAAGATATAATTTCCGAACGTTGTGGAGTTAGACCGCTAGTAATAAATGATCCAGGTAAAAGTGATGATGGGCAGGTAAAGTGGTTAAAATTATCACGAAAACATGTAATTGAAAGAAATGGTGATTTAACTTATGCTAGTATTTTTGGAGGTAAATTGACCGATTGTTTGAATATTGGTGAAGAGGTAGTTGCTTTGGTATCCAAAATGGGTATTGAAATGAATTCTCTGGATAGTAGATGGTTTGGTGAACCTAGTGGCGAGATTCGTAGAGAATTTTTTCGTCAAGCCAGGCAAGAAGATTTGGATGCATATCGTAAAAATAAAGATTATGAGCCACTACATTTGAGATTGTGGCGTCGTTATGGAACCAAAGCTTTTAGTATGTTGGAAGAAATCAAACATGACCCTAAAATGGGAGAGGTTCTAATTGAAGGTTCTCAATATTTACGTTGTGAACTTTATCATGCCGCTAGAAGAGAAATGGTTGTTAAATTAGAAGATTTCTTACGACGACGATCGAAAATAAGTTTAGTCATTTCAGAGAAGCAACTTAAACAAGCTAATGGTTTAAGGGAAGCCTGTGAGATACTATTTGGAAACCAAGCAGAGGAACAATATCAAGCTTATTTTGCCTCTAGATCAAAATAGCGTCATCAATTCATTTTCAATAACTCATCTAAATATTTAATATAAGAAGAGTTTATAAATTTTTTGTTTATTTCTGATTAAATTTATCATATAGTCCCTCCATCGATCCAATCTAAGGTTGTTTTAAAATTAAGCAAAAAGCTCAAGGGCTTTTTATGTGGCTTGGAGCCAATGGAGTTCACGGATGTTTAGATTTAGTTTTATTGTTTGGTTACTGATCTCTGCAATATGCTATGGTCAAGAAGTCGAGGTGGATGATCCCTCAAAGTCATTATCTGGTACGACTAGCATAGAGTTTTCTCTAGATGTTAAAAACCCCGAACAAATTCTTACGGCCCAGTCGGTTTGGATTCAAATTACTCGCGAATATAAGAAGAAAGAATGGAAAAAATTAATCAAGAAAGCCAAGAAGGTTGATTATCCTATTCCAATTATAACTCTTTCGTCTAAGAATGAGAAAGCTTTAGAATGGCAGGCCAAACTACGTGACGAAGGTGTTCAAACTCAAGTTATTTTAGTTCCGGATCATTTATATAGAAAATTAATTGCTCTAAGTTATGAAGCCGCTAAGAAAGCAGATGCTGCTAAGAAGAGTAAGAAAAGTAAGAAGAGTAAGAAAAGTAAGCAGGGTACAGAGAATCCGGAAAGTACGGAAACAAGTATAGCTGAACCGCAATCTAAATCTAAAAGACTTACTAAATGGCTCAAAAGTAGAGGTATAAAACCAACCAATGAAGATATTGTGATTGGTAGTACCATGGGTGCGTTTAAGTTCGGTACAGCTGCCTTTTTATGGTTTGCTATGACAGACATTGATCCTTGGATAGCAACAGCTCTAACTTTAATGCAAACTGCCGTAACTACCGCAATGAGTGTTGGGGTACACACTTTTGATTTTATTTTTAGTCGTCGGATGACCGAAGATCGAATTGAGGAAGTCTCCAGTTCTAGAGAATATGTTCGTAGGCAGATTTTTGAATTAATAATAGTTGAGTTAACCCGTCTAATGAGTGGTCCGGTTAACTCTGCTCATTCTGTTTTTTCTGTTTTAGGGCAAGGAGAAATTTTTTCCAATGTTTTGGTCAGAGGATCGGGTTTTTCGATTTTTTCCAGAATACGCCGAAGAGAGCTGAATCCTGATGCTTCAAAGTGGATGAATGTAGCGCAATATACCTTAACGACACCGCTCATCCTCATGGATCAAATGGGTATTCACATGGCAACGTTAGCTGATTTTGGTCATTTTAAAGTTAACTTATCTACTGTGTTAATTATGGCCAGTTATGCAGGATTAACAGCAGCTGTTTTATATGCGCCGAAATATATAGAAGATAAAATAAAACCTTTAGATAAAAAAATGCGCCAGTTTTCTAATTATTTAAAAGAGAAGAATTATTTCGATAGAATAAAAAATTATGGTGGTAGTATAAGCGGTAGAATCAAAGATAAGTGCGGAGGGTTAACTTCAAGATTCGCTCAGATATTATAATATGGTAAGCATTTTAAAGTTTTATGTTACTGGATATAGCCTACTCGTGTTAAAATCTCTTTATGATCAAAACAATACTATTTTTAACTGTAATTCAATTTTCATTGGTTAACTGTGGATCTTTGCCCAAGGAAACTGATTCGTCAGATAAGGACCAGAATGCGACTGGTGGTATGTACCCGGTGCGGCTTGATTCTGGTGAGATAGAAAAATACGTTCCGCAAACTGATAATCATGTGGCTGATACTGAGTATATGAAAAATATTGATGATTTATTTGAGCAACTGTCAGGGCAAATCGGTGCAGATCCTGATTTTATTAATCTGGCTAAAGCGATAGGTTGGACCGAGTCTAACTGGCAGCATTATATTCTCAAGGATCAACAATATTTTGTCTTAACCGGAGATGATGGTCATTCTTTTGGGTTAATGCAAATACATGATGAGTACCATGATCGATATCCTAATTTGGAAGAAAATCTTGATTATGGAATTGAATTCGCCTATCAAAAGTTATTGCAAGCTCAGCAGCAAGATTGCCAGGAAGGAACTAATAAAGGCACTGATATAGTAGCTATAGCTAGAAGAACATACGCTCAATATAATGGAGGGGATGCCGCTATGTGCCGTGATGATGATCACCGTGATAATAACCTGGAAAAATATTTTACTGACCAACCTTGGGAGAGTTATTTGTGAATTATCAATTGATCATGCCTATGAGATATTCAAATAACCATACCTTTGTTTCGTTTTAAAATTTTTTGTAAAAAAAACCGTGAGTAATCCCTGTACTTACCAGTACTTAAAGTTTTGACTAAAGTTATCTTCGGTAATTTTCGATAAGTACTTTGCGGCTTACGTATTATAGCCGTTGGGGAAGGGAAAATCCCACCAAAAGACAACAAAATGGAGATAGGTATCTAAAATGAAAAGTAAAAACAATATCAAAACATATTTTCTAGTATTTATTATGATAATAATGCCGTTAATTCAATTGAGCTGTACCAATAATTTAAATCTAGAACAATCGATGTTCGGAATTAGAGTTGGAGATCGATTAGATGGCACAAATTTTCCTACGATTAAAATGGTTATTAACTGGTTCAATCAGCAACCCAGCGATGTGAACCTTGAGGAATTAAATCAAAATGTGGATGCCAAGGCCCAGATTGTTCGTTATATAGAAAATCAATTTACTCGTTTAGATAGAATAGAAGAAGCCTATGGTTATGCCTTGCAGGGACAATTTCAACCACTAATAGCGGTATTAACTGATGAGATATATGAACTACATGATATTGCCTTAGTATTGGGCGCTCCTTCTAATGAATTTACTAATCCAGATAATTTTAATCTAACCAGCGATGATTATTTATTGAATTTTTTATTTAATTTACGAACAGCTCAAATAGGAAGCGATGGTAATAATCCTCTTGGTGACATTCAAATGCAGTTATTAGGAAACTTAGATTTTCCAACTTTTAAACAATATTTAGCTAACGAAAGAAGTAATTTTTTTACTTCCTTAATTAATGAGTATTTTATCGTTTATACTGATGGTAGTTATACTTTAAGAGGTTCGAATCAATTACAAGAGGACCTAAAGTTAACTAGAGATTTGTTAAATTATATAAAATATTATTTTGAAACTAATGAGTCTATTGCACCTCCACAATTAGGTGGTAATGCTTTGTCAAGTCCAGTATTAAGAAATTTCAATACTTTTGTACGACTATTCTATATTTTTAGCACCACTATTCAGGACAATATGCAAACGGAAGGTTATGAGCAGGTAGCCACTGGTTATGAAGATCTAATGTACAGTATGTTTACACCTCCATTTTCGCGATCACAATACGGTAATGAAGGGTTTGGGTTTGATATGAGTGATGAAGGTGATGATCAAGGAGTGCCTGTTGATGGATATGTGGAAGAAGATATGGGAGAAATGCAGGTATTTTCTTTAATTCGCGATCTTCGCGATCAAAATGGTGAGCCGATTAAATACATGTATAAAGATGGTTATTTAAGCGGCCGTCCAGAGAAAAAAGCGGAAATTAAGGTTTGGCAGAGGAAATTAAACCAACAGATGGGTTCTGATTTAAAGGATGATGGTTATTATGGTCCTTTAACTAGTGGAGTGGTGGCTCATGCTCAAGCACGATTTTCTCTTAACCAGAATGGGAAAATAACCACCGAAAATTTATTTGCCAAAGTTAATGATAGTGCTATTACAATCGATATTACTAACCAGTACGCATGGGCAGGTAATTCTGCTTATCATGCTGGTGCCACTCAAAATGATCGTGATGGCAGCGATCTTGCCGCTGCAAATAGAGGGCGTAGTGATCAAGACGATATTTTGGGAGCTATGACAGGATTTATGGATAACTATTCCAATAGTAGCCTGGCTTTTGTTGTGCAAACCGAAAATCCACCGGTTCCTAATTTTGTTCAACCAGTTGCTCCTCGAAGTAATCCTAAAAAGTTTTATTATGTAAAAGGGACGTGGTTTAATGCCTATAGACGGACTTATCGTCGTCATGCTGGTTCTGATACAAAAGCCGCAAAAGGTACTCCAGTTGTAGCTATGGCAGATGGGGTAGTCGTAGAAACTCCACGTGAATTTTATGCCAGCACCTGTCAAATTGTCATACAACATAGTGGTTTTGTTATTCGTTATGGTGAAGTTGATTGCGATATATCAAAATCTATCTACAAAGGTGCGCAAGTAAATAAGGGGCAAGTTATTGGTAAAGTTGGACGGCTATATATGGTACATATTGAAAAATATAGGGGTACAAGAGAAGATTGTAAAGGACGGAGCCTGACTCAAAGATCTACTGCTCCTTTTCAGCGATGTTCAACCTTAGTAGATGGTACTAACGATTTGATGGTAGCTCAAGCTGATTATATTAGTGAGAGAAAATCTCGCTTTGCTTTAATACAACCCAAGGATGTGGAAGAGTATCCGATTTATAAGGATCTGATTATTTCATCGATCAAAAATTATGATATAATTAAATATCCAGTGACTCAAACAACGGATTTGGTCATTCAAAATAATTGATAGAAAGACTATTTAGATGGATAATGATTCTCCCTTTTATTTTATAAAATCTACTAAAGGTATTCTGCTTTTTTTAACGGTTTTATTTGTATTGTTATTTGTTTTCTTTGATCCTTTTGAACTTAGATTGCTAGATAATATTGGCCAATTTAAAAGTAATCCTGAAAATAAAACATTTAAACAACAAACTAGAAGTATTGGTACCACAGATAAGGTTGATGATAAGCACAATAAGAGGACATCTTCTACAGTTACTCAGGGTCCTCCACCTTCATATAATGCTAAAATTAACCAACAGGTCATGGATCACCTGGTAACGGTAAATACCAAAACATATACTACAGATTTATTGGTCGATCTTTTGAATCAGTTGGAAATGAAATACACCCAAAAAATGCATGATACGGACATAAATCCTTGGATCCAAATAAATACTAACAATCCCAGTCCTCATGGGATGGTTGAGCATGTTAAAGCTGAGTTCGATATCACTCCAAGTGGACAAGAGAAATTGCATAGAATAAATATTACTTATTCTCAACCCGCTACTTTGTCATCGTTCAATCGAATAAGTAAATCTTTGATCCAAACTATGAAAAAACAAAAATTTACTATACGTAGAAGAAATAAGCAATTAATAGAATGGGACTATGACGGTTTCTTTTATCTTTGGGTAGGTATTTTAGAAGATGATACACTCGGCTCTTCATCAGATGAATCAAAAAATGTAATTAAGATGGTATTAGAAATTGATCAGGAATAATAAAGATAGAGAGCGAATTATAATTACTTATTTTGCTGTAGTTCTGGTTATGATTTTATCATACATGTTAAGCAATTGTTGAGCATTGAAAGTTTTTACAATATTTTTGTCAGTTATTAAACCACCAGCCATATGTTGATGGCCACCACCGTAACCTATTCCCTGCAGTAATTTACTAGCTATGTTTGCCGCATTTAATTTAATGGTTTCCGATCTAATGGCAATATTAATAAGATTATCGTTTTTCGCCCCTAGAACTATTGAATCAATTTCATACAAGGAAAGAAAAAAATCTCCCAAAATACCCAGCAAATTTCGATCACATCCCTTCGGAAACCAAATAAAACCAGTTGTGTTTTTGATAGTTAAA
Organism: uncultured bacterium; assembly: GCA_964544765.1. Taxonomy (GTDB): domain Bacteria; phylum Bdellovibrionota_B; class Oligoflexia; order CAYFLR01; family CAYFLR01; genus CAZJDM01. Next base: position 20,751 of record CAZJDM010000026.1, read on the forward strand.
GAAGTGATAGCTTCTTGAAAAAATTTAAGATCACTAAGTTGGATATTATTTTTTATATTTTTATTTACATATTCAATATCGGCCAATTTACGTAAGCTACTGTAAGCCTCGTAATCAGCCTCACTCACGCCTCTTATCAAATTTTCCGTATCAATAATTAAGCCAATCAATAAGGCCGTAGCTACAGACTCAGGTATGTCGACTTTTGCTTGTTGATAATATTCAAAAATAATAGTCGCTGTAGAACCATAATCAGGCCTTATATCAACAAAAGGGAGTTTTTTAATCTGTTTATGCTGATGATGATCAATCATGCCAATATTATTACATGGAAGGTCCTTTACATTAAGATCTCCCTTACAGCCATCCACGATAATCACATTATCATCAGGCTCAAAGTTATAATGTTCCACAGGATATATGGGAATATTAAGATGTTTGATCATTTTATTCAGGATTGTTCTTTCAACTATCCCATAATAAACAATGTTGGTGTTTAATTGATATAAACTTAAAAGATGGGATAATGCGTATGCCGATGCAACTGAATCTGGATCAGGAAAGTTGTGACTCTGAATAAAAATCCTATTGTCTTTAGGCAATAAACTAATAAGAGTGTTAAATAGATTGCTTTTGTGATTCATTTAATTTATCCAGCATATATTAAGTATGATATTAATTTTTCTTTAATAGTAAATTTAGTATATCATATGTTGTATATTATTAACTTAAGAGTTGTATTAAATACTTTTTACTTTCATTAGGCAATTAGATTAATAACAAGCAGGTAAAACTATGAAAATTAAATGTTGGGGAGCTAGAGGTTCAATACCAGTGTCTGGTGCTGAATATCAAGTTTATGGTGGTGACACTGCTTGTATAGAGATCCGTACTAAGCAAGATGAAATAATAATTGTTGATGCCGGTTCAGGTATCAGAAGATTAGGTAATAAATTGGCTAAAGAAAAGAAGAATAACTTTTCGATCTTATTTACTCATGCCCACTGGGATCATATATTAGGATTTCCCTTTTTTAAACCTTGTTATCAATCAGGTAAAAATATCAATATTTTTGGATGCCCCTTTGCCCAGAAGACCATTAAAGACTTTCTTGATGGTTTGATGACTCCCCCACATTTTCCGATTCGTGTGGAAGATATGAAAGCCATATTTAATTATCACGCTATTTGTACTGATCAAAGCTTTTCAATCTACTCAATACAAATTGTACCTATTTTATTGAGTCATCCCAACCAAGGTATTGGGTATAAGTTTATAGAAGATGGCAAAAGTTTTGTTTTTTTAACCGATAACGAACTTACTTTTAAACATCCTGGAGGGCTTGAATTTTCCGATTACCTTAATTTTTGTCAAGGTGTGGATCTTTTAATTCATGATTCTGAATATCATCAGAAAGAATATCAAGCTTATTCTAAAGGATGGGGGCATAGTACATATAACGATGCTTTAGATTTAGCCTTACAAGCTAATGTGAAACGTTTCGGTCTTTTTCATCATAATCAAGAGCGAAGTGATAAAGAAGTCGACGATATTATCAACGATTGTCATTGCATCATCCAGGAGAAAAACTCCAATCTTGAATGTATTGGTATTGCTCAGGGATGGGAACTTGATCTTAGTTGATGGAACTTGAGTTTATATAACTTATTTTTGTTTAGCGTGGGTTCCATCGCAATATGGTAAATTACCACTGTTTCCGCATCTACAAATATAGACGGTTTTATCCTCAGTAAATTTTTCTATTTTAGGGGTAAACGAGGTTCCTTTATGACATCCATCACAAGAAGGAAAGTTTTGCGATTTACCACACATACAGAATGCCTTAGTTTCTCCAGCTTTTACATCTACTCTTATGGGTTGAATATTCGGATTTGACATAATTACTCCCCCTTTTTAAACCAGTTAGTTAATTGTGCAGGAAAAGCCAATAATTAATATTATTATATCGGTATTTATTGACAACTTACAAATTTAATTGCTCTTGTTCTTCATAATGGCTCAGTAAGGCTTCTTCTAACTCTTCTTTTTCTTTAGTTAACTTGTTATAAAGAAGACTACTATCTTGGTCCATATTAGAAAAATCAAATTTTAAGACTTTTTCTTCAATTGTGATGATATGTTTTTCTTTTTCTAAGATCAGTTTTTTAAGCTCTTCCAATCTTAATTTCTCTTTATATGATAATTTCTTGGCTCTGGGTGGAGAATTTTTATTACTTTCTTTAGATTCTTTTTGACTTTCTGGTTCTTTTTCTTTATTTACTTGCGCTTCAAGATGGAGTTGATTTTCTAAATCAATTGCTTCTAAATAGGTTTCTACCTGACTATATCCACCTTCAAATACTTCAATTTCTTTATCCACAATGAGCCAGATTTTATTGGTTACCGCACTTAAGAACGCTCGATCATGGCTAATTAGAATTAATGCTCCATCGAAATCTTGTAATTTTTCCTCAAATATAGCTAAAGTTTCTAGATCTAAATCATTTGTGGGTTCATCAAATATCCATAAATCGGCAGCTTCTTTGAGGTTTAACGATAGTTGAAGACGATTTTTTTCTCCACCTGAAAAACTGCTTATAGGACGATGGATGTCATTACTGGTAAAAATAAATTGCTTCAAATAGCTAATAACATGTTTTTGTTTTCCGTTAGGTAAGTATATAAAATCACTACCATCTCCTAGTAATTGGTAAGGAGTTAAGTTGGGATCTAATTCTTCTCTTTTTTGAGAGAAACACTTAATATTGAGTTGTAGAGCAGATGACACCTCTCCTTCTTGGGCTTTTATTTCACCAGCGATAAGCTGAGTAAGTGTGGATTTTCCAACCCCATTTGCACCTAGAAGGCCGATTTTGTTCTTTCGACCTACTAATAAATTGATTTTATTAAAGAGGATATTTTCCCCATAACCAAAAGTCACATCTTTTAATTCTAAGAGCTTTTTAGTTTTTCGTTCTGAGGATGATATAGTAGCGATTAATTCTTTCTTAGCTTGATTTTTTATGGTTGAAACTTTTTCCTGTAGTGAATGATAGGACTCTACCCGTTTTTTACTTCGGGTTCCTCGAGCTTTAATTCCCTGTCTCATCCAAGCTGTTTCCCGTCTTAAGGTGTTTCTTAATCTTTCTAATAACCTCTTTCTTTCTGTTTCTTGTTGGTTCAGAAATTCTAAATAATCAGTATAACTGCCATTAAAGGATTTTATTTTACCGTCTTGTAAGTGAAAGATTTTATTAGTTAGTTTAGTCAATAAATAACGATCATGTGAAACTATCATAAGTGTTTTGTCTGTTTGTAGTATTTGATCCTCGAATACTTTGATGGTTTCCATATCCAAATGGTTGGTTGGCTCATCCCATAGGATTAAAGATGCAGTGCTAGAAAAACCTAAACTTAGAAGAACTTTCTTTTGTTCACCACCGCTTAAATTCTGAACCGGAAGGTTTAAATCATTAAAACCGAAAAATTTAAGGTATGATTCAAAACCTTGGATTATATCCCATCCCTTAATGTTTTCTATTTCCTCATAAAGTCTCCGCTCTACTAGTTCTTTTAAGCGAGGGTAAAAATTATATAGATAATCCTTAATAGGTTGATCAGGAGTCTGTGGCTCTATAAATTCTTGGGGTACATAAAAAACAGAAAAAGGTAAATCTAATTTTCCTAGTCCCTTAGATTTGTCAAATTGAAAAGGGGGAGTTGATGGGTCCGGAATGACCTCTCCTTCCAAGATTTTAAACAAAGTGGTCTTTCCCCGTCCATTTAAACCTAACAGGCCAATACGGTCGTTGTAGGAGATGGTTAAGGAAGCACCATTAAAGAGGATATTATTTCCATAGGATAGATTAATGTTTTTTAAGGAGCAAAGCACACTCATTTTATTGATTTGACATAAATTGATGAATTATTCAATGATAATGACCACGGTTGACAATTATTCACCTTCAACTTCATCAACTAAGGCTTGAAATAAAGTTACTACATCCGAAGTGGATTTTCGTATCCGATTAGCAAGTATTTTGGCTATTTCCCTGGTTATAAGTAAGCCTAAATGGGGGTGATTGTCTCCCAATAGCAGAAAATCATCCTTAGAGATAGTATATAATTCACATATTGTAAGAGCTTTGATACTTGCGCTTCTTTTATCATCAGCCACTAGGGCCATTTCTCCAAAAAAAGCGTGATGTTCATGACCTAGAGTGGCAACGGTATAGTTGTCTCCAGAAAGAGTGTCTTTTAGGATTTCAACGTTGCCATCTTTTAAGATGTATAATATTTTTCCGTGTTCGCCTTCTTTGATAATAAATTCGTCCTTTTGAATAACTTCTTGGCGAATAATACTCGATAGAACTTCCAATTCTCGCAGCTTCAGGTCCTTAAATAGATCTATAGAAGCTAGTATCTGGAGTTTTTGTTGATTTTGATCGATGTTTTTTTCCATGGCTCTTTTATTTCTTTTTATTAACTTGTTTGATTAATATGTTTAATCACAATAGCTTTAGCATATTTGGGAATTATATATTCCTGGTCCAAATTAAATTGAGGAACATTAATTCTTAAATCTTTGGTAGATCGCAAGTTATCAACTAATTGGGAAATGTCTGGAGTTTTTTGAGCCTGCCTTATTGCCTCAGTTTTCATTTCGATCGGTTGACCAGTATTTTCTAATATACCAATTAAATGTTGATTTTGTTGTTTTACATATTGATTTAGATCCTTGTAGGTTTTATTTATATATTCCCCAGGTATTTTTTCAATGGTAATACGTGAGGTTGAATTTTGTTCATTATCGAGTAGGCAATTTACAATACTGGTTAATCCTGGTTGGGCAATAACATTACCCAGCAGTTTGGTTGAATATTTTCGAGAATAAATGATTTCATCGCATCCTGCCTGAATTAAAAAACCCTCAAATTTGGCATCTAATATTTCTGCACAGACGGTGATTTTCTTTTTTAAATTTTTTACAGCTAAGACAGTCATTACAGTTAGGTTATCAACTTCGTTTTCGGTGAGTCCCTCTATTTCATTGGCCAAAATTAAAACCTTTTGAGCTGTTTGAACGGAACCTCTGCGTAGAACATTTCCAGAAAAAGGATCCCCTTTTACAAATTTTACATCCTCAAAAAGACGATTGTTATGCTGTAGACTGTTAAAATTTTCTGGATCAATATTGGCAATAAGTACAATCTTCTCTCGGTTTAGTTCTGGGTCGAATTTGATGATATTTTCCAAAACGTAATTCATGTTCTTTTTCCATCCGCAAATAACCAGGTGGTTGTTTATTGTATCAATGTTGGCCAAACCACTTCCCTCCTTTAAGCTACGTTCAATGATAAATGATATAATTCTGGCACTGAAAATAGAAAAGGTAGTCATGCCAAAAATCATCGTAAGGCTGGCTACGGTCCTTCCCCAGTACGTAATAGGGTATTTATCACCGTATCCAACGGTGGTCATGGTGACTAAGGACCACCAGTATGATTCTAATAAGTTAGCAAAATGTTCAGCGTTAGCCTCGTGTTCCACCAACCAGATAATGGTTCCAAAGAACGGAATTCCAATTATAAAAATTCCTAAAACTATAGGAATTCTGGCTCTAAATATTTGCCTTATTAAATCAATAAAATAACCAAAGACGTTAATAACGGTCTCCTCATACTAATTAAATTACTATTCGGGATCCACCTTGGGACTAACAGTAGGGTTTACTTTGGGACTAACAGTGGGATTTACTTTAGGGCTGACATAAGCTGGAAGTTCAACCTCGTCGAGCATTTTGATGACATTGTCTCTTTCAGTAGTAGGATCTTTTTCAAAAAAGGCCCTAAAACGGTATTCTTCAGCTGATGCCTGTCGCCCATAGGCATACTTCAAGTCACATATATTGTGACTTTCAAGTTGGTTCTTTTGTAAGAAATCGCATTGTTTTTGTGAAATAGTATATTTTGTCGGGGTTAACTCAAAACCCATTTTATCCAACAACGCTTCTAATAGATTATGTTGTTGGGAGATGGGTACTTTTCCTACTAAGGGCACCAGAGGGATACTTACAATTTGCATTTCTTTGGGAACGTGTATGCGTCTAATTTCCCAAATTTCATCGTCAGAGATTTTGATACTAGCGATGTCCTTGATGGTTCGGATTTTTCCTCCATTTTTTATAAGCCAGAAGGATCTTGAATTGTTTTCGAAGGTTCCTTTTATATGGTTAACGTATGAACATCTACTTTTGGGAGGATTTTTATACATTATGATGTCACGAGTCAAAAAGTAAACATTACTCGTAGAGCATGACTGGGAGTTCGCTAAATCGCTATCATCTTGGTCTTCCATGGCCATGACAGCATCTGTTCCAGCGGTACCAAGATCAAATCTTTGAATTTCTCTCTGATATGTTTCTGAAGTGAGAGTGATTGGTTCCCCTATAGGTCTGATTTTTGTATAGTCGTACTCTCCCTTTGTAGCATCAAAAGGAACGAAATTTTCTTTTTTGAGGTATTTGCCTCCTTCATGTTCTAAAGTAATGATTGTTTTCCCCGCTTCTTGAAAAACGTATGGATCTGCTCCTTCTCCACCCTGTGCATATCCAGTGACTATCATTCTTCTATCGATAGTAGTATTGCCGGGTACTGGCTCTACTCTAATAGTATGTAGTTCTTGAGGTCTATCTCCATCAAAATTTTGCATCACTGTAGTGCTACCCATTTCCTCAATAGTAATACTTGATGGAGATATATTTTGATAAGCTTGCTCATTGGCATAAGTGGTAGTAACAAATCTATTATCTGTTACTTCTCCCCTGGAATCATAAATAGGTCGGTAATCAGTGACCTCAATCTTTCCCTGATCAGTTGGATTAATGGTGTTATAAGATTGCAACCTCACATCTTCAGGTGAATTAGGATCGGATTCAAGTTGAACATCTACCCTAGAGCCGTCTGCAAAAGATGCCTGGGTTCTTAATATTTTGATTGCTTCTTTGGTTGAAGTATCAGTAATGGTAGTTCCATCTGTATATGTGTATGTGGTGTTGTATTGATTGTCCTTAGTTTTTACAACTTTAATTGATTCACAATTACAATTGTTCGGAGTCATTGGTGGTTGAAAACCATCTACGTAGGTAACTGGCTGTGATCTGGGATCAGTAGGTACTGCTTTACCAGGAGAAACTATAACAGTGGGTTCATCATCTATAGCGCTATTTATCAATTTAGGAGAAATTTGAGAATTATTTTTTCCTGTAAGATGGCTTTCTTTGGAAGTAGTGGGTTTGGGTGAAATTTTGGGCTCATAAAAAGTTATCTTTAGAATTCCATATCTATTATTAAATCGTTTTAATTCGTTATTATTGTCCATTAGGTTTGAGGTACTTTCCTTTCCAGGGCAAGAATAAATGACTAAAAGGAAAAAAAAGAGGATAATGCTTAAGATTGTATTTTGCATATTTATCCCTTGTTTGGAAAAAATTTGATAATTTAAACTAGCTATATAATTAGTTATATAATATGAATTATATCAAGTTTTGCAGATGGTTACTATATATTGTCTTATTAAAAAGGTTTATTTCTGTACAAAAAAACCTAAATCAAGTGGCATATTTTTTGAGCGCAGGGTAGTGTGGTAATGTTGAAACTGAAAAACATTGTTACTTTTAAGTTCCTTAATATTCAGAGCTGCAATTCTTACTAAATCTATTGATAATAATGCCTCTGGGCTGTTTTTGGGATTGTAGGCATGTACAGAAATATTATATAAGACTACTTGTTTGTTATGAGGATTTTCTATGATTTTTTTTACTATCATAAACTGGTTAGCCAAGTAGATTTTAACAGCCTTTTCATAAAGTTGAATATGAGTTGAATTTTTCACTGCTTTTAAACCAATAACAAATTGTAATTATTAAATTTATTGTAAAATGTGGATAAGTCTCAACTTGTCCTGCGCTTGATATTAGAATATTTTTCAAAAAAATCAAGTTACTTATTTACAAACAATTAACAGGAGGTTTTAAATGAAATTGAAGTTCTTTGCTGTTTTGCTTTTTAGTTTAACACTATCGTCTTCAGTCTATGCAGATCGTCTATTTTTAATGAAAAATAATCAATTATTCTCATTTTCATTATTTGGAGATACTGTTAACAATAGGGTTTTAATTGATAGTGGTGGTTGGTATGGTGAATTAGCTGTGAGCAGCAATTATATTTATTTGATGCGGGATGGAGATTTACATTCTTGGAGATTAGATGGTAATTCTTTAGTGGATCAAAAATGGTAATTTGCATTCTTGGCGAATATTTAATGGAGCTATTGGGGAACATCAAGTAGTGGAGTTTGGTGGTTGGGTAGGTAGTTTAGCAGTTAAATTATATAAAATGCTATTAATATCATTGCCTTATCTTATATTTACGTAAGTTGTCTCATAATAATCTCCATTTTATGCTGGATTCATCTCCAACTTTGCTATAAAGATGCATGGAAAGTGGATGTATCTCAGCTATTTCCAATTTAATTTTTATTTATTTAATATTATAAGAAATTTTTCTATTTGTATTGTTGGCTTATATAAGGTATTTATAGTTTATTATCATAAACTGGAGGTTACTTATGAAGTTATTATTAGTTGTTTTTGCTTTATCATTAAGTACGCTGCATGCTTTTACTGATCAGTGTGTCTGGTGAATCACTATTAGGAGTTTACAAAAATGAAAAAGATGCTGGAAATTCGTGAGGGATGCAAGACACCAAAGCAGTTGATAAAAAGTCTTCCTTTCTCAAAATTCTTACAACTATACAAAAAAGAATTTATCGAACACTTGATTGGTCGTGATGACCGTCACCATCGAGAAATCAAACATAAGGTAGAATTTATCAAGGGTATTTGTGCCCGCCATTTTCTTGAGATCCTAGAAACTGAAGATTTTACTTGTCCTAAAGAATTGCAATATGCACGGGACTATGTGAGGTTTGCCGATGGGGCCTTTCATCATTACCGTAATATGGCATACATCCGCTTGGTTCGTCTGTATAACGCTGTAGTTACGGATGGGTCAGAAACCCCAGAATCTATTAGAGACAGAGTTACAGCTAAATCAAAAAACTTGTCAGATTTAATTTTAAAAACTCGTAGAAAATTGATGGGCAAAGTCGACCTAGTACATCACGTACGTCGTACTTACGGGATCGATGCCTCGCCTAATGTGACTGCAGGGGAAATATCAGGTCATTATTTCAACCTACCGGTAGATTATCTCCCCCTATCTCATGTACCATTGACAATAGCTGCGGATATACGTACCGGGATAGACTATAATACTCCAGCCAACAAACGAGTGAAACCGTTTTATGCTCTGGATCATAATCCCATAGATCTTAACTCATTTAACTCATTTAATTCACAAGAATGGGTTGCGGTACCATTCCAAGTAGGATCATTTTTAATCGTTGCCTATCTGCATAAGTCACATGGTAAGATCGAGATGGAACCTGGTCTTCTTAATCTTTTCCCTTTTGCTAGTATAGAAAGCCTAAAGCAAAATAGGCGCCCTGATGGGATATTTTTCTTTGGTGATCCAAATGCCAGAGATGAAGACCTTGGCTTTTATCGGGATAAAAAGAACAAAGTAGTAATTGGAATGGTTCCCGGCCGTGATGAATTGATGTATTTTGGTTATGCCAAGAAGCCGATTTTGACCATGCATAATGTCCTCGCAATCTATAGTGGTGAAGTGCCTTTGCATTGTGGATGTACTCGCTACCTTGTACGATTCGACGATAAAACAAAGGCCCCTTATATAGCGGACATGCGTATCAAAGCTGATGATATGGGTCGTATCAGTTTACAGAAAACCAATGGAAATATCATAAGGCCAATTTTTTATGGGACAGAAACCGGAGCCTTTGCCTGTCTAGATGGTTTTAGTGAGAATGCTAAGATGAAGATGATAGGAAGAGAAGTGGGTTATAACAAGGATGTAAGTTCCAATGCTCGTCAAATAATCCCGGTTTCAATGGAACAAGATGTGATAAATGGTGACCCTTTGGATGTTCTACTGTATGTAGATAATTTTACTCTTCTGGAAAAGGACGAATGCACTATTAAAGATGATATGACTGTGACAGAAGCAATAGGCCATTTTCGTCGGGGAGAGCGTGTTGCTGCTGGCAGTACCCAAACATATCGGGGAGAAAAAGAGAGCAGTTATTGGGCTAACCCGTTTCCACTGTTAAAGGATGAATCAGATAAAATCATTCACCCCGAACTATACAAAAGGTTTATAGACACCGAAGTCAGGTTAACCACAGCAATTGAAGCTCTTGTAGCTAGAGGCGAGATGAAAATAGGGATTGCGTACAGCCAGCTTATGGCAGGTGTATACAAGGATAACTCTGACGAAGATATCAAAAGATGTAGCTACACTAGTCGTGAGCAAATAGAATCGTGCGGACCGACCAGGCTAGCGGAGAGCCTGGTCGACTGTATAAAAAAGAGAGCCGTTGAAAAAGCTAAGGGATTGAAGGAAAATCATGAAGAAATCAGTGTAACCGTGGCTCTCGTTGGAGACAGTAGAACAGGAAAATCAGAAACGGCTGAAAAGATAGAGGCTGTCCTTGGATTAGAACTAGTATGAATATGGTTTTTACCAACAAAAGTAAAAAAAATTCTCACATTTTAGACTTTATTAAACTTTATTCTAAATCAATAATTGACGGCATTATTTCTATTTCATTTTCTTCTGCCTTAGGTATAGGAGTGTTATTTTCCTTTATTCCAGTGTTGATAATCACTTGTTATCTGAAACTTTCAGCAACTGCCCACAGATACTCATTAACCTTTACTAAATGAAATAATATGCATAAGAAAACTAAAAAAGGGCAAATTGAATTTATTAAAGAACTTATTCAGCTTGGGAAAAAGAAGAGTCTCTTACAGTGCACAATGCGGTAAATGATAGAAAATTATTTTTTAACCTTTTTCTTAAAGAAGAATATGAGTTATACTTTTACAATTAAGGTGGTAAAAATTATTAATTCTTACAAGAGGACATGAAATGGCTGAAGCAAAAGGATTGAAAAAACCAGTTAAACTAAAGTCTGAATTAGCAGCGTTTCTGGGAAAGAAAGAACTTCCTAGAACAGAAATAACAAAAAAACTGTGGGATTACATTAAAGCCAATAAATTACAAACTAGAACAAAAAATGGAAAACCTGAAAATGCAGGTAAGTTTATTGTCGCTGATGCTAAATTATTACCAATCTTTAGAAAAACTAAGTCCAAAAGTAAGTCAGGAAAAATGACTGATTTAACAAATTTAAAAGAAGGACAAACAATTGATATGATGCAAATGGCAGCAGTTGTTGGAGCCAATATAGAGTCATAATCTTAAGTGACTAACGCCAAATGCCTAGCGCCTAACCTAAACCATCTATGGTCTTAAAGAATTTTTCACAGGATCGTTGTAATCTAACTACTATTTCACTATGCTCTTTAGCCATGGGTTCTACCATGTTGGATTGGAGTATTTCAACTCCAGTTTGTATAACACCTACAGGGCTTCTGAGGTCGTGTCTAAGACTTTTTTGTATTCTTCTTAATTGTTTTAGGTTAACCAAGTTATTCCAAGCGACGCGTAGTTTAAGCTCAAACCATTCACCATCATTAATAGGTACATCCCAATATTCATTACCACCTAAATCTAAAAATGATTTGATATCACTACTAGCCAACTTTTTTCCGATTAGAACGGTATAAATAGGATTAGCGCTTTTGTGTTGATCTCCAAGGGCGTTATAAAAATCTTTAATTGAAACGGTTTTATTATCAGTGTCAAATAATAAAAGAAAATCGTGATTCTCCTGACTCTGCATGATCTGATTGACATCTTCTAAATTAACTACCTGTTGTACCGAAAATTTTAATTTGGAAAAATGGTTAATTAGAGAATTTAAGTTAGCATTAGTTTGGTCAGAAAATAAAATAGGTTTTAATAAGGATTTTGTTTCAATCATAAGACTCTTCTTTGATAAGTGTTAGTTTTATTGTTTTATACTTATATTAACATGATGTCTAGGTCCTACAAGTCGTTCGTTTAAGCAAAACTTATATATCACACTTATTTTATAATATTTTAATTAAACGTAAAACCACTAATTGACGTTTAAATCAGCAAAGCATGAGTTAGATCCCTTTTTAACTTTATGGGGACCTTCATGTAGATCACCTTTAGTAAAACCTAGGGTAATATGTGGATACCATCGATTTGATCCATATTTAGAACCTTGCTTAATACATGGTTATATTCAGGAGGAGAGATAATTGTAACGTGAGCTTCTCCTCACTGATTGGGGATCGTATGGACCCACGGTTACAGCATTTTCTTTAGTTTCTCCTTCGATGTCGTTCATCTCTGATAGCAATTTTAATTTTGGCACCTTCTAGTTGACTACAATTTCTCCAACCAACAAATCGTAAACCGGTGTATCTTTCATAACTGGTGGCGATGGCATCACGCACCCATTGCTTTTTATGTTTGTTTTTTAATCATTTTTGCCTTCCATGCCATCAGGGATGCAGCTTAGATCATCTACTTCAACACAAGCCATATAAGTAAAATCTTCCGCATTAATATTATCTTTTTCTCCTTCACATACATTTAGTAAGAAAAGGTTTAAATTGTAGAAAAATTAGACACATGTAGATCAAGTAGTCTTTCAATATAGCAAAATCGTTTTAGCTAACCATTTAATAAGTCTATAAAATTAAGATGGTACATATCTTGCAATCTTTTTAGTCTAGAAATTGGGGTAAGATTTAGTAGGACTTCAGACTCTCTTTAAAGTAGTATTTCAGGACTAATTATGAAAAATAAATTGCTAGTAATAATAATTCTAAGCTGTATCTCACAGGTGGTTCTTGCTTATACTCCCGAGGAACTTGATCTATTAAAGACTACTCATACTCGCACTACATCTTATATCAGTGATACTAGTCTCAATATAGATTTTTTCCTAAATACTTCGCATTTAAGTCCAATAAGCCGACCTATTATAGTTCAATACGTAACCCCTCAAAAATCACTTATTGGGGTATCCGTTTATAGTTGGTTGCTTGGGCCTAATATAACTTTTGCTCAACAAGTATTACAAAGTGAGGCTCATGCCTTAAAAATTTCTACCCGAGCTATGAGTTTTTGGCCAAGTTATGATCATCTGGGTGTTAATTATGGTTTTGGAGTTGAATCAAGTTATTCATATATGCTGAAGCGTTCATTCCTAGTAGGAGCAGCGTTAGGAAGTGATTATACTAACCACGATTCAGGATTTAGTATTAAACGAGATATTCATGGTTATTTAGAACTTGAGATGGCTATGCATCTTTCAGAGGATAGCTCTATGGTTCTGGGTTTTAATTATGCCAAGAAATATAAATCGAGCGATTTAGTGTTCTATAAAGAGAAGGATGATACGGTTGGTACAGAGTTAGAATCAGAATCTTCCAAGGAAGCTAATAATAGATGGATAGAATCCAACTATGGACTCTATCAATGGGGAGCGGGTTTAAGTCTTTTATTTTTTCGTGTATGGTCGGTCGATATACTGAAATTTGGATTTAATTATTTATTCAAGGATCAAGAATCGTCAGTATTATTGGGGATTGATTTTTAAAGGTGATTTGTTTTGAAGATTATATTGTTTAATATGTTCAATATGTTTAATAAAGTTAAAATATTTTTACTTATTATATCTATTTGTAGTGTGTCGTCTCATCTTTTAGCTAACGACAGTCAGGTAAATATAAGGTTGCATCCGTTGAATATGGCTATAGGTGAATTTAGTGGGGATATTGGGTATTTTTTAACTCCTAATATTTTAGTAGGATTGACCGGAGCCTATGGTGATACAAAAATAATGGGTGTAAATTTACTAGACATGGATAGTAAAGGTTATGAGATGGGAATACTAGGATCATATTTGAACCAAGGTGACAAGCCTATTTGGTCCTGGTATCTAGCATCGAAGTTATTGATTTCATCATATACGTCTTATATAGTCACAAATAGTATGGATACAACTAACATAGAGTCAAACAAAAAGCCTACGGAGAAGTTGAAAATTAATAATAAGCTGTTAATGTGGAACTTAATTGGTGGTATTAGATATAAATGGACCAATGGATTCACTTTACATCTTGGTTTAGGAACAAAATGGTTCTATATTCTACAAAGATCTCTTAATAATGAGGAACTTTCAACAACCAATTTAGACAAAAAATGGAATTATTATCCTGTCTTTGATGTGGGTTTAGGTTGGCTATTTGGTCTGTAGACAAATGTCCTCAACTATAGACAATACCTACCAAACTATAGATAACTGCACCATCCTTGTTTTTCTTCCATTCGGCCTTTAAAATAATATGTATTTGACTTTAAAAGAAAGATCTCCACTACACAAAGCTAATAATATCTGTCCTCAAATTAATACAATCTAAAGGCAAAATGATCCTAGAGTAAAAAAGGAAGAATCAGACAAGATGGTAGCAATGATTTAGAAAACTCTTCAGCTCAAATTATCGAAGGGTCCGCGGATTTATTGTAGAAAATTTTGGCTCTTCCGGATCTAATGTGGTCGAATTTTGATAAATTACCTGATTTTCA
>CAZJDM010000027.1:0-35014 GCA_964544765.1 uncultured bacterium
AGCCGTAAGGAGCAAGATAAATCAACCTGCATACTTCAGTACGCAGTAGTTGAGTAGAGAATCTTCGGGTGAAGCGATTGGCCTTACAAGTAGTGGAAATTTGATTAATGAAAATAAAAAGAATAGTAAGTGTAAGGATGATCCTAATTATTGCCAAGCTTACGGTAAGTTTGTAGATTTTAGTAAATCAGAGAATACTGTTTTCTTAGGTCGGATTTTTCAAAAGTTAGAAATAATCCGTCTTTTAGAAAATTTAGAATAATACTCATAAATTTGATTAATACTTGTACTTGAGTATTAAGAATTCGTCTATTTAAAAACTAACCAAGATAATCAATATTTCTTTCTATATAAACATCATTGTTACTATTACTCGTATAGTTTATTTTATCTGTATAATTACTTGCGCCTTGCTTTAATTAAATGTAAAAATTAAACCATAAAATTGTTAAAATTGATGTTAGATTATTTAAAAAGGATCTAGTCTTGGTGATAGATTCCTTTCTAAAACTTTTTTTTCGTAAAGAGATATATGCGTATTAGTATTGGTTTTCTCCTTGTAGTCTTATTGTGGGGAACGACTGGTTGTAAGATCAGAGAAATATATATTTCTAAGCTAGAACGGAGAACGCTTCATTTTAAGCCCGAGCAGACAGTCATTACTTCAAAAGGTAGAAAAATTCCATTTGGATACATACCTCTAATATGGGAAAAGTTTCGTAAGTATGATGTAGATAATGATAATTCTTTTTCACCGGTTGAGTTAGAAGGAGTTCCTGCGGTTGATTTAGCCACTATGTTTAAATACATTGTTGATTCTCAAAAGATTAATCAATTTGAAACTATAAATATCAAAGATGCGTTTAAAGCTTTAAAAATCCTTACTGACTCAAAAATTGCCCGGATTTTACCTAAAATATATGATAATAAAGCTCTGTTAACTAATTATGTAAGACAGATATATCAATTTATTCCCGAGCGTTTTTTTAAAATACTACTTTATATAAAAGAAAAACCTTATTCTTTATCCATTACTGGTCATCCACGAGAGGGAAGTAATGCTTTGTTATTAATATCCTTACTATCATTAGAAGATCAAAAGTTGGTTCTAAAGAAATTAAAAAAAATAGATCCGATCTATCAAAAAAATATTGTAAATCAAAAATTAGTGATTAAAGCATGGGAATCAGGTGTAAAAGCAAACGTATCTATTGTTTCGACTACTGTCCCAAAAACCTCTTTTACCAATGGTTTTCGAGAGCCTAGTAAGATGGAAGCCAGTGAAGGGGATAATGGTGATAATTTGGGAAGCGGTGACAATGGAAGTGGTGATAATTTGGACAATTTACCAGATGATTCTGATATTCCAGAAGTGTTTGGACATGAATATTTAGTTTCATCTAATGAAAGACATTCCTTTATGCAAAGTAATAGAGCTTTTTTTAGTATGTTTCTTACTTTTTATGATTCGAGATTAAAATTGGGGTTGATGGTAAATATAGATAGGCAGACTAATGTTCATGATTCCTTGGATCGAGTTTTACAAGAATTTAAATTAAGGAAGATACCTTTATCAGGTTTAAAGGTTAATATATTTTATGAAGCTCAAGAGTTGGGAAAAGATATTGTTTGGGATATCAAAGATCGATTGTCTGAAGGAGGTATTTCAACTTTTGGAGAATATAACTTACCTGGTAATAAAGCACACGGGATTGTTTTGTCACTTAAAACTGGTGATATTTATCGTTATTTAGAAACAAAGTCCTCAGTAAGTAATAAGATAAGATCTATTAGGCTTTCAAGGATCAAAAGATTCCTTAACAGAACTTCTTTAGTATTTCGACATCCAGATAGTTTACCTTCGGTAGGAGTTTTAGAAATTTCAGATCTACCATCGCCAAATACGCAGACTTATTCTCAAAGTAAAACAATATCCTTTTCCATTGGAGAAAAAATAAATCTTTCAAGAACTTCATTTTTATTTACTGTGGATGACACTTATTTAAAGAAGAATTTGGGACAAAAGATGTTGAAATATAAGGGCCGTAAAGGATGCTTTGTTTTGGGCTCAAAATCATTGCAGGTTTTTTCTTTTCTTCACAATCAGAATCAAGCAATTGTACAATATCATTCTGATAACCAACGTGGTTGTCCAAACAAGATTTTTTTGCAAGTTTCATTATCCCAACTATCATTGTTTAAATCTAAAATCTAGAATCTAGGTTTTAGAATCTAGATTCTAAGTCTAGAATTAAAAATCTAAATGGTTAAATGGTCTTAAGGAAGACCAGATATGTTCCTTCCAAAAATTTAAAATGCGCTCCGGAGAAGAAAAAGTCAACTTGTTGACAATTCTTAAGGAAAGTATTTACTAAGCCTGGTAAAACAGCTCTGCCTTTTTCTGAATGTTTTCCTTTTCCTGTTATAATTCTTACTACTTGTTGCTTGGAATTATAACATCTAGTAATAAAATTTTCCAAAATTAAAGAGGATTCTTCTTGTGTACGCCCATGAAGGTCAATTTGGTCATTTACCTTAATGCTGGAGGCACCATATTTGTTCAATTTACTATATATTGTTTGTTTTTTTTTCTTATTTTGAACAGCAATATTTTCAAGTTTGTGGGACAAATCTTTATCAGGTATATCACTGTAAAAAGCTTCTAAAAATAAGGTTTCATCTTCTAAAGTAGATGTGTCGATTTTTTTAGAATCTAGGGGGATGTTTTTGGAAGTTTTTTTTCTATGCGTACTCATAATTTATTCAATATGATTTTACTCAAAATAGGCAAACTAGCGTATCGAATTATATTAGTAATATTAAAGTAACTCAAGTCGTCAATTTATACTCTTTTAAAATTAATAAGTTGTACTAAAAAGGTAACTGACTGGCTACTTAGTACTTGCTAAATAAAAATATTTTGGTATAACAGTATTTAAATAACCGAATGGATACATAATCAAATGGTCGTTATGGAAGATGATCTTTGATTGCTGTAGGCTGCCAACTTCAGGGACAGTTTGGAAGTCCCCTGGAGTGCCAATTGAGGGCCAGACAGAGGCTATGGAGTAGCTAGTTGTTGGTAGCTATATACCATTCAAAACTTACCTAGAACCTTAGGAATTAAATTATAAATAGCATATTGAGACGGGGACTAGTAAAGGCAGAGATGGGGATCTGCCTTTACTTTTGTTATTTGGAGATGTAATCTGCACTTGATCGAAGAAATAGGCTCTCTATGATTTGATTGTGTAGCTTGCACATATGGAGGGAGATAATGATTGGTGAGGTATAAAAAAAAACTTAAGATCCTTGAATTGTACTGTGGAGTGGGTGGAGTAGCTGCTGCGGTTCAGAATCAAGCTCATATTGTTGGTGCAATTGATCAAAGTCCAAATGCTTTGAGTGTTTATAGATATAATTTTAATCATCCTACTTTTGAATGTAATCTTGAAGATATAACAGAACAAATGTTAGCTGATTTCCATGCTGATCTTTGGTGGATGTCACCACCTTGTCAACCTTATACGGTAAAAGGGAAAAGAGAAGGACTCAACGATCCTAGATCTGCAAGTTTTATCAACATTACTAAACAACTGTCTTATGTTAGACCAAAGTATATTTGTCTTGAGAATGTAGAAGGGTTTAGTTTTTCTCCTGATGAAATAGCACGCTTATTGGGCTTTAATGAAGATTTTAGCTTTCCTCCAGATATAAAGCTAAGGAACAAATGGAAACATATTGGTAATAGTGTTTCGGTCTTTGTGGTAAAACAATTATTAGAATCCATTTTTCAATTTGCTTCTAAAAAAGAATTCTAACCTTTGTTAACAAATGTTAACAGAAATTCCCTTTTTTTCTTGTTTTGTCTTGCTGGGTAAATAAAAGATTGATAGTTAATACAGTGAATTTCAGTTAAATAGAATTGTTATCAATCAGTGAGAATTATTATCATGTTGACTGTTTATGACTTCAATGATTATCGGAAGTTTTTGAAATATTACTATGATGATTGTAAGAAATTATACCCGGGTTTTTCTTATCGGAGTTTTGCTAAAAAAGCTCAGTTAAAATCGGCTAATTATTTGAAGTTAATCATTGATAGAAAACGAAACTTAACTGAATATTATCTCGATAATTTTGTCTCAGCTTTGAAATTAAAACCTGATGAAACTTCTTATTTTATCCAATTAGTTAAAATGAATAATTGTAAGGATCCCGTTCGCAAAGGAACCCTATTAAAGGATCTAATATCAACATTAATAGAAAAGAAAGTAAAAACAGCTTCCAGTGGAGAGATGAAGATATTACAAAAATGGTATATATGGGTGATACGTGAAATGATCAATTTGAAAGATTTTAGTGACGATCCTCAATATCTGGCCAAAAGATTATTTAACTTAATAACTCCAACTCAAGCAGCTCAGGCATTAAATATTTTAATTGAGGAAGGATTGGTTTTAAAAGAGGGGGATCAATATAAATTAGTTGATCAGTATTACTCAACTAAGGATGAGGTTCTATCTTTGGCGATTGTTCACTTGATGGGTGAGATGCTTGAGCTTTCTAGAAATGCTCTACATCATTTTGATTTTAAACAAAGAGAAATTAGCGGTTTAACCATTTCAATAAATCAAGAAGATTTTGAAAAAGTAAAAGAAGAGATAAAGCAATTTAGAAGACAGATCAATTTGAAATACAGTTCAAGTCAAGCTGATGATGTCTATCAAATGAATATCCAGTTTTTTCCATTAACTCGAAAAATTGTTGGTTAACATATTATGATAAATTTAATGACAAACAAAATAATAAACACAATGAAAAACATAATGATAAGTCAAAAAAACTATATTTTAGTTCTTAGTGGTATGACCATTATTAATTTAACGATGTTTATTTCCCCCAATTCTTATTTGATGGCAGGTAGTGAAATTGGAAACGGGGGTAAATTTTCGTTTCCTTTACGGGCAACTATAAATGGATTGCAAAAGAATTATTTGTTTAAGGGACCATTTCCGACAAAGGTGTCGATTTCTTCAACTAAAGATATTTATGAGTTTGATGTAGGTGCTATTTCTATAAGTGTTGGAATAGAAAAATATGATCCTACGAAGTGTCCCATATCTAAAGGTTTTAAGACAGTTTGTTATCAATTAACCGATAGCCAGGTTACGGGATATATTGTATATAATAACAAACAAACATATTACATTGAGATTAATAGCCGGCGGTTAAGTCATCACAACTTAAATAAGCTCTTTAATGTTGTGGCATTCACATTTTTTTCTATTTAGCTATTTAACGAAATATGGAGGTTTTTTGTCTTGTACATTTCATTAGTTTTTTATGTTCATCTTATTAATTATTTATTTTTGATATAACGTTTTTATTAAAAAGGAGTATTTTATGAAGAAGTATATATTTATGATTGTTATTTTAATGGGAACCATTAGTTTGGCCGATGAGGTTAATACAGGTGCTAATGTTTCTAATGCCTATGGAGAGTCTGAGCTTCCCCCTCTTCCAGATTTTGAGGTTTTTCAGTTGCCTTCAATGGTTTGTCAAAACCTGGATATAACTCTCACTCGTTTTCATGATGAAGTGACCTTTCCTGCTGTTCATATTGCGCTTTGTGCTTTATGGCCCAGAGAGAAGAGATATTATGATATGGCATATGATGCGCTCTCTGTTTTTGGTTATCAATTAGGACAGGGAGGGTTAAAGGTTAATCTATCTCTAAAGAAAAAATTTCTTACTTTTAAAACAGGTGAATATCAGTTTAAAACCAGAGTATCAGATGTTGTTCTGGGTTTTGATACTAAGGGTAATTTAGTAAGTACCAAGTTTATTCTATTAACAAATTGGGACTATCGTTTAGCCAATATATTACTTAATAACAAAAATAAATTACCAATTTCTATTGCTTCAACTATTTTATCTTTTAATGTAGATCAGTTGTTTAATTATAAAGAAAGTTTTGTAACTGGAATTGCTTTTGATCAGCAGGGTAATGAATATGAAATGTTGATTGAACTGGGTAGGTTAGTTACTTCTCAGTAATGGTCATACACTTAAAACAAAAAAAGCGTCATGAGCTTTTAGAGAACCCATGACGCTTTCTTTTTATAAATACTTCAAACACATTTTGTGTAGTATAATTTGTTAACTATTATTAGCTCAATTATCACAATTGTAAAAATAATTAACGATCCTCTTCTACTACGTGTCTACTACAAATATTTGTAACTCCACTTCCACCTTTAGAATGAGCGCTGGGTGTTAAACCGAAAGCGTTTTGAAATCTGTCTGATAATATCTGTAATTCAAAGACTTCATCTGCACCATAATCTGGTTTGAGAATTTCTAGTTCAATTTCTACTGATTCAGTAGTTTGGCCAGTTCTGTAATCGATAGACTGTAGACGGTCCATGGACATTTCATAAAGGAGTTCATCTTCATCTCCTAGAAATTCTATTCGATAACGAAAATCATTTACAAATCTGCTCATCTTCATGGTTGAAAGATCAAGGTTAGGATGATCATCTAATAAGGCTTGGATAGCATCATGTTGGTTCCATTGACCGGCCCATACATCGTCAATATTAAATTTTCTACCTGTATCACATAAGCCTTCGTCATTTATATCCCATGCTCGGCAGTCACCTTTTTCTGATCTGAACCATAAGGCGTCAATACGTTTGGGTGTGCTTTTGTACTGGAGTCTTTGCCATTGTTCTTCCCAGCTTTTTGCTGTTAGTAATTCTTGTAAAGAGTTGTCTGATGGTGGTTCTGAGCCAGGTGCATCCCAATCCCATTGATGGCGATGACGTAATACATGACCAGCAGCGGTTAAATCACCGTTAGGTGTGTCGTAGTAGACGTCTTGAAATCTACGAGAAAGTCCATCCCAGCGTACTTTCATTTTAAGACCAAAAATTTCTTCTCCATCTTCTAAGGCATCTTCAAGGGCGTTAAATTGTTCCATGTTGGCTTCCCATTTGGATTCGAGTTCCATATCTTCCCAGCCTTTGGGCCATCGATTTATATCACAAGTGTATCTTGATTCTAAGACATCAATAGTTATGGTATAGGTGACAACATCTTTCTTCTTCCATTTCTTAGCCTTACGACCTTTTACCTTAATATAAAGGTATTGTTCGTCATGAACTGGTTCTTGGATATGTGCCCTAGAATTCCTGCTTCGGATACTACGGATAGGTGCTCTGTTATCATCTAGGCGAACAATTAAATCAAGATCATCATTATTGGATTCGACGAGGATATTAATCACACTATTACCAGGAACATAAACCTTGAACCAGTCGTTGTGATCCTTTTTAGAAATTGTAAGATTTGAATGTCTTCCTTTTTGAAGGAGTTTAGCCTCCTCCTTTTTATTATTGGGTTCTAAAGAACTTTCATCTACTGCTTCCGCCATAGCTGGAACGGCAAGAGCTAGTAATAATAACATTGCCCATTTTTTCATAATTTTACCTCCAAAATTTGTTAAAAGTTATATTCAAAAGTAGCTAATAGCTAGATCTATAAAGTATATTTCTTATATGCGCAAAATAATCATGCAGAAAATACATTATTTTTGTAAATAGTCAAGGAAAATTAATTTACATATATGGAAAATTAGGTTACATATGATTGTATTGACACAATTATAGAATATCTTTATGGTATGTTTAATTGGTTGTGATAAATTTAATTGAAATTTTATATGATTCAAGTTAAAATATTATATTTCATTAAAGTATGTCTAATAGTAAGCTTTTTTATACTGTTGTCTTATCCATCCTATTCAGAAAAACGAGCTGATCCTTTTACTAGAGAATTTTTTGAACAAGGTAAAAAAATTATAAAATCAAGGTTTGTAGGTCGTGATGAGGAGATTGATTTAATTTTTCAACCAATTAGAACTTGGTATCTTCATCCGCAAGCCAGAAACGGACCTGTCATTACTTGTCTTTGGTCCTTGACCGGACAAGGTAAAACTTCATTGGTAAAAACTATCGTGGAAGCCCTTAATTTAAAGGTTGGATTTTTAAAAGTTGAGATTGAGCAATTTAGCCGTAATGGTGATGAAAATGTTGTTTATAGAATATTAAAAAATTTTACTTTGCGAGATTCTTCTAAAGAAGGATTAATACTTACGAGATTACAAATTCCAGATAATCCGATTCTACTATTTGATGAAATTCAAACCGCAGCCAGTAAAGATCAGAGAGGTCAGCCAATAGATCGTCCCTTGATGCAACAATTTTGGGAATTATTAGGAAATGATGGAATTATTCAAGTTCAAAATCCTGCATATGCAGACTTAAATCGAATGTTAGAAAATCCTAATAGCTTTATTAAAGTTCCTGTAGGTTTAACAGATCTTAATGAAATTACTGAATACCGAAAAAATATGTTAGAAGAAGCTCGAACTTTATTTGAGACAACACCGCAACAAATAGAGCTGAATCTAAGTGGAAGCCTTGTGTTTATTAATGGGAATTTAGATCATGTGTTTGAGGGAAGCAATGTTATTGATCCTGATTCATATAGCGCGAAAGACCTTAATAGGATAACTAGAAGAATAACTCCTGCCGATATTAAACGTGGATTAGGAGAAATTTTTTTTCCTAGGCAGGTTAGTCGATTTGGCAACAGGCATATTATTTTATCAACACCAAATAAAAGGAATTATCGTGAAATTATTATGGTTCAATTAAGAGATCTACAAGCATATGCTTCGAGATCTCTGGGAATTGACCTTACCTTCAGTGATCGTTTTGTTGATCGTATTTATAGTGAGGGAGTTGTCCCTTCTCAAGGTATTAGACCAGTCAAGGATACCGTAAATGCTTTTGCTAAAGATCATTTAGGATTAGTTCAAGCTTATCTGGAAGATAATATACCACAGATGGAGGTTAGAAATACTTCTCCTCCTCATCATCCTACTACCACCACTACTACTACTGCTTCTTCTCTGTCTACTGCTATTCATATTGATATAAGTTCGGGTGGAAAAAAATCTGTCTGGACAATTAAAAATGGCTCATTAAAAGGAAAGAAGCTTAGGTTTTCCGTTACAACAGAAGGTTTAAAGGCAACTCGGCCTTATAAAGGTGACCATCGTTATGTAACTGCTGTACATGAAGCGGGTCATGCCACAGTATTAATAGCTCTGACGAATGAGCTACCAAAACAAATAAGATCTCGAACCAGGAGATTTGATGCGGGAGGATATGTTCAAACCAAAGATAGACCATTTGGGCAACGAGTTATTTTTAAAAGAGATTTGATTAATCAAATTGTCATTTTTTTTGCCGGTTATGAAGCTGAGAAATTAGTGTTTGGTGATGTGTCCATGGGACCCGGAAAAGATATCGAACAGGCAACCAGTATAGCTAGAGACATAATTACCAAATTTGCTATGGGAGATGGCAGTATTCATAAGCACATGGTATTATCTAGGGAAGGAGTAAAGAGTGATGATGCTGCCATTGTTGATGAGGTAAATAAAATTCTCAATGAGGCAAGAGAGCTTGCTCGCAAAATACTTCATAGGGAAGAAGCTTTTTGGCGTGCTCTTTCGCATGAACTAACAGAAGTCACCCATTTAAAATCAAAAGATATTGCTCAATTAGTAGAGGCTCATTGGTCTAAGAAAAAACACGTTCCCTTTATTATCGGGGAGAAATCTCCAAAAGCTTCAGCGTGCGAAGGTGCTTATGATAGATGGAGACAGTCCGGTTGATTAACAAATAATAAAAACTTGCAAGTCATTGTTAATTTGTCATTATAATATATTTTACCACACTTTTCAGCGCACAATTTAGGTTTAGTATTTCACTTGACTCGGGTAAAAGTTGTATTTATAGTAATGGTAAATGAGTGTATTCATCCTGCTAATGTTGATTTCTTGTTTGAGTATTAAAATAAGCTTTATAAATCTAAAATATAGCGTTGTTATATGTTGTTATATAAAGTAGTTAGTCGAGTTATGCCAAGCTAATGAAAGTAAAGAAATGGAGTATATTATGCAAACAAAAATATTTTTTCGATTGATCTTATTTATTTTTTTGGTTCAATACTATCAGCTTGATGCAAAAGTAAAACAATACAAAATTGCTGTTCTCTTTTGGCATGAATCCCTCAATGATGAGTTGGCATTTAAAGGTATAAAACGGGTCTTTGAAGTGAGTGGTTTGCGGTATAGTTTTGATGTTAAGCAGTCACACTCATCCCGAGAAAAAATGAATGAATACTTAACAAAATGGAAACAAGAAAAGGTTGATTTAATTTTCGCTATGGGGACCGCGGCTGCACTAGCGGCAAAGAAACAAGTAACAAACATTCCAATTGTTTTTACCGCTGTTACTCATCCAGTTTTGTCAAATATTACAAACAGCTTTGCCGAAACGGGTCAGAAAAATTTAACTGGCGGCAGCAATTGGATTCCAACAGAAAAAATTGTAAATACTTTTTTCAAAGTGGTCCCAAATATGAAAACACTTGGTGTTGTGTATAACAAGAAGAATAAAGTTTCTAGCGCCGAGGTAGCATCCTTAAAAGAATCCTTAAAAAGCAAAGTCGTAAAACTCAAAATGTTGGCTAGAACCGCAGATAATATTGTAGAAGTTAAAAAACAACTGAATGATTTAGTTGGTAAAATTGATGCTCTATGGATTCCCATTGATGATTTAATTTACAAAAACATAAAACAGATTAAACAAATTACAGTTTCCAAGAAAATACCATTACTAGCATCTTCTCATAGAGGATTCAAAGATGGTGCGATACTTGGTATCGTTGTTGATTATGTTGGACTTGGAAAAAAGTCCGCAGCTTATGCAATAAAAATCCTGAGCCAAAAAATGGCTCCACATAAGTTCCCTATTGCTACAATGAATGGACATAAAATGCTCTTAAATCTGAAAGCCGCTAAAGAAATTGATTACGAAATACCATTGGCAGCACTTGCAGAAGCAGATCAGTTTATAAAGGAGAAATGATTTAGTTTATTAAGGGGATTATTAATAATACTGGAAATAGTCTGGAAAATAAAAATGGTATTCTCATGAAATGGTTTCAGTATTTCAGCAAAACTATAGCAGTAAAAATATTGCTAGTCTTATTGCTCTCAAATATTGTATTGGGAATTCTAATGTATTTTCAGATCCAGCGCATTAATGATATTCATGAGCAACATTCTAAACATATTAATCATTTGATGTTTGTTGAATTTGTTGACACCGGAAATAAAATTCATAATACCTATAGTCGTACATTTGAATTATTCCTAAATAAAACCATTAAAAAACAAAATGTTATGTTTTCAGATTTCTCATTCGAGCTATATAACAATAATATACGTGGATTAAAAGAAGAATTAATAGCGGCTAATCGAGATCTTACTTCTCACACTGTTGACAATTTGGAAGTACTTCTTAATCAGACCATAAAAAAGAGAAAAAGAGATTTAGTAAAAATAATTAAAGAAATTCAACAAAAAGAAGAGAAAGCAACAGATAAAATATTATCGAGAATAAAAAGCTTGTCCATTTTTATAATAATATTTGGTTTTGTTTTGATGACAGGTATCTTAATTCTAGGTTTTCGTAAATTTGTAATTACTCCCATTGAACGATTAACCAGGGCAACAAAGTCAATTGCTTCGGGTACTCTGGATACGGTGGTTGCCATAAAATCTAAAGATGAATTAGGTCAGCTGGCAAGCTCATTTAATCATATGGCTGAAAATTTGTTTAAGACTACCGTATCAAAGGATTATGTTGATAGTATTTTAAAATCCATGATGGAAATGCTAATGGTCCTCAACCCAGACGGAACTATAAAATTAATTAATCAAGCTGTAAAAGAAATACTTGGTTATAAGGAAAATGAAATAATCAACAAACAATTCGGTAATTTCATCACAGGAAAAGAAGAGGAAGGTAAGAGGGAAGAGAGTGAAAAGGTGAGGGAAGAGGGGGAAGCAGAAAAAGAAAAGGAGGAAGAAGAAGCGTTTAGAGACATTGCCAAGTTAAATGCTTTTATCCAGGAAGGTGCAATAAAAGAATTTAGGGTATTTGTGAAAAGCAAATCGGGAGCAAGAATTCCTGTTATCCTTTCAGGTAGTATTTTACGTGATAAAGAGAATATATTGATAGGAGTAATTTTATTAATAAAAGACGCACGGGACTCAAGATTACTTAAAGAGTTAAAAGATACCCAATATCAATTAATTCAATCTGGAAAATTAGCCGCCTTAGGTGAAATGAGTTCCGGTTTGGCTCATGAAATAAATAACCCACTGTTTTTAATCAAAGGTTTTAATAATCGGATCAAAGTAGAACTCAGTAAGTATAATAAAGATGCTTATGAAAAAGTATATGACTATGTGCGGGAAGTTGATGAAAATAGCCAACGGATAATGAAAATTGTTAAACACTTTAGAGAATTTTCAAGGCAAGCCGAACATGATTTTACACCAATATTAATAAATGATGTGGTCTCTAAATCCTTTATATTGCTTAACGAACAATTAAAACTTCATTCTATTGATGTCAAACAAAATTTGACAACTGATGACACCAAAATCATGGGTAATAGTAATCAATTGGAACAAGTTTTTATCAATATTATTACTAATGCTAGAGATGCTATTACAGACGAGCATGGATCTAAGGGTGGTGAAATCGTAGTTTGTACCAGAACAGAAGGAAAATCAGCCATTGTAGAATTTACAGATAATGGAAACGGTGTTGATGATGAAGAATTAAGTAGGATATTTGATCCTTTTTATACTACCAAAGAAGTTGGAAAAGGCACAGGGTTGGGACTATCAATATCTCATGGAATAGTAACAGATCATAAAGGTCAAATAAGTTGTAAATCAAAAAGAGGAGAAGGAAGCAGTTTTATTGTCAGGCTTCCTTTTTATCATGATATACACACATAAAAATATTTTAATGCAATCTTAAATTATTAATATGTGCTATCCGTGCTCTTCCAGCGAAGGAATTTAATAATTTTTTGAAAAGGCTGAATTTAGAAATTCCAATGCAGAACTTTGAATTTATGTTCCCTATGATGAGTAAACTCAACTTTGAGGCTATGAAAGAAGCTTTCCATTGGAGCATTATCGTAGCAGTTGCCACGAGCACTCATGCTTTGCTTGATCCCATTCGACTGCAATACTTTTTTAAAATCATCACTTGCATATTGAACTCCCCTATCTGAGTGAAATATGGCATTAGGAACCAAATTAGCCCGATTTATAGCCATTGCTAGCGCCTTTATGGTGCCATATCTTTCAAGAGAGTTTGACATATTCCAGCCTACTATTTCCCGTGAACCTAAATATTGATTGATAACAACTTATTCCTAGTTGCCCTCAGCTTCTAAAGTTGTAGGAGTGTGTTGAGTAGGGAAAATTTCGCCAGCAGTTTTCTGACCTTTAACCTGAGCATTTGGAGCTACATATGCTACTGCTTCTTCAAAAATCTCTCGAATAATATCATGGGTTAAATTTCCAGGTAATTCACCGCCTATAAATAGGTTATAGGTAGCATCGCCCTGATGTCTTGGTAAGACCTCTCCGGCTAGAACCACTTGAAGGCTCTCTTCATAGAATCCTCTTTCTTCTAAAGTTAGCATCATTCTTTTTAAGACGTTTTCCATATCAACAATATGTTTGTTGATTAAAACGGTTCCCAGTCTTGAGCGTGCGTCAACAAATGTTCCGTCAATATCCACTATTCTAAAGGATGCTCGATGTTCTGCATTAGCTGCTATCATTTCGATTATATCCAAAAATGTTTGACGACGAATCTCTGGATCCAAGCGATCTTTAAGTGAAACAACAATATCATCTCCAGAGCGAGGAGCTTTGGTTGTTTCTCCAACTAAATTAAACATTCTCAAGATTCCACTAATATAGCTAACTTTTGCGTCTAGTTGTTTGGTTATGTTTATTTCACTTTGCCTGGCTTGAATAACGGCTTGGTCTGTATTCAATAACCCTCTAATATATTTTAATAATGCTTCCGCGTTTTGAGCTCCCATACCAACTAGGTCGATACTAATTACTCCCGATTCTTGACCAAAATCAAGATGAACTCTTTCTGATAAAACTAGTTCTGGAGAAAACCTGTCCGCGGTTGCATAGTAGTCAACATAGTGTTGTAGAAAAGTGTTGGATTCAACAGTTTGTTGGACAACAAATCCGACGATTTGTTGAATACGACGCTTTGTAAAAAGTGTCGTATTATGTTGTAACATGTTGATAATAAATATATAAAAAAAAGGAGTTTACTTTTCGTAAAAACAGGTTATAAATAGTACTTGATTGTTACAATTTGAATAGGAAAAGACGAATCCTATCAGTCCTTAATTACCTTTATGAAAGGTGAAAGATCTATAAATATAATTGTAAGCATATAAAAATACAAAATATAAATTAAAAAGAGTCCTGTATGAATTTTATGAAAGAAATAAGAATATTATATGTTGAAGATGATATTGATGTTAGAAATGTAACATGCGGTATGTTGGACGAATTATTCAATTTTATCGATGTAG
Source organism: uncultured bacterium (assembly GCA_964544765.1). GTDB lineage: Bacteria > Bdellovibrionota_B > Oligoflexia > CAYFLR01 > CAYFLR01 > CAZJDM01. Next base: position 14,581 of record CAZJDM010000027.1, read on the forward strand.
CTACTAATGGTAAGGAAGGGTGGGAAAAATATCAATCCTCCAGTTATGATCTGGTAATAACGGATATCAAAATGCCAGTTATGGATGGCATGGAAATGATTAACCGTATTAAATCGATTAATAGTGAACAAAAAATAGTAGTTCTATCAGGATATGATGAACCTGATAATCTTTTAAACTTTATTAATCAAGGAATTAGTAATTTTCTACTAAAACCTTTTGGTCCTCAGAAATTGTTTGAAATCCTTTCACCTATTTGTAAAAATATCAGTAATGCTAAAAGTATTCGCAGATATCAAGCCAATATTGATGCTATCTTTCAAAGTGTCGGTGATGCTATCATCTCTGTAGATACAAATTTGCAAGTTATTGAGGCTAATAATGCCGTAAAAAAACTTTGTGGACTTGGTCGAGATGATATTATTAATAAACCTTTTCAATCTACTAACTGTCAATGTAAGTGCATTGAGACTCTCCGCAAAACCATCAAAGAAAAAAAACCCATTAAACTTAATCGTTCTGAGTGCTTTAATACTCATCGTAAGGATCAAGTGGTTTCTCTTTCTACATATCCCTTAAAAGATAATAATGACAAATTATATGGTAGTATTCTAGTTATACGCGATGAAACTCGTGTCCATGCCTTAGAAAAAAACTTACAAGCACGACAAAAATACCATCGGATGATAGGAAAGAGTTGTAAGATTCAAAATATATATAACATGATAGAATCCTTAGCCAATCATCCAACTACCGTACTTATAACCGGAGAAAGCGGTACCGGAAAAGAGTTGGTTGCTGAAGCATTACACTTTAAAGGAGTTCGTAATGACAAACCTTTGGTTAAGGTAAACTGTTCAGCTTTACCAGAAACCCTTTTGGAGAGCGAACTGTTTGGTCATGTAAAAGGGGCCTTTACCGGTGCGTTGAAGGATAGGATTGGAAGATTTCAAGTAGCAGATGGGGGGACCATCTTTTTAGATGAAATTGGCGATATTACTGCTCCCATGCAGGTAAAATTATTGAGATTCCTTCAAGAAAAAGAGTTTGAAAGAATTGGTGATAATAAAACTATTAAGGCTGATGTCAGAGTCGTGACAGCTACTAATCAAAATTTAAGAGAAAAAGTTAAAGCAGGTTTGTTTCGAGAAGATTTATATTATCGTTTGAAAGTGGTTGAGTTAAATGTTCCTTCACTTAAAGAACGAGTTGATGATATACCTATTCTGGTTGAACATTTTATTGAGAAATATAACGAAAGATACAATAAAAATATTGAAGAAGCTTCTAACGAAGTAATGAATATGTTGGTGAGTCATTCTTGGCCCGGAAATGTGCGAGAACTTGAGCATGTAATTGAACATGCTTTTGTGACCTGTCAAACTTCTGTTATGATAGGTTCTAATTTACCTCCTGATTTTATTGAAACTATACAAAAACCAAAACAAACTCCTAACTTAGTTGATAACAAAGGTGATGAATATTTAAACATTGTTAATGTTCTAGAAAAAACCAGATGGAACAAATCAAAAGCGGCCAAAATTCTTGGCATTGATAGAAGCACTCTTTATCTAAAACTAAAAAAATATAAAGGATTGACTGGACAAGCAGAGACACATTATAGTTAATAAATAATGGTCAAAAACCTTGAATCAATTTCCAACTCAGCATCCAACTTAAAATCAAACTCAACATCAGACTCAACGTCTAACTCAGCTTCCAACTCAACATTAGATGGTGGTGTTTTCGATTTATCTCTTGATGAAGAGGTGTCTACCTTTCTTAAACAGAAAGATCAGTTTCAATTTGGAGCCCTACCCACTGAAAAACCACATCCTGAAACGATGAACCTTTCTTATATGGTCCAAAAAGATCTCAAAAATTCAATATTGTTGCTTAGAAATATTGATTTAAAAGCCATATTAACTGTTGAAAATCATCTAAATCAAATTATTAACTTGCAAAGAGCCATTGCCAAAATTTTGCAACAAGGTAATCGAGTGTACTTGTGTGGTTGTGGAGCAACCGGTAGATTGTGCTTATCTTTAGAGTCCTTGTGGCGCGAATGGTGCCAGGAACAACCATCTTTGCACAAATACCTCGATTCAGTTGTAGCATTTATGGCCGGAGGAGATACAGCCCTAGTTAGAGCCATTGAAAATTTTGAAGACTTTACAGAGTATGGTGCCAAACAATTAGCTGAACTGAACTTTACGGAAAATGATTTATTGATTAGTATCACCGAAGGAGGAGAAACTCCCTTTGTTATAGGCGCAACTTTATATGCTGTAAATTTATCTTCATGTAAACCTTTTTTTATCTATTGCAATCCAGACGATCTGCTTAAGAAATTATTCGACCGTTCGCGAAAAGTCATAAATCATCCTCAAATTGAAAAAATTAACTTAACGGTTGGTCCCATGTCCTTAGCTGGTAGTACCAGGTTGCAAGCTTGTACCGTGCAGAATTTGGCAGTTGGGTTAGCTTTATTTACCGCGTTAGAGCAACAAGAAATAAAACCTGTTTACCAAGAATTTGTTGATTTTTTTTCTCAAGTTGATTTCACTTTATTGGAACCTCTGATTCAAGCTGAGGCCAATGTGTATCAACAAAATCAATTTGTCCTTTATGAAACCGATCAATTCGGTCTTTCTATTTTAACTGATACCACCGAGCGTTCCCCTACCTTTAGTTTGACTCCTTTTGAGAATATTTATGATAATGAACCGTTACCTTCTCTTTGTTATTTAAGTCTTTCGGAAACTTTTGGAGCTGACGATGCTTGGCAAAAATTATTGTTTCGTTCACCCCGAGTACTCAATTGGTCCCAATATATGCCATTTACAAGCGATAAATATATTGGTGGTTTTAATTTCTCCCAACAAATAAAAACTATACGTTCCAAAAATCACCAACTTTTTGAGATAAAGAAGGTCGACAACCATCTTTATTGGCAGTTTATGAATCATTCGTTGCAATTTCCTCTCAATTTAAAATATTCTTTTATGAATCACCTGCTTTTAAAAGTCTTACTGAATATTCACTCTACCTTACTTATGGGTTTACTAGGAAGATACGAACGTAATTTAATGACTTGGGTAAAACCCAGCTGCTATAAATTGATAGATAGAGCTGCTAGATATGTCCTATATTTGCTTGAACAGGACAATATAACTCGTCATTCATATGAGGATGTTGTCCAATATTGTTTTTCTTGTAGGAAAGATTTAAAAAACAATGAGTCCATTGTTTTAAAGACTTATCAGAATTTAATTGACCCTAAATAATAAATCTGCCAAAATCAAATCCGGTTATACCTAAAATTAAAGGTTAGGTTGAATCAAGATCACGATTGATTTTAAGCCTGAGTGTGATTATGTTGGCTACTGGCTACTGGCTACTGGCTACTGGCTACTGGCTACTGGCTACTGATCACTGGTTATATTGGTTATACTTGGATATGATTAAAACTAGAAGCTTTTTAACATCTTTGTTAGCAATTTTATTTACTATACCGAGCAGCGTAATTATCGTAATAGCTTGCTTAATACTTTTTCCCTATCGCTTCTCGGTGGGTAAAAAATTGACCTGGCTATATTCTTATGTGATTCTAAAAATCTATCGGGTAAATATAACTAGAAAAACTCCCATCAATATCCCTGATAATCATAATGGCATTATTTTAATCTCTAATCATGTTAGTTTTTTAGATATTCCTCTATTAATTTATCTATATCAACCGTATTTTGTTTGTAAAGAAAGCATTAAATATTGGCCTTTTATGGGAACAGCCATTTGGTTAACTGGACATATTTTTCTTAATCGTAATTCTATGTCCGCCAGATTATCGTTAATTCATCTGATAGCCGCTAAAATTTCGAAAAACACTATTTTTACAATATTTCCTCAAGGCACAACAGGAAAAATTACTGATAAGAAACCTTTTCATCGAGGTATATTTAAAGTGATCGAATTAAATCCCAATATTAGATTTTTACCAGTTACTCTTCATTATATTGATGACGTCAAGGTCGCTTGGGGTAAAGAAACTTTATTAACTAATGTTTTATCGGTAGGTAAACTACCTAGAATTAATGTTGAAGTCACTACCCATAATTTTGTTACCTTAAATAAAACTCAATATAATGATACTGGCGCTATGGCTACTCAAATGCAAGAAGTCGTATTTTCTCCTCTTTTTACTTAGCTTAACTTAGCTTAACTTAGCTTATTGAGTTTTCTTAGAAAATAATAGTTTGTCGGGTCGATGGGTGCCGGTAAAGTGATCAGAGTTATTAGCACTTTTAGACAAATTACCGAAAATAAATATAAAAAGCAATTTATAATATTTAAAAAAAGCATTATAATTTTATTAATTATATTAGTTTTTGCTTGGAAAGATTAATTACTCTTTTTTACAGAAGGAATAAGTATGATACGTTATTTAGCAATGCAAATTCGCATCTTGTTTATTATGGGTAGTTTACTTCTTATTGTCGGAGTATCGCTGGCTTCACCAGATCAATTAAAGTTGTTAGATAAAGAAAAGTTTCCTGATGAAAAAGAAGTAGTTTATCCATTGGTTAAAACTACCAAAGCTTTGGGTCTATTTTCTACAAAGAAACCTTTTAGGGCCAGAGAATTTTTTTCCGTTTCAGTTCCTAATTCAATTGGCGCTGTGGATACAGATAAAAATATTACTTTTATCTCGTTAAAGAGTAAAGATTTGGTTTTTGACGATAAAAAGAAAGATATTTTACTGGATTTTGAGGGAGAAGATATTTTATTTGTACCATCTTTCTCTCCGGATATTGTTGGATATGCCCAAACTCGTATTTTTACGATGCTAGATCTAAAAACTAATAAATCCAAACGATACAATATTTGGCAAGGTACTGATAACGTAATATCTAAAGTTGATGTTTTAGATCCCAATAACAATATCTTTGCTTTTGATATTGATAGTAGTGTTGATAGTGAAGTAGTCGAAGGTCACAAGACCTTATTATTATCTCAAATTGGGAAGGGAGGCTCACAACATTTAATTGCTTCAAGGCATATTGAGCCTGATGTTAAATGGGTAGTTCAAAATTCTAAATTAGTATTATTGAATACTAAGCGTATTATGTTTTTGGATAAAAAGCTGGCGCCTAGTGAATTAAAGCTGACTAAGGCCCTTAATCGAAAAAAACCAAAACTTACGACTGTTGATGATTTTGTCGTACATCCATCTCTTCCTTTTGCTGTGATTGTGGATGTTAAGGAAAAAGCTGATAAATCAGGGCGACAATATAAGGCTTGGCTCGCAATATGGCACCAAAAGGAACCTATTTTTATTAGAACCTATATGGGGTCAGAGATTGCCGAATTAGAATTCTCTCCCGATGGTAAATGGATGATTTTTGTACATGAACAAAAAAATATAAATCAATATTATGCTGCTAGAATAAATAAGCAACCCCCATATATTGGTTCGATCAGATTACTGGGATCAGCTGAATACACAGAAGCAACCACCTGGATTGCCAACCCTACCAGTTTTGTTGTAGCTGAGAATGATAAATTGAGAGTTTGGGATCTCGATAAAATAAGCATTAAATAAATGTAGTTGTATTGTTAAAAGTCTGATTCTCTGATTGTACCACGTTTTTCAATCAATGATATAATAGCCTGAACAATTGTATTACCTGTGTTTTCAAATGAAGGATGGTTTTTTACATTTGGATAACCATCTCCCCCTTCGGATATAAAGTTGTTAATCGCAACTTTGTATTGTTGTTCATTTACAATAGGTTGACCGTTAACAAAAAAGGTTGTTGGGGTATTAGTTCCATTATTGCTGTCACTATTGGAAGATGTTCTGTTGCTGTCATTATTTTGAAGGTTTAAACTTAAACCAGTATATTGTGGAAATCCACCACTGCCAGGTCGCTGAACCATCACTTCTACTAGGTATTTTTGTAGTTCCTCTCCTGAAAGTGTAACAGTACATATAGTATTACCAAAAGGATGGACGCTAAATACGTTTCCGGAGGTAATATCTCCTACCTCAATACTACTCCTGATACTTCCGGAGTTAGTAATAGCCAGGTCGGCGTTTGCCATTGTTTTTATAGCTTCAGTAAAAAATTTGCCCAGATTGGTTGATCGTTTTCTAATAGACGCTTTTTCTCCGTTTAGATAAACTTCTGTTTGTCCAATTACTTCCAGTGTTTTTTGATCGGCTATTTTTTTAAATGGTGCTAATAGATTTAACATATCTGGATCTTCTTCAATTGGATCGCCGATTAAAACTCTTTGCTTTTCTCCATTGATATAGACTTTCTTTTTTAAATTAACAGGTATTAGCTCATAATTTTGCAGTTTAAGTTGTCCATGATCATACAACAAATCCATTTTACCCACATGTCTTCCCCATTCAGGATTGTGAGCAATAATAGTGTTATTTTGTATATCCGGTTGAGATAATTTTGAATCTAATGTATGGCCCCCAATGATTACATCTATTCCGTTTACTGATCTAGCCAGAGCCACCTCTCCGGGAGCTTTTTGACCATTATTGCCATTATCGTAATGACCCATATGAGCCAGCGCAATAACTACATTAGACTTCTTTCTTAGTTGGGGGACTATCTTTTGAGCAATCTCTATAGGATTTTTGAAGTCTAAATTTTGGATGTTTTCACGTTTGGTTGTTTTGGGGGTATCTTCGGTAGTTAAACCAAGGATGGCAACCTTTAATCCCCCTAGTTCCTTTATTATATAAGGCTTGAATAATCTTTTAGGTGTTAAATCACTCTTTTTAGAGTTTTTTGTCGGTTCAGTTTGTTTGTAAAATACATTTGCCGATAGAAAAGGAAAAGATACCCACTTTTGCTGTGTTAATAATTGGTTTAGAGGATTGTCAAATTCATGATTGCCGATGGCCATAGCATCATATCCGATTAAATCCATTCCTAATAGATCTGGTTTAGCTTTTAGTAATTCGGACTCAAGAGTTCCACTATTTATATCACCGCCGGATAAAACAATTACATACCTATTTTCATTTGATGCTTGTTCGCGCAATTGCTTTATTAATGTCATTCGGGCCGCAAGACCATATTCTCCATATTTGTTCTTCCAATAATGTCCATGGTGATCATTGGTGTGCAAGATTCTTAGTTTAATAGATAAATTATCATTGGCGACCGCATAGAACTTATTATTGTTCTTAGAACTAGATTCATCATTAGTATTGGACTCATTATTTGTACTGGATTCATCCTTAGCATTAAGTTTATCGTTTTGCTTAATGTATTGGCAGGATAGAATTGTAAGTATTAAAAATAACAACGAAAATAGTTTAATATTTTTGCTAACTCTAATCATGTTATATCTCCTTGTTATAAATTTACAATAAGCAAAGTATTGTGAGTAAGTTAGTCTTGTTAGATTGCTAATTCCTTAGTAACCATAAGAAAGTTGTGATTGTCAAGAATATTTCTGAGTATAGGCTTAAATTGTGCTCACAATCTAAGAATCCAAGAATTTAAGAATCTAAGAATCTAAGAATCTAAGAATCTAAGAATCTGGGTAAAAATGATCAGCAATTAGTTTTGTATTGAACAGCATGGTTTTAAAGCGAGTGTAGGTACCATGACCCCAAAGTGTGTGGATAAAGTTAGGTATAGGGGAATTATCTTTATAATCTAAAAGGACGGTATAGCCAAAATCGGGTAATCGCTTTTGAAATTTAATATTGTTTAACCATGTGGGTATATCAGCACCAATACCAAAATATTGATCCAAATCTAAATTTAAATAACGGTCCTTTTCAATTGGTGCCAGGATATCTGAACCGGTGATACCCCATTGCTGGATATAATCACCATCTTTGGTAGTTAATATTCCTGTAATGTTGCCTCCACGTGGTTTTTTACCTCTATGATTTATAATATTTAAAAGTCTAATATTAGGTTGTTGGATAAAAGTATATCTCGGAGGAGTTCCCATGGTAACCATATCGAGTGATATTTTTCTTAGGCGATTGAGAATTTTAAACGTAGAATTAGTATCTAAACCGCTTTCAGCCGCAATACGACACAAATCTTTGAGGTGAGGAAGTTTAGAAATCATATGGGATAAAATTGCAAACAATTGTCCGGCATGACTATGCCCGATTAATAATATTCGATCTCCTTTTTTTATTCGGTTGACAGTTATAATTTCATTGAGAGTGTCAAGAAGTTGAAAAGTTCCTTTTAATCTTGCCAAGTGATGATTTGCTGATGACCAGTCAAAATTAATTACTTTGATGGAATGGCCCACAGCTTCTTGAAATAATGAGACATAGTTGGTTGAGAAATTACCTAAATCGCCGATTATCCAATTTTGCTTTTCTTTTATAATACGATGAAAAGTTGACTCTATCTTGGCCATTTTAGGAAAAAGAGTTGAAATATAGTGAATAATATCAAAAGGATCAGTCCCAGCAAAGGTGCCATGAACAAAAACAATAGCTTTTACCTGGGAGTTTTGGAAACGTTGTCCCTGTTTAATCATTTTGTTTTGCCAGCTTTTAGATTGGTTCTGGATTTTAATTTTAGATTCATTGAAGTCAGTTATAGGATTAAAGCGTACAAATTTGTATTGGCTCTTGGGTGGTTGGGTATCATATTGAGGGGTGAAAAGGGGCGTTTTGCCCAGGCGATGTTTTCGGACTTGGTATTGGGAGTAAACGAACCATAAAAGTAGTCCAGTTAAAAAAAGAACGAGCAATATAATAGATGTTGAAAACATTTTAGAACCTTGTTCGAATCAATTTGATTTTTATTTTTATATTCATATTTATATTCATATTCATTTTAATGTTCATATTCGTATGATTGGAAAAATTTACCCACAGTTTTCAGCGTACGGTTCATAATAACACGCATTGTAATAGATGAAATTAAATAAATTTAAGGTTATTTAATTTTTAGTCGAGCATAAAATAGAATTAATTATACAACCGTAAGATTAATTTTATGACTATAACTGAAGAATCAAAAGAAATTGAGCAAGAACCTGTTAAGGCTCGCAAATTCACCAGATCGTATTTGAAAAATCCTTTGGAGGGAAAGATACTTTTATTAGGTGGTGTTCCTAAAGAATGTAATGTTGACATATCTAGTATTAATATGGGGGGCGCTCAAATACACATTAAGGAAGATTTACGAATAGGGGGGCATTATAGATTAAAGTTTAATATCCCCAATGTAGCTAAGTCCTATAAAATAATAGGAACATCAATTAATTTTGATGTAATACTTGAGGTTAAGGTTGTTAATTCTTTCGAAGAAAAAGATGATAATGATCAAGTAAAAAGATTTTATGGTTTATCATTTGTGTATCTCGATAGGGATCGTTACTTAAAAAACCTTTCTATGTTTTTAAATTTTTTAGGAAGTCCAGAAAACCAAGATCTAATTAATGAGGAAGAACATAATTCAATTTTAGATTTATAGACTCAACAGATATAGATTCGACTATAACACTAGCTAATAAAATTTAATAATATTTAATAATATCAATTGATTTGATGCTAATTTATTAGGTCTTACATAGACCTTTTTTTTATGGGTAGGTCTTACATTTCTATTTTCAAATATAACTAGGATAATTGTAATTTGGTCATAACGTTGATTTCAGATAAATTTAAAATATTAAATAATTTTAATTATAATTGTTGTCATTTAAATACAGTTGTTTTTACAAATTATTTTATAGAACATTTAAATTGAAGTTATTTTTTTTGTTGACGTGTGATTTTGTATTTGTTAATTATTATAATCGTAAGTTCATGAACAAGATGGTGTAATTAAGTTAACATGAATATAATTAGTTTAATCTTTGGTAGTGTTAATTTGTTTTTAAGTGTAAGTGTAGGTTTAATTTTCCCGCCTAATCCCAATGTAAATTAAACTTACGAAAAAATTTATTTTCTCCTCTCTAGTTATCCCGAGAATATCCCAAATCCTTCCATAGCGGTCATCAGGACTGCTATAACTTTTCTTAAATGATATATTATTTTCTATATGTTAAATTCTATTGTGCGCTGGAAAGTGTGGTGAAAGATATTATCAGCGCACAATTTTGGGTTGAGTAAGTAATGAAGTTTTTTGCAAAAAAATTTTTAAAACTATCGTCAGATATTCAGATAAAAAGAATATATAAATTTTTATCCGAAATTGAATTGAAATGGTCTGATGAAAAAATTCGTAGTGAGTTGATAAGCAATTTATTTGAGTGTATTGATTGGATTAAGTATCAAAACTCCTTGGATAAAGAAATTATTATATCTTTATCTAGCTTGACCAAGGTCAGTTCATTAGATGAATATATTGCCGTAGTTGTATTTTTTGAGCAATTATTAGGAATTAATAAAAGAGATGATCAGCTGATAATTTATCAACAAGATGGTAAACGCCCAATATCGTCTTCTATTCCTTTAAATCTGATTTTGTTGAATATTCGATCATCGTATAATGTGGGAGCAATATTTCGTACTGGTGAATGTTTGGGAGTAAAAAAAATATATTTATGCGGTTATACACCTACTCCTCAAAATGATCGAACCTCAAGAACAGCTATGGGGACCGATCAATTAGTAGAATGGGAACTGATAAAAGACCCTCTTCGATTACTTAAAGAGTTGAGAGATCGTGAGGTGAACATTTATGCTTTAGAGACAGCTCAAAGGGCCCAACTTTATAATCAAATAAATTACCCCCAACAAGAGTGTGCATTAGTGTTAGGTAATGAGACATTGGGTGTTCCTGCCCAAATATTAAACGCAGTTGATGAATTGATACAAATTCCGGTTTATGGCTGGAAAAACTCTTTAAATGTCGGTATTGCCGCCGGTATATGTGCTTACGAAATTAGACGACAATGGGATGCCGGTAATTTTCCTAAATAACTCAAAAAGCTTGACGATATTATATTAATGTGGTGTGCATTTTTAAAATATCAATTGGTATTATTTCTTCTTTTTCAAGCGATATGCTGCGTTAAACTGCCCTATAAGTCTACAAACAATAGCAAGTGGGCCCATAGTTATGGTCGTATATCCGTCCCACTGTCCAATGTTGAACGAAAATTATTAAATTCTATGATAATTGTATCCAAAGGCGGTGGATTAAAATCTTCTCCATCAATTTGGCATGATTCAACTTTTCGGAATCTGGTATATCATAATTTGTATTTGCCTGTAATTACTCCCATTGATTCGATGTTTTTACAAAAAATTAAGGGAAATCAGAAATTAATTGGTTGTCAACCACCTGATCCTCAAAGACCTTATTTAGTATCAATGAATTGTTCTCACCTTTATTATGATGCTTGCATTGAAAAGTTTCATGGAGTTTTTAGTACTAATGATAATACTGATGATCATAATGATAAGGTTTATGAAATATGTTCATTATCTTTATTTTCATCCAAATCGCTGCGAAAAAACGATACAGATAGTCAGTTTTTTATCCTGCCTAGTAAATATTCTCAACATTTAAATCAAAATGCTGGAATGAAAAATCAGGATGTGCAAGTAAATAATCAAAAGGTTGGTGTGAATCTAAAAAGATGGGAGAAGGATTTTACTTTACTGGGTCGAATGTTAATTAATAATGAACCTAACCCGACTCAATATTTACAAGAGCTAGTTAAATCGGTGGTTAAGGGAGATGGTAGCGTTAAATTAGTAACTCAAACCATTCAAAAACGATATGCGAGTGGTGATTCTACTCTTAATTGGAAAGATTATCTTTATGGTGTGCAAATAGTGTATGCATTTTCTTCTGGTGGGGTAAATAATATTGCTGATAGTCAGCTGGGATTGAGATTGGGATTAGGATACCTGATTGACTCTTTGCATTTTTCATATGACCCTCATACTGGAATAGAATACCTGGCTATATTACCTTTAGAGTTTTTTAAGACAAATTGTTCGCAATCCTTTACCTCCCAATTGAATACTATATTTGATCAATCTAGTGTTGATGGAACGATGAAAGACCGAATTATTCCTGTGGAAAATCTTTCTTGTAATGCTCCAATAGATGTTAAATTTTTAATTAACATAGAACCTCCAATTATACCCACCTTTAAATCATTAAGAGCTGTAGGTTTTGTTGAAAATCAGTCTTATGATGCTGGTTATGTAATTGCGGCCATTGAATTACAATATCCCAGTGTTTTTACGATAAATGAAATTTTAAACAACCAGTATGATATTGGTACAAGCATTTTACCACCTTTTTATGTTTTGAAATCGTTTTTTGATCCTCAGAAGGAAACTGTTCCTACGGTATCCGTATTTGAGATGACCTGGTTGGACCAGAACTTTATTCCCCAAAATAGAATGGATGTATTATATACTGATCTATCATCGAAGCAGTTATCCGCTCCTGCATATCATCGGGCCACAGGCTCGGTAATAGGATTGAAACTCAGTTCATCTAATCCTGGCTATGTCAGTATACTAACTATATTAGAGTCGTTTACAGAATTGTGTTTTAAGCAGGAAGAAAAGAAAAACACCTCGTCGCTTTGTTTTGATATTTTTTATTATTACTTAAGGCGGATCTTTCCATTAAAGTCGATCGACTTTTTAACTACTAAAACTTCTTCATTTGCTCTGGCTGATAAAATGCAAGATAAGTGTAGTAAAAAAATAACTGATGAATGTGCATATATGCCAGAAGGTCTCAAAGAATTTATGGAGAAAATATGGGGTGCAACGGTTAGTAGCTCATCCTTAAGAACTTCAAATACTTTTGGGCGGTCGTCTACCAGTACTGGTACTAGCTTTGAGTCGAGGGGAGATGAAGCGAGTACTTCTTCTGCTCCAACCAGAATTGATCATGAACCTGTTGTTTATGTTCCACCAGAGACAGAAGTTCGTGTTGGTCGCAAGAAAAATTTGCAAACCAGTTCGCAGGATCCTGACTCGGTTCCAAGGCAATCTTTTGAAGAAAATGATACTCAACCTTCCTCTTCGTCCAAAAAGAAAACCAGTGCGGCAAGAGCGGCAAGAACTTCAGGACCCAAACCAAACCAATTAGTGAGACCGCGTAAACCATCGCCTCCTAAGAGAAGATCAGGTTGTTCAATTAATCCAGCTCGGCTTATCGAGGAGTAGTGGTAGAAGTGGGTTTTTCCTTAAAAGCATGACATTTGTTACCTGAAGTTTTCATTACCTCTATTTGAGGATATTTATTTGATTTGAAATTAAATATTTTACAAGCATAAGGTCGGCTTGATTCATAAGTAAACATAAAATGAGAGCATTTTCGGCATTGAATCGGTTGGTTATTTGTTGTCATGGAAATATAATAGCACACGATGGGTAGGTTTTCCACCCACCGTGGGTTGAATCATAAATAGATCATCAATTACATATTTTCATAATCATTATATTTATTTAAAGATGTTAGATTTAGTTCTAATTTGTCTATAGTAGAATTAAATTCTCTATCAAAACTTACTTCGAAATTAACTTCTATAGCAATTAGAGCAGTTAATGCCATAGTTGCCGCCGAAGTGGAGTATTTTCTTAATAATAAAGCTCTTCCATCATAATTATTTGAACTTGAAATACTATCGAGTATAACCATTTGATAATCTTCCCCATCAAGTCTTTGTTCTGTCAAACTTCAATGCGCATATGCAACGGAATAAATAGTAAAAAATATATAAAATGTAAAGAAAAATATTATTAATAATGTAAGTTAATGGTTAATATTGAATTAATACAAAGAGATATATGAATTTTAGTTTAGAGTTGTATTTTTAGGTGTTTTTAATCTTTTGGTTTTGTAGGCAAAATCTATATCGTCTTGATCTATTGGAAGGTCAGCTTCTATTTTATGTTTTAGGTTAATACATGTTTCATCAAGTAACTCGGCAGTTTTGGATTTTAATACATCAGTGGGAATACTTTTTATTACGGATTGCATCTCCCTTTTCTTTTTAATAATACCAAAAACTCTCTCAACATTATTTCTAATTAACAATAGATTTTGATATCTAACAAATCTAAGTTCTTTGATAATTTTGGTCTCTTTGTCCTTAAATATCATATTTTCATTTTCACTTTTCGTTTTCATTTGAAACTCCCATAAAGCCATTTCTCATTGGAAGGGAATTGCAATCACTATGCCATTGTCTATTGTTCTTTTTAAGAATTTGATATTATTTGATATATAAGTAAATTGTCTGATTATTTGACACCTCAAATTGTCAAATATTTAATCAGTTCAACAAATAGTGATGATCAGTCTGAATACGGTTTTGATATGGAGTTATTATTCTGACCAAGATAGAGTTTATTTCAGTTGGAGGTTTGAAACGAAATGTTGTAAAATTAAATAGTTATGGAAAAATTTGTTGAGATACAATCCTTACAACATAAACTCAAATTAGAAAAAAACAAGGGTAAGATAATTGGTCTTATTACTACTAAAGGTTATATTCACAAAGGGCATGAAAAGCTGGTTGAAAAATTATCAGAAATTACTGATATTGTAGTAGTGTGTTTGGTACCTCATCCAATTAATCCTCTATCATCATTACATATTACAGACTATAGCGCTAATTTCAAAAAAGATATAGATAACCTATCTCAGATCAATCCTGATATTGTTTTTTGTCCTATAATTAAGGATCTAATTCATCCTGTTGATCAAAGTTCAACCATTAATAGTAAAAGTAACAGTACTATTACTAGTAAAAAGTTAACTATTAATAGTACTTTATTAGCCGCAGATAATCCCAATGATTTACCTTCAAATTATATTAGTAATTTTCTACTGTTTTGTATCCAATTGTTTAATATTGTCAATCCAGATTATATGATTATGGGACAGAAAGATTTTTCCAAAATAATGGTTCTGAAAGATTTAATTAATATACTTCATTTTCCAGTTAAAATAATCACTCATCCCATGGTTCGAAATAAATCGGGTATTGCTTATAATTCACAAAACAACCAGCTGTCAGAAGAAAACCTCAAAGAATTAGCCTTATTTTCAAATACTGTGCAAGGTGCCGTTCATTGGTTTCGTTCAGGATTAACTGGTGTAAAAGAAATTTATGAGCAAATGGAAGAGAAAATTAAGAACACTCAAGTTAAAATACATAATCTTTCAGCGTTGTCAGGAGAGGATTATCATAGCTTAGGAAACAATTTAGTGGATAATAGTTTTTTTCATATTATCTACAGTGTAGATTCTATTGTATTTAACGATTTTGTTTTCATAGATAAGAATTAAAGAAACGCGAATGTGGAAAATCTAATTCATCGCATTAAAGAATTCACTGAATTAGAAATAGACTAGAGTTTACCGTCAATCAGAGCGATAAGTTCTTTATGAGTTGACCTAACTTTCATAAGGGCTTTCTCTAATCTATTCATACAATCATGTTTAAATCCTTCATCGTTTATTTCGGGTAAATTAATCCGAACATTCATAGCCGCTCCTTCAGCACATGTCAACATACAATGAGTACCTACTCCAACATCAGACGCGCAATTCGGATTACCATCCCTGGATACTTTTTCTAGGAGAGGAGTAATAGATAGAGTTTTCTCTAGTACTTCCAAAGGAACTAAAGTAGCTTGTTTGTTAGCTTCCATAATTGCTGTGTTTCTGACTGCTTTTTGTTCGTCTGTTTTCTTAGGTAAACTCATGGCATCCATTACCGCATTAAAAGAATCAGTATCGCGATCGATAGCATCTAAGAACCATTTTTTTAAACCTTGTCCTTCAACGCCTACCTCTTCCATTTTTTTCCAGGCACTTTGATGGTCTTTCTTTCCGTGAGTAAGATTGGATGCCATAGTGGCTAAAGACGCAGCAATACATCCACATAAGGCAGCTATAGAACCTCCTCCAGGAGCTGGAGCATCAGAAGCAAGTGTATCAGCAAATTGGCTCACATTCATATCAACTAATTTATCAGGAGTTTTAAAGCGGTATTCGACAATTTTATCATCAGGGTCAAAAGCGGATACATCATCCAATCCCATGGACATAATAGCGGTACGAACTAGTTCGTCTTCAGCAACAGCGGGCGATAATCCTTGTTTGGTGAGATAATAACTTCCTGCTTCGATCATCGTTTGTAGTGGTACTAAACCCACGATCTCTGATCCCGTAGCTCTCATACCGCGCTCAGCCGCTTGTTTAGCTACACTATCAAAAACTTCATGTACTGGCGTAACATCAATATCGGTTAAGTTCATGGTAATTTGGGCTCGGTTGTATTCGGGTATGATCCAGGCTCCAGCCTTACAATGTTGAAATAGTCCTGGTATCTTTACAGGCTTGCCGTCGGGGTGACGAATAATTTCTCCATCAGGATAACTTTCCCGTTTAGATCGACCCGTCTGTCTAATATTAAAAGCGATATCACGAGCTATTTTTTTGTTAGTTGAATTGAGATTGATATTGTATGCAATAAGGAATTTTCTGGCTCCAATAGCTACAGCTCCAAATCCAAGATCTAATGCTTCGGGTCCAGCATCGGGTTTCCATTCTTCTTTTCCAGCTCTGTCTTTTAGACCTTCATATTCACCTTTTCTTACATTTGGTAAATTTTGCCATTCTGGCTTAGAGGCGGCAGACTCATATAAATAGGCCCAAACTCCGAGTTCTTCTCCCACTCTTTTGGCTAATTTTCGAGCTAGATCGGCGCAATCTTCAAGGCTGACACCGGAAACTGGAACAAAAGGACAGACATCGGTAGCACCCATTCTGGCGTGTTCTCCTTTATGATTGCGCATATCTATTAATTCTTTTGAGGCTTTAATAACTTCAAAAGCTCCATCTACAATAACTTCCGGTGATCCGGCAAAAGTAATAACAGTTCTGTTAGTAGCCACACCAGGATCAACATCTAATAATTTGACCCCGCTGACTTTTTCACAAGCTTTGGCTACGGTGTTATATACATCAGGGTTTACTCCATCTGAAATATTGGGTACACATTCAACAATTTTATTCATAATATATTAACTCCAGAATGATTAAATATTAGCTATTTTTGAACTAAATATAGTTTGAACTAGTTGAGGATCGTATCAAAACATTTATTTAGAAGTCAAATGTATAGTTAAAATTATCAGAGTAAATTTAAAGGAAATTATTGAGTGCAAGGCACACCATGGATTTTATATTGTTGTAATTGGAAGTCGGGGCTATGTAGTTGGTTGTGGCATTGTTGACAGACTTGGTAAGAATCATTACCAGTGATACTTATTTGAGTTTTACCTTTAGAGTTGACGTGATCTCTACCGGGTCCATGACAGGATTCGCATTGTACATCGGTCAAGTCTGGAGTTAATGATTGATCAATAAACCCGCCAGGTTTTTCAAAAGCCACAGTATGACAGGTTAAACAATCAGGATCGAAAGACTTATTTACGCCTTCTAAAGTATTAAATGCTTTGGCGTGTTTAGTTTTATTCCAGCTGGTCACAATATCTTGGTGGCATTGGGCGCATTTTTTCTGTCCGATGTATGGTCTGAAATTTAATCCACTAGTGTTTCTTCTTTGCATATTGAGTTTTCTTCTTTGCATACGAAGTTCTCTTCTTTTTGCATTTTTGTCGTGAATTTGATCAATATATCCTTGGTACCATAATTTTATATAAATGGGTGGTGTTAAGGTATCTGGTAATGGAATTATCTTATGTTGCCACTGAGTGATATTCATATTACTATCTAAGGATATATCTAAACGACCCATATGTTTTACCCACATTTCTGGAGTTAGGATCAAGGTGTTCCCTTCTTTAACTGGTTTTTGGAATTCGGGTTGAGATTTTAGTAATAAAATATTGACGTCCATAGAAAGAAAGGTAATCCTGTCACTGTATTCCGCGGTTGTTCCTAAGATGATAAAGTGACCTTGACTCTTTGCTTCTCTTATCTTTTGGGCCAGAATATCTAAGTCGTTTAGGAGTGGATACTGATGAGAACCTTTTCCGGTAGATGGTTGCCTTTTGGGATCGAGCCATTGAAAATAGGAAATTTGGTGTTTTTCTCGTTTGATTACTTTTTGGGATGAAAAGTTATCGTTTTGCCAGTTACTAATAACGTAGGGAAGCGGGTTTTTTAGTAAAAAAGGAATTCCATAAGCCAGGTCGGACCATTGAACGCCGATAGCATCGTATTTGAGTAATTTCATACCTGGGAGTATAAATTGAGATTTAAGATGATCACTGCCAAAATTACTGGATAATAATCCTCCGGTAGAAATTAATACCAATTCAGGATCAGTTTGGCGCAATTGTTCAATAACCGCGGCCTGAGTTTGAATTCCTCCTAACTGTGCTTCGGGATTACATCCACAAGGTTCCAGATTGCCATCTAAGTTTCCGGAGTAGATTATTGTTAGATCAGGAGAAATCTGTGAAGCTGGTGAGAACTGGGTTTGTAATTGAAACTTTTCTCGTCTTTTACAATTGTATATAGAATATATAGAGAGTATTAGTAGTAGGAGAAATAAAAATTTTTTAAATTTTAGTAAGCATTTCATAATTTTTAAACTTGGGTGAAGGTTTTATATATAACATAATTATACCGGATTATACCGGTTATTGGATTTTATACCAGTTATTGGAGCCTAGCCGCAATACTTCGGCAAAAAGCAGCATCGATCCAGTTTCTTCTTAATACTTTTTTGAGCCATCCGGGAGTTTCTTTGGTCATAAGATGAAGAAAAAAGGCATCTCCTTCAGGGCCTTTTTTATCAATTTGTTTCATTTCTATGGCACTAAAATCGCAGTTATCTACATCTCGGCCTTTCATGTCGTCTAGATGCTCCAGAATTCCATAATCTTTACCTCCCCAACCTAAAAATTGCCAAAAGATAGGGTAATTAGAAGAGGCCCGAATAATTTGTTCAATCTCTCTAGATTTATGTATCCCTCCATCATGCACTACAATAATATGTACTGGTTTTCTAGAATTTTTATACTTTTCAACCAGATGGTTGAAAAGTTCTGGTTCGTTATTTGTATATCCCAGTCCATGAAAAACATTACCATCACTTCTTCTTTCTTGAACTTCTTCTCCAAAAACCCAAAATTTCTTTCCGGAGACTACTGGTTGTCTTTCTAGTTGAGTTTTAGATATATAACCATGTACATTTTCTAATCCAATGCTAGGTAATTCTGTCCACCTACAGGCAAAACCGTAGCAAGGTATTTTTTCTTGGGTTCCGAGTCGAAGGGCTAAAGGAACTACACGATCAATTAATTTTTGAATACGATTAGGGTATTGTCTGGAGATTTTCATTGAGCCAGAACCATCTAGGACCAAGATGACATCCATGTCTACGTCTCCTAATCCTTGCTTTTCTACCACAATGTTAGCTCTTTTAGTTAAATCAACTAAGTAAGGTGCTGTACGTTCAACTTTTTCTAATAGTACTTTACCTCTTCCTTTTGGAGCACCTTCGGTAGGATCAGCTACTTTAGGTTGTGGAGGATGTGTTTGTTTAGGTTGAGAAGGGGGTGTTTGTTCTTTTTCTTCTTCAACTTTTCCACCAAAATGTTCAATTATTTGTCTCAAGCCACCATTGAAACCGTCGATTTGAGCATTTATTTTCCATTGTCCTTTATGTCGATAAATCGTAAAAACCATGGCCGCTTTTAGAGATTCAAAATCCGCGCCTGTAAAAGAGAAAGAAAAATTGCCATGTGGTGATTGAAAAATAACCCGACCTGACTGGATTTGGTTTAAAGCGGGATCTTGGGGGTCACCGTGAAGAGAAGTTGAAGCTACAAAGGTAAGTCTTTGAATTTCCCTAGGAACAGCACTTAATTGAACCTCAAACTGATTTTTTGTCACACCGTCAGACGATCCATCACTCCAGTTAACTGAATCATTAGCTATAGAGGTCTTATTGAAAAAAGCAATAGCTTCATTTGTTGGATCTAATTTACTATGTTGATCTAAGCCAAAACAAGCTAAATCTACTTGCATTCCATCAGGTGGGTTTATTTCAATGGTAACAGTAGCAGTATTTATAGATGGATTTAGAGAAAGTTTTTGGCCTTTGACAAGGGTTGTTTCATCAGCATAAGCTGTTGAAATTAAAAAGTTTATAAGTAATATTGTCTTCAGATGTAAAAATAGTAGTTTTTGTTTTTTTAACGAATTGCTTAATTTATTTAACTTATTTGCCTTATTTAACACGTTTAACACATTTAACATATAGAAATCCTTATATAAAAATTAAGATATTAATAAAGTATTGAATAATAAAATGTCAGAAATTGGCGAATTCCCTATTAACGGAAATTCAAAGTGTGTTTTATATATAAAAAAATATTGCAATATACAATAGAATGTAAGTTAGGCCTGAACCCCACCTTGACTCCATTTATTTGAACTAATTTAAT
>CAZJDM010000028.1:0-34981 GCA_964544765.1 uncultured bacterium
TGGGATTTATGATTCTTGATGGCCCCATGATGGAAGATGATTATCATAACTTTGAGGCCCTAAACATTCCACAAAATCATCCTGCCAGAGATATGCAAGACACCTTCTGGCTAAATAATGGTTGCCTTTTAAGAACACATACTTCCAGTGTTCAAATAAGAGCTATGGAAAAATATAAACCGCCTTTTAAGGGTATTGCCCCAGGTAGAGTTTTTCGTCACGAAGCCTTAGATGCTTCTCATGAAAATACATTCTATCAATGCGAGGGTCTTTTGATAGATAAAAATATTTCTGTTTCTCATCTAATATATTATATGAAAGAACTATTAAGTAAGGTCTTTCATAAATCCATGAAAATACGCCTTAGACCTGGCTTTTTCCCTTTTGTAGAACCCGGTTTTGAGCTTGACATGAGTTGTCTCATCTGTAATGGCAAAGGATGTTCGGTCTGTAAGCAGTCAGGCTGGGTTGAAATGCTGCCCTGCGGGTTAGTACATCCCAACGTACTTCGCATAAGCGGTATAGATCCAGATGAATGGAGCGGTTTCGCCTTTGGTCTCGGACTTTCTCGATTAGTAATGATGCGATACAACATAGATGATATACGTTATTTAAACGGAGCAGACATTCGATTTTTAGAACAATTTCAACCTGTTTTATAAGGTCTGTAAATAGGAGCTTATTATTATGAAAATTTCAAGAAACTGGTTAGCCGATTTTGTTGATTTAAACAGCATCAGCGATAGTGAACTGGCGCACAGCTTAACTATGAAAACCGCCGAAATTGAAGAGGTTCACTCTGCAAAAGCTAATCTAAAAGGATTGGTAGTTGGCCAAGTTATGGAAAAACGATCACATTCCAACGCCGACCGTCTTTCATGTTGTGTCGTTTCTACAGGAAATAAAACTTACCAAGTAGTCTGTGGAGCTCCTAATGTAGCAGAGGGTCAAAAAATCGTTTTTGCGCCTGTTGGTACTACTCTATCCGGCAATTTCAAATTAGAAAAAAGAAAAATACGAGGCGAATTATCTGAAGGGATGATCTGCGCTGAAGACGAAATAGGCCTAGGAACAGATCATTCAGAAATTATTGTCCTAGATGGCGATAACCAAATTGGTACACCAATTGAAGAAGTCTTTAACGATTTAGATACTGTCTATGAAATTGACAATAAATCCTTAACCAACCGTCCAGACTTATGGGGAATCTATGGTTTTGCCCGAGAAATTGCCGTTATTTATCAAAAACCTTTACGACCACATACCTCTTACGATTTTAAAAAGTCTATTACTCCCAGTCAAAATGATAATAAATATCTGCACGTTGAAATAAAGGAAGACGCTGCTGCCTTATGTAAACGCTATATAGGAATAGTGGTAGATAATATAACCATCGAACCTTCTCCACAGTGGTTACAAAAACGGATCTTAGCTGTAGGAGGGCGACCTATCAATAACATTGTAGACCTAACAAATTTCGTTATGTATGAAACAGGGCAACCTTTTCATGCTTTTGACTACAATCTGCTTCAAGGAAAAGAAATACTAATCAGACGTGCAAAAGATCAAGAAAAATACATTTCACTTGATGATAAGGAAATAATACTTGATACAGAAAATTTAATTATAGCCGACCAAAAAGATCCTATCGCCTTAGCAGGTGTAATGGGTGGTAAAAATTCAGAAATAAACCCCGAAAGTAACAGATTTGTTCTTGAAGTAGCTAACTTCGATGCTACTAGTATTAGAAAAACCAGCGCCAAAATTGGACTAAGAACTGAATCTTCAGAAAGATTTGAAAAAAGCCTTGACCCATATGGCATGGACTCGGCAGTCAATCGCTTTTTAGAGTTGTTAAAACAAATAATGCCCGGTGTAAACATTCTTGAATATCATGATGTCGGCAACTATCAAAAAGAGCCTATTACAGTAGAAACATCTACAACCGAAATTAATAACAAACTCGGAACTAATCTAAAAGAAGATGAAATATGTCAAATCTTACAGTCCTTGCAGTTCGATATCCAAAAGAAAAATGGACAATTATCCCTTGTAGTCCCAACCTTTCGAGCTACTAAAGATGTCCAGATACCCGCTGACATTGTAGAAGAAATTGGGAGAGTTTATGGTTATGACAATATCCAAGCTGGAGCTCCCTTACAAAACTCAACTCCTCCACCAGTAAATACCTTTTTTAGACTTAAAAGAAATATTAAAAACTTGTTATCATTAGAGTTGGGATATACCGAAGTGGAAAACTATTCTTTTACCAGCCAGCAAATAATTGAAAAAGCTGGTTATTCCATAGATAATTATATCGAATTAGAAAATGCTACTTCGCAAGATTTTCCTTATTTGATCCAGGATCTGGTCCCTTCACTACTTGAAAACGCTAAAAACAATTTACGTTATTATGAAGATTTTACTATTTATGAAATAGGTAATGTCTTTATAAATAAAGAAACCGAAAACACCATGTGTTCAGGAGTGAGGATAATTGACCCTTCATCCCCAAACGCTTTAAATGAATTGCGAATCGATATTGAGTCTCTTTTGAACAGATTAAATATTGCTGGTATTAATTGCGAACAATTAACAACCGACTTACCTCCCTATGCCCATCCTCACCGAACCATTTCCTATTCCAGCCAGAATAAAAACCTGATTACTTTAGGAGAGATTCACCCTCAAGTATTAAAAGTCTTTGGGTTACCCAAAGGAACAACTTTCTTTTCCTTTGAATTAAGTGATTTACTGCAGGCTCCTCCTAAAAATAAGATTTACAAGAAAATATCAAAATATCCTTCCGTTCTTTTTGATATAGCTATATTAGCTGACCAAAAGACACCAGCGAAAAAAATTCAACAAATTATTAAAAAGGCCTCTCCCAATATTATTAGGTCGGTAGATTTGTTCGATGAATATATTGGTGATACTATTCCAACAGGAAAAAAATCATTAGCCTTTAAGGTTATTTTTCAATCAATGACTGAAACATTGGACACTCAAACAATAAGATCCGCTCAGGACAAAATAATTAATGATTTGGCTAAACAGGGATATGATTTGAGACCAGGTTAAAATGAAAATACTTGCTAAAACTTTTGATTATTCTAACCTAATTATAAGAAGATGGCGAACTCCTCCAGATTTAGAGCCAGAAGACCTTGAAAACCTTACTCCGATTAGAGAGATATTTGTCAAGCTATCAAAAGTTTCTGAACCAATTGATTTAAAATCCAACTTAAAGCCATACTACCAAGATAAAGATAAATGTTTCTTAAAATTCTCCTACCAATCAGGAATTAAGACCGGCCTTGAATCGTACTATGACAACGGGAACCTAACTGTTAACGGTCATCTTTTGACTTATAAAAACCTAAATAATAATAACTCTTCAACTGGTAAGAACCTGATATTTTTCTTTCACTGGTGGAAGTGCGGTTCTTTAAATAATATATATCGCCTTACTTTACCATACCTAAAAAAGGGGTACGATATTCTTTTTTTAGAACTACCTTTTCATATGACCAGAAATATTATTGGAATGAACAGTGGAGAATTATTTCTTACCCCATTTGATCAATTCAACCAATCTGTTTTTTACAACGCTGTTTTTGAAAACCAAATGCTATTATTAAGTGATCTAGTAAGCGATTACCAAAAGCGCATTGCCATCGGCTGTGATATAGGCTGTACCATTATGACATCGGCATTCAATGGCTTAAAAAATTCTGCTCCTAATTTTAATGAAGCCAGATATTTTTCCCCTTTTCTATTTTCTGCAAACAACAATACTCTTACTAAAATAATCAACAAATTAACCAAGGAAGCCGATTTGAATATTCTCCCGATTCTTTCTCACACCGAAACAACAGGTCAACCCAGTTCATCCATAGAAAAGTTTATATTATATTTGGGCAAATGGAGTACGTTATATAACAAAAAAGACCTGGATAGGTTTTTAGAGGCCTGGAAATTTAATCAAGTAATAATTAAACCTACAGGACATTACGGTAATTTTTTATTTAGATTGCGCTAAAAAGCCAATTTCTGTGCAATCTTGCAATCTATTTACTTTTGAGCCATAAATCTAATAACTGGCTCAATAAGACATCTCTCTGACCATCATTATTAGGTATTTGCCCTGCATCTAATGACATAAAGAGACCGCTTCCATTCATAGCAGCTACCGCTTCGTCAGCATGATTATTAGCTGTAGCTAGAGTATAGGCTCCATCAACTGGTAAAAAAGTATCCGATGCTTTCCAAGTTAGAGGCAACTCAATGGTCATTTCTATTGATAAAGGACCTCCTTCTGGAAACACCAAGCTGTCCACTTTTTCATTTTTAAATTTGGAGCTTAATAATACTTTTTCTAAAAAGGTTTTTTTATAACGATAATGATAAGCAACTTCTCCACCCTCAGCAAATACCTTTCCTCCCTCATTTACAAAATTAATTAACTTCTTATCTTTGGGCAAAGTCTTATTGGCTCCACCAACGGCTACAATGATTCCAGTGTAATCAAACCATGAATCAGGGTCCGTATCTTTAAAAGTTTCTATTCTGGTTTCAATTCCTTTACTATCTAATAGCTCCTTAAAAATCATCCTATTAACGCCAGCTAATTGCAGAATCAAAACCCCGGATGATTTCTCCAAATCGACATCAAAAGGATTATCGTCTTCGATCAAGATATCAAAAAGTTTTCTTTTTGCTCCTCGAAAAGAAAAACGCAAAGAATATTGATAAACCGGTAGTAATACTTCATAATAGCCTTCATCATCAGCGGTCACTGTCTCATAAGCTATTGCTTCTCCATCTTTAAACACTTTCAAAGTTCCTGTTACGGGAGCTTCCTCAAGAGTGATTCGACCCGAAAGTAAATATCTTCTAGCCGGTAACATTTGAACGATGATTTCATTCTCTCCATAAAGAGTTTGTTTCTCCACAGTCACATCTTGATAGGAGAACTTACTTGCGGTTATTTTGTAATCACCAATAGAAAGATTAGCAAATGCTACCTTTCCTTGATCAGAAACCGTACCTTCATGGCTTTCTGGTCCGGAAATAACAACTTTTGCACCACTCACAACATTGTTTTCAAGATCAACAACCTTTATATTTAAATTACCCTTAGCATTAATAGCTAAAAAACTTGTTTTATAAACATCAAATCCAGTTTTAACCATATACACATCATAATTACCAACAACCTCTGGTGTGTAAGTTAATGAAGTCCCTTCTGAAATTGTCCATTGGTCCTTATTGATCTGTAAATACAGGCTGACATTTTCTATGGGTTCATCATAAATAACCGTTCCTGGAAAACCAACTGCAAATTTACCCTGTAGATCCACCTCTGTCTTTAAAACTAAATTTCCTTGAAAGGTATCAGTGTTAGTGATTGAATACTGATGATCCATTAGTAACCATTTCTCGGTTTCCCTTCTGGCTTTTATTTGTAAAGACGGACCATAATTATACTGAAAATAGACCTTTGTTTTCCCCTGATCATCAGTATAAGCTATATTTCCTTTATACTGAAAACCTTCTGCCCAAACCATTGCTCCTTCTACCGGTATTCCTTCGGGATCCAACATACTAATTTCCACCCAAGTACCAGAAACCGATTCATCAATTGTTCTATTTTCTGGACTAAAAGACACCTTAACAGGCTCAAGTACCGGAACCTCTTTGATTAACGGAACTTTATTGAATCCAGTAAACGTAAACAGGGCCATGTCCGGTTTACTTAAGGGCTTATCTAAAGGAATTACAATGTTGCCTTCAGCATCTGAAATACCACTACCAATTTGTTCCTCTCCCTGTAACACTCCTAACTTAATTCCTTCTTCTCCTACTTGTACTTTTATCTCAGTGTTACCAACAAAATAATTAGAAGGTAAAAGAGCATTTATCATTGTGGGTGTTTTTGTTCTAACCTGCAAAGTAGCATCGCCGAAAATATGCCATGTTTCAAAAGTCTGGACAGCCGATGAAGAATTATCCTCTAAAACAGCAATCACACCATTAAAAAAGAGCCCTCCAACAGTATTGGTTTGTTCAGTTATCATTAAGTCTGCTATTTCCTTTTGGCCGACAGTAGGAGGAACCCATGACTGGTTGGTAGAAGAAGCGAAAATAGCAATTGCTCCCCTTGATTGTTGAGCGGTACCTACTTTGATCCATTTTTCAGCAAAAGCATCACTACCTGAGCCAAAATCTCCATTAACACAAGCAACACTGACTATTAACGGCAGTTTATTACCATTTTCCAACTTATTAATATGACTATTGCCAAAACCAGATGTTCCCCATGATGTTTTAGATCCATGTCCAATATAATTGATTAAACCCCTTCCTTCATTTACAACCTGACTAACTTGTGCAGCAGTCACTCCCGGATCATACAATTTATCTATTTCGGTATAGTGCCAGCTTTCTAACTTTTCTCTTAAAATTTCCGCTCTTTCTCCATCGCTTGGGGTTCCCTCGTCACTTGCTATACCAGTAGCCTTGGAATACCAGGTTCCTTCTATGTCTGGTTGCTTTTCGTAATTAAGGATCTTAGCAACAACAGTACCAAGCTCCTCCTGATTCTTTATCGAAATACGTGATATAAATAGATCTGGATAACTATCCTCACCCTCTACAAGTCCATACATAGGATCTGCTTCATTACCATACGCATTACCGGATTTTCCTTTATGATAAGGAACAAACTCCGCATCTCCTACTAAAACAACATAAGATATTCCATTTTGATCATATTGATTTTGAATATAAGATTTTATTTCCTCATATGTTGAGCCCGTATCCTCTAAAGTAACAACTTTTACACCCAATCCCTTTTGACGTTTCCAATCAATATATGGTTTTAGGGTCTCAACAAAATCCACATGAGAAATGACTAAAACCTTTCCTTGATCGCCAACAAAATGTTCTGGTAGAATCCTTTTCAAAGAATTCGTCATCTGGTGATAGTTTAAAAATTGTCTTTGATATAAATTACGAAAATCATAATTATCTTGAATGTTAGGAGAAAACAAGTTTAGAGAATGTCCCCTACCTATTGGGGTAGAGATTTTGACCACCATTTCGGTAATTACTTGTAATACATTAGTACTACTGTCATACCTTAGAGGAAAAAAACTTAAATTAACACCACTAACTGAACGTAACCTAAATACTTTAGAAAGCTTAAACGAAGCCTCAGGAAATACTTCACCAAAATTATAAAATTCATCTAAAACATATGGAACTTGTGCTGGATTTATGTCACGAGTTAGATGTCCCTTACTGGGAGCGACTAAACCTATTTCCAGTTGTTTCTTTTTTAAAGAAACAATTTTGAATGAAGGTTCACTAAACACGGGAACAATTATATTACGACTCAGTCTAGGGAGTTCTGGAAAACCTTTTTTTCTGACTGATGAAACCTTTGGAACAGAAATTTGATTATAATTTTTTCCATCTATTTTTACCTGCTTGGTATTAAAACCAAAAACTTGGTATTTAATTAAGGTAGATTCCTCATTTGAACTCAAAACCGTTATTTTTATGGTTTGAGGCACTGAGGGCAGCACCGCACCGCTCACCCCAGAAGAAACACTTACCCATTTTTTATTACTTCCTAATAAGTCACTTCTTAAAAACATTCCCATCAAGCAAAAGAAAATAATGTTAATAAAAATTGTTTTAGTTGGAAGAAAAAAAGAACGCATAATCCCCTCCATTTGATCAGGATAGATGAACTTACCGAAAGAGGTTTCCCCACAAAATGCTGTTATCTTAATGAGTTGTTTACAGTATAATCTATTTTTGGCCCATCAGCCAACGATAAAATTATTTGAAATAATTCATATTAGCTAAAAACACCTAATATTGATCATTGCAGGCTACATTTTAAATTTCATATTTTTATATTTTTCTTTTATATTCAACTCAGGATCAATTAAGGCTGGTTAGAAAGAATTTTAATTATATTAAAAAGATTTGTCCCCAAATTGCCTATTTGAGAAGATTTGACAAATTCTGGATTATCACGCTGAAACTGGGTCATTATCAATTGCAAAAGGTATGCTGGATTTAAAGCTGGGGAAGATATTTTCCAAGGACCGGCATAAGTAAAAGGACGGTTTTGGATACTAATCTGACCATTTAAATCAGTAACTAAATTAGGATTTTGAAAGAGGGGACCCACTACAGTAGCAGCATTTGTACACGGTAAACATTCATTATCCTGACACCCTGCCACTGCATAACGAACAGTCAACCTGGGCAAGTGATGTTGTACCGTATTAAAAAAGGTTGTTTGTTGACCCCTAATATAGTCTATATTCTCACTTTCTATCATATTTACAGTTTGCTCCATAATTGACAGATTTCTATTAAGCACATAGCCCTTAAATTGATTTGCGACTTTGATATTAAAAACCTGAATATTATACTGCTCTGAAACGGTAATTATATATGGCTGTTGTATAACATTCCCAGAAGTACCTTTTAACTGCCGAAAACCACCCCTTCTTGTTTGTTGTCTTTCTTGAGGAGCTGAATATCCTACTTCATCACATCTGGCAAAAGGGCTTATCGGATCATTAGTAGATGTATACCTAATATTTCCTCCCTGCAAAGGGGGGGTAACAGTTACTCCCGTATTGACCACTCTAATCAATTCTTGGCCGTCATCTTGGGCCCTTCTTCTATTATCATCCATCATACACCGACAAACAATAACACCTTTTTCAACAGATCGTTCCGTTGTATCAATAGCTCCTTCAATTGTATCAGAGCCGGCTACTAGTGATGTCTGACTCCCGGTCATCGAATTTCTTTTGACAACATATTCAACATTATATTCAACTGCATGCTGCCCAGGAACACCTATAACTGTCCCCGTACCTCTGTTAGTATAAATTTCACTTACTTCAACGTTCCATTTATTAGCAGTCTCGCTAGGAGGAGCATATCCTGGAGACCATCTTCCCCTACAATTATCAATACATTCAGTATTTCCTCTACAATTAGCTATACATCTATCTATAACCGAAGGAACAGGAGTAAGATGTCCAGAAGATCTTTTGACGGGTGGAGTATCTTTGCAGGCTGTCAACATAAGCAATACTGGCAATAAAATGTAAGCGATATTAATTGCATTAATTATCTTTTTCATTGTATTTCCTCTTTAGTTAAGTTTTATTTATTCAAAACCATATTAAACTTATAGCGCTTTACCCACCTGTATTTAGCAACCTTTGACTGATCACCGCATTTACCGCTTAAAATAACTTTTTTGAGTAAAAACCTTGTAACTCTGACTTGTCCATACTTATAAAATTGTTTTCCAATCTCATTAAAAATCCGACAATCCTTGGGCGTAGAAAGAGGAACAGATACAAATAGTAAATTCCGCGCATCTCTAAATTTACGTTTCTTAATTAAGTTAAAAACTTCATAATATCTTGAATCAAGAGGCTCATCAGTTCTTCTTAGAGGAGTTTTGGTTTTGGAAACTCTCTCCTTTTTTTTTATTTGTTTGGAAACTAATTGGGTACCTTTTTCAACTAACTTTTTTCCTTCCTCAAGCACAGGCTTTTCTTTTTTAGATACCCGTTTCTTTCTTCGCACTACTCGTTTTTCTTGTTTAACCACCTGTTCCTGTTTACCTTTTGGTTCTGTTTGTTTTCCCTTTGTTACTACCGCCTTTGACCTGCGCCTTCTTCTCCTTCTTGGTGGCTGTTTAGGTTCTGTAGCCTTTTTTATCCCTGCCGCTTTAGCAGGAGGTGCCGTTTTAATAGTTTCTTCACTCCCTGATATAGTAGTAGCGCTACCCTTAGTCGTTCTCAACCCTTTTTTTCTTCTATCCTTTGGCGTTGCCTTCTTGGATGCAGTTGGTTTTGCTCTTCTTCTCTTGGGTTTTTTACGGACCGGTTTAGCAACCTGAGGTTCTGGCTCAATTGAATAAGGTTCTCCAGTTATGAGTTCCATCACGGGTTTGGTAACATACTCGGCAAAGGTTCTTTTTATCAGTGTTATTGTTTCACCAACACCCTCCATTCCCTCAATTTTTCCTATTTCATCCAAATCAAACATGGAAGTAACAACCACCAAAAGAAACAGCAAAAAACAAAAAACGGCCGTAATTAATGCCTGAGAATTCCCTTTGGACACTCTTGAAGCTTTGAATACACTTGATGATACAGTCCCTTTACCTTCAGGCGGTTGTCCAATATCAGGGCGATCGACTCCTAGATAAAGCAACTCATCAACAAAAATATCCTGTGCCTGTGCTTCTCCCACTTTGCCTTCTTGTTTGAGACGAAACAAAACAACTGAATTGCCATATTGATCATGCCAGGTTTTAGCACCAGGTTTTAAAAATGGCCTTAAGAATCCTACCGCACCAAGTAAAAACCCTACTAAAGCAATAAAGTTCCTTCTTAAGGATTCTTCTATACTCAAATACCGACCACTTTCTAAATTTACTACCAATAAGTTCTGGCGCTGTTGACCGATGGTCCCACCATACAATGATATCATAATGGTTGAATAGGCAGTAGAGAGTAGCATTACCAGAACTAATCCAAACGTCGGTTCAATAAGTATTGAAACGGAAAAAACACCTATCACCATTAAATCAACATAAACTGCCTTTAGCCTTTGATCTAGTGAAGCTTCACCGTATTTCTTACCTAAATCTTCATCCTTGTTGTCTTGTTGTTGGAAATAAGAAAGAGAAGAATCTACCTCTTTATCATCTACATCTTTTTTACTATCTTTGCTTGGTTCTCGTTTAGTAAGTTTCTGAAACAGCTCTGACCCTTTAAGTTTTTCGCTAAGATTTTGAATTAATTGATCAAAATTTAGGGCCATGATTCATCCATAAAAACTAGGTTCCTATTGGATGATTGTCGGTTAATCGAAAGGAATCTTTAACTTTTTTTACAGATTGATACTAGGCAGATTATTTTGATTTAAGAACAAACCAGGTAGAATCGTCTTCTAAAGGAGTGCCTCTACGAAAAGTACTATTATCTGTTTTTATTTCTTCATAAATAGTTGCTAATTCTTGTCCAATTGTTTTCTTTAATAACCTTCTTAGCTTTTTTTCTCCATACTCAACTTGCTCTGGATTTACTGCCTCGATTAAGCCATCAGTATAAGCAAATAATGTGTAATTTTCCGGCAGTTTAATGACCGCTTCGCCATATTCAAAGTCAGGATCAAATCCTAAACGAGGCCCCTGAGACTTCTTATCTAAAATAGGAACAATCTTCTTGGCGCTATTATCCATATAATAAGGAAAATTGTGTCCCGCATTACAAAAAGTAAAAGTTCCTTCACTTTCATCTACCAAACCTAGAAAGAAAGTCATCATCACTTTTTGTTTGGAAGTATTATAAATGGTGTTATTCAAATCTGTCATAATTGCTTTTGCAGATTTACCCATAGACTTGTTTTGGACGTGCTTCTCAATTAAATATAAAACGCTCCTAGCGGCCGCAGTTACCAAAGCGGCCGGAACCCCATGCCCAGTTGCATCAGCAACAAACACAAAAAAGGATTCGTCATCACAACGAAAATATCCCCACAAATCGCCCCCACATTCAGTGGCTGGTTCCGCAAACCCCAGAAGGTCGCTCTTAGCGAATGACATTTCACTAGGGGGAAAAAATAAGGATTGAACAGTTTTAGTTGTTTCTAGTTCTTTCTCCATTCGAGCTGTTTCTTCTGTCATCTCCAAAAGCTCGATATTTTTTAATGAAATAGAAATCGCTCCGGATAAGGCTACAGCGGCTACTGTATTTTCTGAAGAAAAATACTGCCCCTGTTTATGATCTTTGAGTATCATAACTCCCAATATTTCATTATCCATTTCAAGTGGTATTGCGACAGCCTCATTAGTAAGATATCTTTTTCTCGATTCCAATACTCCTCTAGCAATTTCCAGGTCAATAGAATCTTTATCAATTATATCTCTTGCATCATCATCTTGACTTACAGCTCCTACATCTATTCCGTAAATGGCCCTTAAGGACAGTTCTCCCTCTCCATCTAATAGATATAATTTACCTTTGTTTACAGCAGCTAATTCTACGATCGTTTCTAAAGAAAATGACAACACTTTATCTCTTTCATGCAGCTTAGTAATTTCCTTGGTTGCTGTATCCAATAAAGCTAATTCATGCAGTCGTTTCTTAATAGCTAGTCGCATTCGATCAAAATTATATGCTAAAACACCAATTTCATCGTGAGTGGTAGGACGAACCTCTTTATCCAAATTACCTGAAATAATAGTTTCCACACTTTTAGTTAAATATATAATTGGCTTACTCATAGATTTAGCTAAGAAGAACGTGACAATTATAAAAAATAGCAAGATCCAAATAGAAAGTAGAATAATTTTTTTGGTTAAGATATCAAACAAAAGATTCAATTCCTGCTCAGAAATAATAACCGCTACTTCCAATCGTTGTTTATCATTAATTACCAGTTTTTTAGTCATATAAGACGCAGTACCTAAAGTAGGTAATACTTGTTTAGAGATAATTCCAGTATTGGCTAAATCAAATTGTTGGTCACTTAAATTATTATCAGAGGCTAATATGGCATCACCATTATAAAAAAGGACAATCTCAGACCTGGAAATTTCTTTAAATTTATTAATTAATTTGTCACCAATATATTTACCTAGTACCAATACACCTATCATCTCTCCTTCATCAACATCCATAACTATTGGTCTGGCTACCTTTAAAAAATAACCTTCTCGTAAAATTATCCTTTCATTGACAGGTTCCCCTTCTTCTAGTAGTGGGATAATTTTATCGCGCTCAATGTAGGCAATATACCTTTCTTTCAGAGGAACATCACTGTCTAAAAATAGGTTAGTTAACAAATCGTGACCTTTCCTACTATCCCCATAAACTCCCTGAACATGTCCTCTGGATAAAACTCGCAACTTAGGGGTAAGCAACTCAAACAAATCTATACGAAAATGTTTTCTTAATTTGGAGGAGTCATTTAATAAAGTATATGCATCTTTAAGCCTTATTGCTCGAATTAAAGAATCTAAAGCCACAAAAGCTTTGGTGCGAGAAATATAATCTTCCCTATAATCTTCCAGTTCACGAATTAAAGTGTTGGAAGTTACGTTCATCTTCTCTTTATTTAACCCTTGTTGATTGATGGTAATATAATAAAGGGCTGCTCCAACCACTGAAAGAATAGAAATAGAAACAATAATTACAATTGAGGTAACCAGCTTAACTAAAATTGATAAAGTCGTTTTTCGGGTTTCATCTTGTTTCATTAAAAATCCATAAAATAAAAACACCTATCCTATATTTAACATTCTACCCTGTTTTTCATAATAATTTTATTATAAAATTTATTTTTAAGAATATTTTTTTCCAAATTTAGTTTACTATTATTAATAAATATAATTTTCAGGAAGAGACATGAAACAAACTTTAATTAATTTTAGTTATTTATGTTTTTTACTAATCCTTTCTCCATCTCTCTTATCGATCAATATTAAGAAACTAAACAAGAAAGAAACTCTTACAATTGGCCTAACAAAAGAGATTTCTGATGTCTCAGGTATTGGTGATAACAGTGTCACAACCAATCAAATTAATTTTTTACTTTACGATCTATTATTTTCCTTTAATCCCAGAAATCATTTTAAATATGAACCCTTAATTGTAAAAAAAACGGACCATAATCATGATTACACTATTTGGAAATTGATCATCAAAAAGGGAGTAAGATTTCATAACGGTAGTCTTCTTACCGCTAAAGATATAAAGTATTCCATTGATCAGGGAAACCAAGAAAGTAATCCTCGAATTGACTTTCTTGGTATTATAAAAAAAGTAGAAGTAATAAATAAACAAACCTTAAAAATAACCCTAAAAAAGCCGACTCCACGCTTTCTTGAAACCTCTCTTTATAATGTTCCAATAGTTCCGAAGAATTATATCACCAAGATTGGCCTTGCCAAGTTTAAGAAAAAGCCTATTGGCTCTGGACCATACAAATTTGTCCATTGGGAAAAAGGAAACTTTTTATTATTGGAAAGAAACGATAAATATTGGGGAGGAAAACCTGCAATAAAATTTATTCTTTTTAAAATGAACCTAACTAATGAAGTTTTAAATATTGAGATTGAGGCTGGGAACATTGATATAGTTCCAGATACCGAACCTACTGGTATTAATTTAGGTTTGTTGCGTAAAAAAGTAAATGTCCATACACCCGAAAGTTTAGATTATTATTATATAAATTTTAATATTAATAAAAAACCTACTAGCGATGTCCGTTTTCGTAAGGCCATTTTGTCGGCCTTTAATTTTGATAACTTTATCACTGACTTGTTTAGCTTAAACAAAGGTGGAATCAGAGCATATAGCCCATTACCACCAATTATGTGGCCCCAGGATATTGAATATCAAAAATCCCACACCCCTAAATATTCCGTCAAAGAAGCAGAAAAGGTTTTTCAACAGTTAGAAAAAGAAGGTGTTTTAGATCGTTCAAAGCCTTTAATCTTGATTACCAGGGGAAAGAGATATCGCATGGTAATTATGCAGGCACTGGCTAATACTTTGGCCTACACTTTTAATTTTACCAATGTAAGATTTCGGGTTGTTCCCGAATGGGAAAAATTCACTGTTGAATTAAAAGACTCACATATGCACTCTTTCGGAATGGGTCACGATAGTCATGATCCTAATGTTGATATTTTTGGAGTTAGTCCCTATAACTATTTTAATTACAATGATGAAGAAGTGATCAATTGGCTTACCGCACAACATAAAGAAACCGACCGAAACATTCGGGCCAAATACTTGATCAACATTTTAAGAAAAGCATTATATAAAGATTTTATATGGGGAATGTTATTTCATAAAAAATCTTTTTTTCTTACCACCAAACGGATTCAAAATCTTTATGTTTCAGGAGTTGGGTACTTCTATTTATTTCATCCTTTTAAATCTAAACCCATATCAGCATATCTTGAATAAGACATCCTAATCTAAGCCAAATTATCTATCAATTTTTTTATTTACTTAGACGGTCTTGGTACACGAAGTCTAAAAATCCCTATTGTCTCGGTAACAATTCTACCATTTTTATAAACAAAAGTATCTTCCCCAGGCTTTCTTTTATATCGATAAAAGAATAGATAAACATATGAAAATTGAGTCATAGCTGGCTTAGACAAAAAACGAAAATGATACTTATTACTCTTGGTGTATTTGCGTGACCCGTGAATGTCATAATCTCCCAAATAAGTTTGACTCAAGTAATTTTTATAACGACCAAGATTAGAAACCTTTAATTTCTTCTTTGAGTTCCATCCAAACATTCGTACATAATCAGCTTTCCATGGTCGTCTCAACCTACGCCTTCTTTTCTCTTTATATGTTCCCCACACATAACCAATTAATTGTCCTCTTTGATTAACTCCCGCTGTTAATGAATCAGTACTAAAACCTGATACGTGAAGGTAAGATCTAATTCTAGATGTTGAATCATCATATCTCCAGACATGTGATTTCTTAACCGCAACCAGTCCTGCTTTTCGAAGATCTAAAACCGGAACCTTTGGATATCTTTTTGGTGATAGTACGCTTTTTCGATAAATGGCCCTAATTATCGACCATCTCAAATTGGGATTATCACGGACATAATCACAACGATCACCTCTAGAAGAATCGCATTCTACCTCAGAATTGTGTCGCAAGGCTTCTTCCAGGGCATTTGTGGTTAAATTACCCATTACTTTTTTCATTCTACGTTTATCGACCAAATCAGGCTTGTTGGCTAACCAGGCAAAATCAGGAGCCTTGGTAGGTCGCACCAGTTTTCCATAAGCATCTCTAATACCCCATTCTCCCCCCCTGATCCTCGACCACTTATCTAGTTCCAAAGTAGCAAAATAAGTTAGAGGATTTGCATCCTCCTCAGGAACATATCCTATTTTTGAATATACACCTCCGCGTCCTATAAGTCGATTAACCGCCTGATCATCATTAAGAGTAGTCGAACCTAACCAAACCTTTATTTGTACATCTACTAATTTTACAGTACCTGGGGCAGCTACATAACCATATTTTAGTAAATTTATCTTGTACGGCCCGTTTAAAATATCAACCCGTGCCTGCCCTATAGGATGATTTGAAACCTTCTTGTCTTGTTTTTGATCAATAATAAAACTCTCTTGCGCGATTCTCAGTCTATTTTGCAGTAACAACACAAAAGTCGCTGGATTCATATCTCGACAACGTTTGGATTGTACCCTAAAGTGGTCCGGATCACCACCCATCATTATATCTCCAGAAGCGCCTGTACCAGTACCATCTCCTCTGGCTTTTACTTCTTTGATGTCAATATTACATCGGGTACCAAACATAACAAAGTCTTTTTCACCTCTACCAAAAGAAAAATATGCCGCGGCTAATAAAGCTTTAACATCATAAGGATGAAAAAGAATAGGGTATCCATCACGATTAATTACATGAACCTCCCTAAACGGTTCTTTATATTTAATAGAAACCGCGCTAACACCTTGGCAATATCCTTGCCAAGATGGCATGCCAAGTCCC
This sequence comes from uncultured bacterium, assembly GCA_964544765.1. Lineage (GTDB taxonomy): Bacteria > Bdellovibrionota_B > Oligoflexia > CAYFLR01 > CAYFLR01 > CAZJDM01. The sequence continues at coordinate 16,623 of CAZJDM010000028.1, forward strand.
AAGTTACCGTGGAACTTCATTTCTAGTTTAGTTGCTTTAAAAGTATAGTCAGCCACGGCTAAATCATATTTTTCAACTGGAGAAAGACCCCATATCTGATTGGTAGAATCCTCAAAATTTAAAGTAACTCGCATTAATTCGGCTAACACAGCAGACCTAGAAAACATTTCATATCCTCCACCAAACACCGCTCGAAAAAATTCAGAGACAGAATCTGCTTGCCATCTACTGGCTGTGCCATCAAAAAAAGAAGGGAAAAATCCCGCTGACCAAGGCTTCTTACTATCAGGCTTTCTATATAGAAAAGAGTTAAACAATCCTTGTCGTTTTAAACTATAAAAATTTGGATCCTTAAGATTCTTTTTGATCCTTGCTTCTAATACGGCATTACCTCTAGCATTGAATGGAATTTCACTAATAGATCCTCTTTGACCCCAAGCACCTGCAGATTCCTTAATTTGAGATTTATGTAAAGCGCCTCTATGCATACATGAGTTCAAAAAGATTGATAACATTAACAACAAACAACCCGTATATATTATTCGACTTATTCTCATGATTTATCCCCTGTAGTACTAGCTGTTTTCAACAGATAAAGCTTAATTATAAATTTAACTAATATTTGGCGATTTCTACTTAAAATTCAAGTTATTGCTTTACTACTAATCTATTTTTTTGTAAAAGACAAGCACTTTATTTGCGATTAGGAACATGACAAATGACAACTTCCCATCAACAATATTTATTAAATCTGCTTTCCGACTCAAAAAATATTGTGGCGGTAGTGTTTCAAAAATTATTAAAAAATTATGGCCTTCAAGGTTGGTGGCCCACCTGTTCAAATTATGGTAGTCCCCAATATAGACCTGACAATGCTTTGCGACCCTTAGACTCGCAAGAGAAATTCGAAATCTGTATAGGGGCCATTTTAACCCAAAATACTTCTTGGACCAACGTAGCTAGAGTCATGCCGCTCTTAAAACAACAACACTTGTTTAATGAAAAAAAACTTAATCAAATAGATCTGGATACATTAAGTCAAATGATTAAACCAACGGGCTATTATAATCAAAAGGCCCAAAAAATTAAAAACTTTGCCCATTACATAGTTCAAAACCCGCTAGAAAAATTATTTCAACTAAGCACTCCTGATTTAAGAAAAACTTTATTAGAATTATCTGGCATAGGACCTGAAACAGCCGATGACATTATTTTATACGCCGCTCAAAAACCTATTTTTGTAATTGATACCTATACTAAAAGAATTTTTAGTAGATTAGGGTTTTGTCAAACCAACATTTCTTACTCCGACCTGCAAACAATAATTATGAAAAATTTACCTTCAAACGCCCCTTTATTTAATGAATATCATGCTTTATTGGTCAAATTAGCCAAAGAACACTGTCAAACCAAACCCAAGTGTGCTCTTTGTCCTTTATTTAGTTTATGTGATAGAAATATTTAACGCGATGTGCCTTCATATATAAGCTTAGAGCTGAAACCTGACAGCTAATAGCTGAAAGCAGGAGCTGGCGAGCTTCTCACCAGCGACTAATTATGCAGCCTTTTTTTGCGGACTTTGATCAACTATTTCCAATATTCTAATAGCAAATTTCTCATTGATAACAACAGCTTCGCCTCTAGCTAAAACCTTATCGTTAATAAATATCTCCAAAGGAGTATTGGCAGCTTGATCGAGTTGTACTATACTACCTGGAGTTAGACGAAGAACTTCCTTTATATCCATTTTAGTAGAACCAACTTGTACAGATAAGACAATAGAAACATCCCCCAAATCAGACAGATCCAAACTGTTTAACCCATCAATAATAGTACTCATAAAAGTTCCATAATTGTTATTGTTAAAAATATTATATTGATGGGCACAATTTGTACACCATCTCCATTAATACATTAAACTCTTATTAATATATTAATCGGAGGATGTAATAATTAGTTTAGCAGTAACTTATCAATAAGTGTTAGCGCTACTCTGAGTTACTTATTTTTCTTTATTTTCAGCTATCAGTTTACTTCTACTTGGAAACAAATCATCAATCTGGCTTTTTCTAATCAAAACACTAGTACTGATCCCGCTTACTTTAGCTGAATAAATCTCATCAAAGATTTCTCTACTGGCCACTTCTATCTTATGTTTATTACCATCTTTCATTTTAATTGTAGCGTGATACTTGGGGTGTTTTTTAGGTGTGCTTTGAAAAGACACCCCGTAACCCTTTACTTTGCTTATGTTTTTAATAAGATTATTTAGAGCGGAGTCATTTAACTTTTCCTTCTTCTTTAGTCCATACAGGGTCCATTTTTTCTTCTTGTTTCTTTTTACTGTGTATAAATTCTTACCATCATTAATGGATACAGAAGCAATTTGTTCTCTATCCAGTTTCAAAACCTCAAGATCAAAAACATCTTGCCCCTTAACAAACAGATCCATCACATTATACTTTGTTACCGAGTAAATGTTGTTCTCTTTTCCATTTTGAACATAAAACTCATCCTTTTTTTCTTCCCCATCTACTACCTGTTTTCCAATAGACATTTCCCACTTTTTATCACCCTTAGTTTTCACCAGAACATTCATTTTTGATTTGGAAAGACCAAACTTACTGTCTCCTTTTTCGTTAGCCCCACCCACTATTTCTTTCGCTTTGAACTTTTTGATCTTACCTAAAAGTTTTTTGACACCATCAGATCTTAAATTAAAAGCAAAGTTTTTGGTTTTAACCTTCCAGACATCTTTCTTAACCGTTTTAGGTTCTTGTTCTTTTTTGCTCTTATCGGCTTCCTTCTTATTTTTATCATCTTTATTCTTTTCTTCTGCTGGAACTTCAACTGTCTCTTTGACTAATTTAAATTTGGTAACAGATGAAGAAAATTCTATTTCATTCACATCATCAATTGTTTCTAAGGTATACATATTAAGATCTACAAATTTCTTATAGTCTGGACCTTTATCTTTTGAATATGCACCTACTTCGCTACGTAGATTTTTATTTACAACGTACACCGAGTTGGAATCTGCGGTTCTAACAAAATGAGTAGAGTAATCAGCGTTTTTTCCAACCATTAAGGTCCAGATAGGTTTATCTTTGGCTTTTTGATACAAGGCTATTCTCATCGCCTTTTTATCCTCTAACTCATAATCAGCCAAAACTTCTTTGGTATCAGAACGAAATTCTCCATTTAAATCTTGTAAAGACTTAAGTAACGATTCAACCTTGGATTTGTCTGCGCTTGCATTATAAACAGAGGGCATTTTCCACATTCCTTTAGTATTTTTTTTGATTACCAAATTCTCTCTGTTTTCCTCCAGTTTGGTAAAATCAATCGGTTGATCTGCTTCTTTGGCTTGATTTTTATCTTTGCCAGCTTCATCTTTAACCACCTCATCAGGAGTCAGAATCTCAATTTTATCAATAGAATTCTTATCAATCGTAGAAGGAAACAAAGACACAAACTTCACCGCGTCAACAATCGACTCTCTTTTTTTATATTTTGCAACAAAGGAAATCAATGCCAGCACCAAGACCATACCGCCTAGTATTATTAACTTATTATTTTTCATTGCTCTTCCAGCCTCCCTATATTAATTTTATCTTAAAATAAAACCAAAAATATCAATAACCCTGTAAAAAACTAAACATGAGCATTTGATAATTGTCGCATATACTCTTCTCTGGATTTTTTACGACGATAAAATATTGTTAAACCAATTACAGCCACAATCAGATTAATCAGAACGAAATTAGCAAATTTCCAAAAAGCCCTGGCACCTTTTGAAGGCTTAGGAATAACTCGATTTATAGCTTTTTTGGCTCTTACTTGGATCAAATCGTCTCCTAAAGAAAGGGCATCTACACTATTAATGAAAAAGTCAAGATTAGATCTTTGTAAGAAGTTTTTACGAAACATCTGAGTTCCCCCTACAATAATTAGCTTTCCTGGTTTTTCTTTATAGTCACTAAAAGATTCTCCTGGTTTTTTGGGAGCACCTTCTTCATTGCTAGCCCAAGCTGGTCGCAACTTATCTTTAAAAAAGTTGGGAAACTGACCGGTAACTAAAGCAGCAACAGGTATTTTTCTCTGTCCCTCACCAGGAACCTTAAAACTGGCCTGACTTAAAGAAGACGACGCTTTAACCGTCCAGCCTTTTTCAGAAGTTGTCATTAATCTGGTCAATTTAAGTTTATTTTCTTTAACCTTCTTATCATCAATTTCTAAAGGACTTCCCCATAAATAAAACATTCCCGACAATCTAGAGGTAATTGATACATCCGGATTCATCGACTCTTGAAGTAGCATTATTTGAATAGGCAGATTTAAGGTTATGCCTCCTCCTAACATTGCCGCTAATGGATTAGATGGGTCAGAAACCGTTAATGGTTGATGATTCTCATCCATTAAAATGTCAGATGAAATATTAACACCATAATGCTTTAAAAGATCCTCAACCTGAGGTTCTTCTTTCTGCTGTGAAATACTCATTCGCCGGTTTTCTACTCTATAGTTCCAGTTATAATTCTGAACCGCTAAGAAAACATTTTTCCCTTCTACTAAAGCTTTGTTTATTTCAAAGCGTTGGCGATCTTCTAACTCTCGTGGATTAACTATTACCAAGGTATCATATTTGTCGGGTAAAGGAGAACTTTCGGTTAAGTCAACTCGTTTTACCTCGTATTTTTCATGCCCCAATATTTGCTCAAGGTAGATATATGGATCTTCAGATTGTGGAATTTGTTTCCCCATCTGCATATATATTTTCCTCATCATGGGACTGATTTTAAACGCCTCTTTAGGAGCAACTAATGCTATTGTAGGCATTTTATCTCGAGTCATTTTATAAACACCACTTACTATCTGATACTCTAGTTCATGTATGTTCTGGGGAACTACTTGAGGAATTAACTCTTCCTTTTTGTCTTTATAGGCAATACCTATAGATGAATAGATCAGAACATTAACTACTGAATCCTCTCTAATAGCCCTTGCTGAAAAGGGCTTTATACCCTTATCCAGGAGTCTTTTTTCAATAGCTTCCTCTGCCTTTGTTTTCTTTTCACCATCAGGAGTTTCCTCACCCATAGCATTAGCTGCTTCCATGTGGATAACGTTAAATTTTATTCTCCCTCGTGAAGCTATTTTCATCTCTGTTAACTTATCTGAAATGTCCTGCTCTAAATTCTTCAATTCTGTAGGCATTTTATCCTTAGGGGTGATATATAGTTTTAAATTTACAGGAACATTAAGTTTTCCCAGAATTCTCTTGGTAGCGTCGGATACAGTGTAAATTTTTCCTTCAGTTGTATCAAACCTTCCCAAACTAAAATCGGCCAATATCCAGTTAAACAAAAGACCTGCAATCATTGCTAAAACCACACCGCTTGATAATGATAATTTTAAGCCGCCACGATTCCTGATTTCCAAATAAAAACCATTTAAGAAAAGAAACAAAGCAGACCAGGATAAGAAAAACAAGATGTCGGTCATCTCGATTATTCCTCTGGAAAAAGCGGCATAATGAACATTAAAACCAATTACCTCTCCTAATAGAGATCCAAATCCCGAAAAAACTCCATCTACATATGCCTGAATAAAGTCAGTTCCAAATAGAAACATTACCATGTTAGCCATTAGAGCTGCTACAAAGGCCACCATTTGATCCTTACAAAGGCCAGAAATAAAAATGCCAATGCTAAGCATCATGGTTCCTAGTAAAAACGCTCCTAAATAAGAGGAGAAAATTTGCCCTATATCAGGTTCACCTAACACTACTAACATCAAAGGAATAACTAAAGTACCTAACATGGCCCAAGCAAAGAATGCTAATGACGCCAAAAATTTTCCTAAAACAACCTCATATGATTTCATAGGAAAGGTCATTATCATTTCAAATGTATTATCTTTTCGTTCCTCGGCCCAAAGACGCATAGTAACAGCGGGAATGAAAACACAGAGTATGATAGGCAACATATTAAAGAAATTACGCATGTCAGCCATAGGAAAAGTAAAAAAAGGTGTGATATAAAGACCTATTCCTAATAATAAGAACACTATTATAAACATATATCCCAGTAACGACCGGAAATATACATTGTACTCCCGTTCAAAAATAGTAAGTAAATTTTTCATATCTAGTCTCCTCGCTCAGTCAATGCTAAAAAGGTTTCTTCTAATGAATAAGGAACATCTTTTAAAAGTCCAATTTGCCATTGGTTTTGTTTGGCAATTTCGCCTACCTTGTTCCAAAGCATCTTGCCCCCATCTGAATAGAGCTCGAAACTATGATACCCATCCATTTCATGAATGTACTTACATTCTTTACAGTCATCTAACGCATTTAGGCTATTATAAACAGAGTCTTTTTCTCCATAAACCGACACATGCATTTTCTCTAATGAATGAGCCCTGTTTTGTAGATCCTGTAAAGTACCATCCCCAACAATTTTACCTCTTGTAATAATCACTATTCGATCAGAAACAGCTTGAGCTTCCTGTAAAATATGAGTTGAAAGGATTACTGTCTTCGATTCTCCCAGTTTTCTGATTAAAGCTCGAATCTCCATAATTTGGTGGGGATCCAAACCTGATGTAGGTTCATCTAAAATTATTATCTCTGGATCATGGATCAAGGTTTGGGCTATACCGACTCTTTGCCTATATCCTTTAGAAAGCTCCCCGCAAAGCTTGCGATAAACTGATTTAATTCCACATTTTTCAACTACCCAGTCAATTCTTTCCTTAAGAAAGTCTCCGCCTAATGCTCGCGCTTTACCCACAAAATATAGATAATCTCTTACTTCCATATCGAGATATAAAGGAAGTATTTCTGGCAAATAACCGATTCTGGATCTCACTTCAATCGGATTTTCAACGACATCAAACCCAGCTACCGTTGCTTTCCCTCCACTTGGATGCAAATAAGTAGTTAATATTCTCATAGTGGTTGACTTGCCAGCACCATTTGGTCCCAGCAGACCTACGACTTCAGACTTCCTAACTTCAAATGAAACGTTGTCCAAAGCCTTAAGGGTACCATAGTACATTTCCAAACCCTCGACTTTTATCATGTCCACTCCTTTAAACTATTATTAATTAAAATTCTACTTTCAAACTTTATTCACTTTTTATTTAGAGCATTTTACAGAACTTTGATATTTTTTTGCTACCTATAGAGCCAATCCAAGTTACTATTATAAAAATTTATGATTAAATGTAAATTAAAAAAACATTAGAAATTATTAATAATATGCTGGAAAAAATTTATCATATAGGGAAAGATGGTCAAAAGGCTGAAGATAAATACACTGCGGGTATAAATAATTTTTATATACCAAAAAACTTTTTCGTTTTCTCCATCACTTTGTCGAGGATTTTTCGAAAATGATTAACCCTATCTTCCATTTTGGCCATAGTTTTATCCGACTTCTTACTAAATTGTTCGATATTGGTACCAAATCGATTTACCCTGGTTCCAAACCCATCGACCTTTTTTCCAAATTGATCAACCTTACTGCCAAATTTTTTTATTTTTACATAAGTTGAATCAAGCTTAGGGTTTAAACCCTCTATTTTTTGATTTACCTTTTTATATATCTCATTGTTAGAGTTTTGGAACTTTTCTATTCGTGATATGGAAAGTTCAAGTCTTTTATCTATCAATCCAAAAGATTCCTCATACCTTTGATACAAATCGTTTACAACCTCATCTACTTTATCATCAAATTTGCCAATTCGATAAAACGTATATAGATTGGTTACAACAAGACAGGTAATTACCAAGACTATCATTACAATTACAGATAAAACCCCTAAATTTCTTACTGGTTTTTGGAACCTATCAAAGGTCAATTCAGTAAATTTTTCTTCTTGCAGAGCTTGAACTCTTTCAATTTCATCCTGTAACCCTTTAATTTTTCCTTCTAATTCCTCAATAGTAGTTTCCGCACAGTGTAATTTGTCAACTGTTGCTTGTTTTTCAGCCTCTTCAGCGACCAACTGACCTTCAAACCGTTTTATAATATCTGCGGCACTAGTCGACCCAGCTTCAAGCTGAGCGAAGCCATTCTTAATCTTTTCAATTACTTCCTGAAAATTTATATCTTTTGACATATACTATGAATAATATTACTGATTTCAGATCAGATCAAGTTAAAAATGGATGTTTTTACATTTAGACATTTTTCCCTTGAGAAAAAGCACTATTTATGGTTGAAATTAGACTTGTCTTAGTTGTGTTATTCTATAGAAGGGAAAAAAATGAATACTAAACACGTATCTGGATTAAATGAATATTTAAAGGATTTAAAAGGAAAATTAAATACTAACCAAGCTTGGCAAATCGTAATAGGTAACGAAGCCTCAGATCTTGATTCAATGGCTTCTTCAGTAACATATGCTTACTGGCTAAGTAAAAACAAAGAATCTTCAACAACTTACCTCCCGGTAATGAACATTCCCCGAGCAGATTTTAAACTACGTACCGAAGCAGTATATCTTTTTAACAAAGCCGGAGTAGATTTAGACAACTTAGTTTTTACTGACGAAATTGATTTAAACGCTCTAAATAATCAGGGCCAAACCAAGTTTATTTTAATGGACCACAATAAATTAGCTTCCAATCAAACATCGTTTGCTGACAACGTTGTGGAGGTATTGGATCACCATGCGGATGAGAATTTATATAATAATGCCCAAAAAGTCATTGAACTGGTTGGTTCTACTACCACTTTAGTATGTGAAAGAATCATTCAAAATAACCCAGAATTACTAAAAGAAGATGTTTGTTCTCTACTTTTAGGAACTATTTTATTGGACACAGTTAACTTAGATCCTGAAGCAGAGCGAGTTACACCTAAAGATGATGAAATGGCACACAAATTAATGGAAGTTTGCTCAATGTCACAACAGGATTTATTTGACAAGGTTCAATTTGAGAAATTTAATGTTGCATCTTTAGATACCGTTGATTTATTACGAAAAGACTATAAAGAGTGGCAACTAGGAAATGTCAAATGTGGAATTAGTTCTGTTTTATTGTCTGTTAATCAATGGGACAATAAAGATAAGGAACTAAAAAAAGAGTTTTCTTCTTATTGTAAATCTCGCAAGCTGGACGTTTTATTTGCTATGAATGCCTATACTGATCCTGATTTTCACCGAGAATTGGTAGTTTATAGCCCTAATTCAGAAGTTTTCAACAAAACACTAGATTTTCTTAATGAAACCAACCTTAATTTAGAGTCCATCAACTTACCTAATCAAAAAACAGATGCTGATGGTCAGGTAACCTATTTTAAACAAGGTCACTTGGGAATGTCTCGTAAGAAACTGCAACCACTATTAAATGAGTTTTATACTACCAACAAATAGCTTTCCAACACTTTTGGGTTGAGAGCCACTAAATTTCATATTTTCAAAGGTTATATTGTCAGCTCCGGATGTTTTTAGTTAGTATCTGATTATTTTGAATTTGAATCGTGTCTCTATAAATAAAAACCGGCACATCAGAACTATGAATGATAGCAATGGTGTAAATACCGTTATGAAGAAAGATGATGGCTCTAATTTCCCTGAGTACAAATTGTTAATATCTTAACTTAAACAAGCTGTTTTTCAAGATACATTAGATTAAAATATTGACATAACGAAAACATTGATTTAACTCTTTTAGTTATAGAGACTTAATGATTGATATGGTGTCTTGATTATTGATTTATGTATTCTTGACACCGTTTCTTAACTATTCAAGAACGGTTTTAAATCTAGAGCATTATATAATGAAGAAATTATTCAGGACAATATATCTATATTTAGCATCCGTATGTTACATGAAGAACAACTAATTGCTATGATAGATATTCGAGTAGATACCCAAAAACCTCTAAACTTAGGAACTTTATCTGTATATGATGGAGTAAAAATAAAAGCAATTTCCACAGTACCAGAATTCATCTGGACTAAAAGGGGTTATGGCTCCAAAGGACTGGAGTTATTATTGTTCTTAATTAGTTCACAATTGTTATATGATCAATTTGGATTAACCATTACCATGCAAAATCCCTCTCCTAAGATAAAAAGAAAAATATGGAAACCCTTGATGGTAAAAGGTTTAGTTATAATTGAACCAACAACTGAAGATATAAAAACATTTAGCTTAAAACCATCTGTTTTCGCTGAAGGGAAGAAGCTGTCTATTTCTGCTGAAACCTCATATAATCTGGTTGAGGTCTATGCATTCTTTTTTCAGCATATGAGATTAAAAGATCCACCGCGATAATCATTTAGGTTTGGTTTATGTAAACTCTTTAACTCTTTTTACCTTTTTTCTTTTTAGGTTTAGAATTCTTAGCCTGAATTTTGGCAGCTCTTTGTTTTGCACCTTTACATCCTCCCTCTCCCTGCTGATTATTACCAACAGCAGCTACTGAGTCAACTTTTGCCGGATGCCTACTTGCAAGATCTTTGGGAGCATAAGGATCTAGAGAAACAACTCTAGATGTGGGTGCATTTTCTAAGTTATGCACAGCATCAAGAGTACTGGGGGAACCTTCTTTGGTTAATTCTCTATTTAAATTTGGCCATCCAAAAGCCCTTGCAAGCCCTTGCTTATATCGGACTATAATTTGAAATCCCTGGGGACCAATAACTTCCGGTTGCTCTGCTTCCTTTTTCTTCTTTTTTCCAGGTTTCTTAGTTTGACTTGGAAGACTAGGAGGAATAAATATGGTTAGCCTCAATACTTCCGGTATTTCTAATAGGGTGTTATAAAATCTAGTGGTTTCCTCGGTGTTAGCAAACTCAATAATTCTAAAAACTCGGTCTGGATTTTCAGGCTGATACAGCTCTATTCTTCTGTCATTCTCTTTACTTCTTTTGAACTCAAGTACTCTTTCATTACGCGCATCATAATATAGCAGATGATTACTTGCTGACATATTGGCATCTGTAGGTAAATATCCTAAAACTACAGGTCTTTTTTCTCTTGGAGGTTCAGTTTTTTCTAGTTTAGGGCCATCCTTACTACCCTTTTTACCTTCACTAGCTTCAGCCACTTGTTCCCAGACAGGATTTAAAGATTTTAAGGCTGCAGTCCAATCACCGCTAGCATCTCTCATAGCTTGAACGGCTTCATTGGCACTAAACTTTGCCTGTTTTCCGTCACTTACATATCGTAGGTTTACATCGGAAGAACTAAATCTATTGTCCTGTTGCCTGGTCATCCTGCGCCAAGCACGGGCAGCTTTATTAGGATTCTTCTTAACTAGAACAACTGTCACCTTTCCCTGTTCTTGCATCCTTCTTAGTAACATAACAAAAGCTTGGGCATGTTCAAGATCTGGCCGCCTCATTACGGTTCGAAAAACCACCTTAGCCAGCGTTTTCTTTTTACCTTCCTTAGAGTCTTTTTTCCCCTTTCCCCCCTTTTTTCCACCCTTAACGTCATCAGCAGCGGCACCCAAAAAAGAGGCTGTAATATCAAGGATAGTAGAAACAGCTTCAGCAACATCTTCTCCACCTTTTTCTACTATTTCTCTACGAGATAATACCACCACGGCTTCTTCAGTAGATGAAAAAGCTACATCAATATCTATGGGTTTAGATTTTTTTTGTTTATCCGGATCAACAGATAATCCGGTTGTAGGATCAAATTGAGCTTTTCCGGTACCAATCATTTGAAGTCTAAAGGGTTTAGGCCCTTCTTCCTTTTTAGATTTTTTATCTTTCTTGCCTTGTGCCATAAGTAAGGCCGATAGAAGAAGGCCCAAGGTTAGGACAAATATTACCCTTACTAAGAACTGTGATTTAAAGGACATAAAAAATACCCCAATTTTTTGTTGATGATTTTTTTAATTTAAAGATTTTATTCAAGAAATACCTCGTCATATACCTAACATAGATCATATATCATATAGTTCTTCTTTGTAGCAAGCTTAAAAAGGTTATTAAGAGCTTTATGAATACAAAGTCCTGGCATTAAGCGCTATGCTAATTGATATTATTGAATAATTCTGGACTTTTTCAGGGGGCCAGAGTTACAACATCCCAGCCTTCTTCTTTCTTGGTATAACAAATTCGATTATGCAATCTATTGGCTCGACCTTGCCAGAATTCGATCTTTTCGGGAAAAACAAGGTATCCACCCCAGTGCTTGGGACAAGGAATATCTTGACCTTGAAATTGTTTGTACAACATTTCTCTTCTTTCCAAAAGATATTCTCTACCAGGAATCACAGAGCTTTGATCAGAAGCTATCGCACTTAACTGACTCCCTCTAGGTCGACTTAGCCAATAACTACTTGATAATTCACGAGACATCTGTTTAGCTGACCCTTCAACTCGCACCTGTCTTTCGGGAAAAACCCAATGAAAGGTCAGGGCAACATAAGGGTTGGTTTTGATACATTTACCTTTATTGCTATTGTAATTAGTGTAAAAACTAAATCCATCATCAATTAAACCTCTAAATAAAACCGTTCTGGCCGAGGGTCTTCCCTGATTGGTCATGGTGGATAAAACCATTGCGTCTGGATCATGCATCACAAGCGGAGGATAAATTTTCCCCATCAAAAATCGTCCCCATTTTAAAAATGGATATAAAAATCGATCACCTAGATTCGGGGTTATAGAAATTCCGTGCATGGCTTGATGATACCAATCTCTGAATTTATCAATAGGGTCGCTTTGATAGCTCATGCACCTCTCCACCCAATTGCTTTATCTTAACCAGGTTGGCTCGAGTTGTTTTAGCGGTTATTACAATACCCGTATTATCCGATTTTGTACCGGTAATTTTGCAAGATTTGTTTACAAAAGCAATACCATCTCCTTGAGAATATAAATAACGAACCTCAAAAGTTACCATTTCCTGCTCAAAACAGCTATAAATATGCTCTCTTAGTCTAACTGCATCTTCGGCATTCAAAGCTGATAACGAAATAGCTGTTTTATCAGCATTTTCCATGATCTTTGGTAAATGTCTATCTTCATCCGATAATAGGTCAATTTTATTATAAACATAAATGGTTGGGATAGTGTCCGCACCTATTTCAGCTAAAACTCTCTCGGAAACATCAGCCTGTTTAAGGTAATGAGGATTGGAAAAATCAATAATCAACAAAATGAGATCTGCCCTACATACCTCTTCTAAAGTCGATTTAAAAGCTTCTATTAAAGAAAGAGGCAAGTTCCTAATAAAACCTACTGTATCTGATAGTAATATTTTGGGTCGCGTTCCAGGATTTAAGGTACGTATTTTAGTATCTAGGGTTACAAATAAGTTATCATCCGCTACAAATTCCGTTTTAGTTAGAGCATTCATCAACTCAGTTTTTCCAGCATTAGTATATCCCACTAATGCCACCTTTAAAATATTTTTACGCGCCTCTCTTTGAATTAAACGTTCTTTAGTTATTGTCTGGAAATCCCTTTTTAACTTACTTATTCTATCTCTGATCATCCGCCGGTCAATTTCAATCTGCTTTTCACCCATTCCTTTTCCGTACAAACCACCTTTACCCCCCCTTTGCCTTGCTAAATGCAGCCATTTTCCGGTTAATCGGGTTAAAGCATATTCCAAACTGGCTATTTCTACTTGGGTTTTCGCTTCTTTGGTCTTGGCGTGTTGGTTAAATATCTGCAAAATAACCGCCGTCCTATCAGCTACCGCTACTTGCAGATTTTTTTCTAAATTACGATTTTGAGTGGGACTCAATTCTTGATCAAAAAGAACTAACTCGATTTGGTTTTCATTTATAAACTCAGTGAGTTGCTGAATCTTCCCTAATCCTATTAGATATTTCGGATTATATTTTTTTCTTCGCTGAATTATTTGCCCTTGGATTTCATAACCACAAGTAGCACCTAATAAAGCAAGTTCTTTAAGGGAGTCCTCAATAATTTCCGCTTCCTCATCAATCAGAGCAACCGAAACCAACAGAACCTTTTCCATATCTTTATCTTTGTAAACAACTACCTCCTATTAAACCATTTTTTCAATTCGGGAATAGTCTCTAAAATTTCATATTCCTGCTCATTTATCAAAACACGGTGATAATATTTTAATCGTTTATTCACTATCTTACATAGAATTTGATCCTTATTCATCAAGGGAGTAAACTGGACAATACAATCATCACCTATCACACACAAATCCTGTATTAATGATCGTATAAGTTTGGAACGCCTTCTGAGGATAATACCTTCCTTAGTATTATAAAAATCAAAACGCTTATTACGACTAGGAAATCTTAGTTTCTTAAAAATTATTTCTAATGCGCGTTTATTCCCTATCATATGGCTAGTCCAAGATTAGAAATTACAGGATGTTGTTTTGTAAAAAACAAAACCCTACTTCTATACTAATTTTTTTTACAAAATTCTACTTCTATGAATAATTTTCTTTTACATAACTATTAGCTTCTTTAATAATTTCTAGATTCTTACCGACTAATGACTTCTTTTTAAAATTTGCTTGAATCAATTGTTCCAGTCTATCAATCTCCATAATTCCCGTAAAGGATAAATAAGCAGTTAAAGCTACCATATTTGCAGCGGGTAATATATTATGTTTCTCTGCAATATCGGTCATAGGAACATACAAAGCCTTAACATCATCTCTTTCCACCGTACGATTGATAACACTTGAATTAACAATTATCAAACCATCCGATTCGACTAAATATTCAAACTCATCTAAACTTGGACCATTCATAGCAATTAAGACATTTGGTTTTTCTACCACTGGAGCCCCAACCTCCTTATTTGACATAACCACATGACAGTTGGCCGTACCCCCTCTCATTTCCGGGCCATAAGAGGGTAACCATGTTACGTTCAAACCATGTTCCATTCCTAAATAAGCCAGAGTTGTACCCGCCATTAAAACCCCTTGACCACCAAATCCCGCTATCCTAAGACGCTGATCCTCAAATTCACTAATAAACTGACTATCTTCCTCAAATAAAGATTTTTCATCATTTAATCCCAAAACCTCAAAAAGCTTGTCTGGAGAAATTGCATCTTGAACCACGGGTTTAGGAGCCATATCTTTCAATTGATCTTTAAATACTTGTACCGGAAAATACTCCTCCATAACTTCTTTTACCCGCTTTACAGCTTCTATTGGTGTTTGCTTCCACCCTACTGGACAAGCAGACAAAATCTCAACAAAAGTAAATCCCAGCCCTTCCTTCTGGGCTTTTAGAGCTTTAGTTATGGCTTTTTTTGTTTTCATAATACCCTTAATATCGCTTACAGATACTCTTTCAACATATACCGGCGCTTCCAGAGTAGCTATAAGCTCACTAACCCGCAAAGGATAACCTTCAGTCGAGGTATCTCTACCCTGAGGTGTAGTAGTAGTTTTTTGGCCCTCAAGGGTAGTTGGAGCCATCTGACCACCAGTCATACCATATATACCGTTATTAACAAAAATCACGGTAATATTTTCTCCACGATTAGCGGCATGAATAATCTCGGAAGTTCCAATAGCTGCCAAATCACCGTCACCCTGATAACTAATAACAATGCTATCCGGGTTAGCTCTTGTCAATCCTGTTGCTACCGCCGGCGCTCGCCCATGAGCAGCTTGAACATTCCCACATCCAAAATAATAATATGAAAAAACTGAACAGCCCACTGGAGAAATGAAAACACTCTTATCTACAACATCAAGAGACTCTAGTGCTTCAGCTATTAATTTTTGTATTCTTCCATGCCCACAACCTGGACAATAATGCGTTACTTGATGATCCAACCCTGGTTTTCTATCAAAACGATCACTAAAACCTAATGGTTTTCTTAATTGTTTTTGCATAATTACTCCCTTAAATACTGTTTTTAACTAGCCATATGCATTGTTTCCACTTCATATTGAGCCGCTAGCTTTTCTACAACTGCCACCAACTCTTGCAATTCGGGAACGGTCCCTCCCATCCTGCCATAAAACTCAACCGGCCTTTGACCATTTACCGCTAACCTAACATCATCAACCATTTGCCCGTTAGAAAGCTCAATAACACCAAAAATTTTGGTTAAATCACAAAGCTCTTTTATTCTAGCAGTAGGAAAGGGCATAAGAGTCAAGGGCTTTAACAAACCAACCTTAATACCTAAATCTCGTAGTTCATCGATAGCACTATGTACTATCCTGGCAGCAATTCCATAAGCTACCAAAACAATATCCGCATCATCTACTTGATATTCGGTAAAACGAACTTCCTTTGATTCTATAATGGCATATTTTTCTTGTAATTCTTTGTTTTTTGTCTCTAACACTTTAGTACTCATCCTAATCGAGGAAATAAGGTTGTCCTTACTTTCTTTATCTCCATATATGGCCCAATCATGCCTTTTAACTTCAGCTACTTTTTTAGGAAAATGAACTGGTTCCATAACTTGGCCAACATACGCATCGGTAAGGATATAAACCGGTGTAAGGTACTTATCAGCCAATTCAAAGGCTAACATTGTCAAATCACACATTTCTTGAGGATTACTAGGTGCTAAAACTGGAACTCGATAATTCCCATGACCTCCACCTTTTACAACCTGGTTATAATCACCCTGCTCAGGCCAGATATTACCTAAACCTGGACCCGCCCGAACCACATTTACTATTACCGCAGGTAATTCAGAACCCGCTAAGTAAGAAACCCCCTCTTGTTTCAAGCTGATTCCAGGACTTGATGAAGCCGTCATTACTCTTCTTCCAGCACAAGCAGCGCCATATACCATATTAATAGCTGAAACTTCGCTCTCGGCCTGAATGAAAGTGGCTCCTACCTTTGGAAAAATCTCTGCACATGCATGCGGTATTTCACTTGAAGGAGTGATAGGGTATCCATAATAATGAGTACAACCTGCTAATAATGCTGCCTTCACAATCGCTTCGTTACCTTTAATAAATTCTTTTTTCATGATAATACCTCACTAAAAGCCTCGCCTTTGGGGGCGGGTAGTTTACAACAACCCTTACCTACTTCTTGTAAACCGTTATCGTACCCGGTTCAGGGCAAGCGTAAAAACAAAATCCACAACCATTACATCCCTCCACAACATATACTGCATAAGGATAGCCTAAATGATTTATCTTGTCCGACATTGACAGAACCTTTTTGGGGCATTCATGTACACACAACTCACACCCCTTACATTGTTCGCTAATAATTTCTACTCTAGGTACTTTTACATCCATGTTTAAAACCTCCCATTAAATCCCTTTAATCCCTAAGCTCTAACTAGATTCCACTAAAAAAGTGCAATATCCGTGTTAGTATAAAAGATTCCTCGTCTAACTAGTATGTTAGTTTTTTATAATTCCATTTATGCTAACCTCTCCCGCTTTATAACTTGACCTTACAAGTGGCCCGGAAGAAACCATTAAAAAACCTTTCTTTAATCCAATTTTTTTAAAATTTTTAAATTCAGCCGGAGTTAAATAGCGATCAACCGGCAAATGTTGTGGGCTGGGTTGTAAATATTGACCAATCGTTAACAAATCCACCTTAATTTCCCGTAATTTATCCATTACTTCTATTACTTCATCATAGCTCTCGCCTAATCCCACCATCAATGAAGATTTAGTGTATATTGATGGAACTGTTTCTTTCACTCTTTTTAATAACAATAAAGACCGCTCAAAAGAAGCTCGTCTATCTCTTACTGTGGAAGTAAGGCGAGGTACTGTTTCCACATTATGCGAAATTACTTGAGGAAAGGCCCGTATGACCTTATCAATGGATTCATAATTACCTTGAAAATCGCCAGTTAACACCTCAATAGTGGTATTAGGATTAAACGCTCTTACCTGTTTGATAGTATCAGCAAAATGCTGGGCTCCTCCGTCTAATAGGTCGTCACGATCTACTGAGGTAATGACCACATAACGCAAATTTAATGGTTTTAATAATCGAGCGGTGTTTTCAGGTTCGGAAGGATTTAAAAAGCCCTTAGGATTGCCCGTTTTAACATTACAAAAGCGACAAAACCGGGTACAGGTATCGCCCATAATCATTACTGACAACGTTTTTTCTTGCCAACACTCGGCAATGTTAGGACACTTAGCTTCTTCACAAACAGTAGACAAAGATAACCGGCGGGTTTCACTCTTTAATTTCTTATATCCCTCTCCATTGGGTAAATTCACTTTTAGCCAAGTTGGCTTGGGATGAGTCTTTTTCGATTCCATTCGCAAAATAATCTCCCTCAATTAATATATTTTAAAGTCGAAACCATATAATCATTTCTTTGATCTAAATGCAAATAATCACTGATATTCCTCATAATAATAAAAACTTATCGATAATTTCGTTTGACAAAGCTGCTGATTGTCCATTAAAGTC
>CAZJDM010000029.1:0-34497 GCA_964544765.1 uncultured bacterium
GTGCGAGATAATGAGATCACTACCATGCATTTTGTGCCTCCAATGTTAAGAGTCTTTTTAGAAGAATTAAAAGATCCCGCAGTATCCTTAAAAGAATCAAAAGAGCCTACACTATCTCAAATGAGAAGTTTAAAGCGAGTAATCTGTAGTGGAGAAGAATTACCGTTTGAAACCAAAGAAGAGTTTTTTAACAAATTACCCACCAGTGAATTACATAATCTCTATGGCCCGACCGAAGCGGCAGTAGATGTAAGTTATTACAAGTGTGTAAAAGGAGAAAGTGGTCCTGTTCCAATCGGTCGGCCGGTATGGAACACGGAGCTATATATATTAGATAAGCAAGGAAATAATTGTCCCATAGGAGTTCCAGGCGAACTGCATATAGGAGGTATTCAGTTAGCCAAAGGATATATAAATCGTCCCGAGCTAACAGCCGAGAAGTTTTTTATGGGCATTAATAAAAAACGATTGTATCGAACCGGAGATTTAGCTCGTTTTAAGGCGGACGGCAATATCGAATTTTTAGGTCGGATGGATTTTCAGGTAAAACTACGGGGATTTCGTATTGAGATGGGAGAGATAGAAGGGTGTATTAGAGAGCAAGAAGCGGTAGCCGATACAGTAGTAGTGATTAAAGAAGATAAGCAAAAAGAAAAACAATTAGTGGCCTATATAATCGAGCAAAAGCCATTGCATGTGAATGAAACGGAACTACGTCAGCAATTGCAAAAAGTTCTGCCTGATTATATGGTTCCATCTTTTATAATCAAATTAAAATCATTGCCCTTAAACAATAATGGCAAGGTTGATAGAAAAAATCTTCCCAATATTGATTTGAAAAATAATGGGGCCGATACGATTTATATAGCTCCACAAACAGCAATAGAAAAGAAATTGGCAGTAATCTGGCAAGAGGTGTTAGGAAAGCAAAAGATTGGCATAAATGATGATTTCTTTTTAATAGGTGGTCATTCGTTAAGCGCTATAAAAGTAAATGCCAAGATCAAAAGTAGATTTCAGTTAAAAATTACTTTACGTGAATTGTTTACCTATAAAACGATTAAAACCTTGGCCGGTAGGCTGCAACGAGAAAGTAGAGAAAGTGATCATTTTATAATTAACAAAGTAAGCCGAAAAGGAGCCTTACCCTTATCTTTTGGTCAGGAACGAATTTGGTTCTTGTGCAATCTAAAGCCTGAAAGCACTTTTTATAATATGCCGGCAACCTTGCATTTGAAGGGTAGCTTAAATAAGCAGGCACTGAATAAATCATTGCAAAGCATAATTGATCGTCATGAAATTTTGCGGTCCAGTATAGACGGATCATCGGGTAATCCACGGTTGATAATTCATGAACAGGTTAATGTAAATGTTGAACAAATAGATCTTTCGAGCATGGTAGATAGTGCTTTCGATTTTAGAACTAAAGAAATTATATTAGATGATTTAAAAAAGCCTTTTAATTTTTCCTCGGCACCGCTGTTTCGAGTATTACTTTTGACTATAAATCAAGAGGAGTATATTTTACATTGGACCTTTCATCATATCGTTTTTGATGAATGGTCGATGGAGATCTTCTGTAAGGAATTTATGACTAATTATGATTCCTTTCTGGAAGATAAGGAACTTAATCAAATCCCACTTGATATTCAGTATGCTGACTATGCAAATTGGCAAAGAATAGAGGGGCAAAAAAAGTTTAAGAAAGACTTGGGGTATTGGAAAGAGCATTTTGGTGGAGAATTACCCATTATCAAATTGCCTTATGATTATCCTCGTCCAACTGTGCAGACTTATACCGGTAGAGAGTTTAGTTTCACTTTGGATAGTGAGTTACATACCAGCTTAAAAAATCTTGCTCGAAAAACCAATTCTACCCTTTTTATAACCTTGTTTAGTGTCTTTAAGGTCTTTTTGTATCGATATTCCGGTCAAGAAGATTTAATTGTGGGTACTCCAGTAACAATGCGAAATAATGAGGATACAGAGAATTTAATTGGATTCTTTTTAAATACTCTGGCCATTCGCAGCAGTATCGATTCTAAGCAAAACTTTTATGATGTTTTGCAGCATGTACAACAGAATTTTTTAAGGGCCATAAAATATCGAACTGTTCCTTTTGAAAAAGTAGTAGAAGAAATACAGCCGATTCGCGATATGAGCCGATCGCCACTTTTTCAAATTATGTTTGTTTTAAATCAAGTCTTACCTCAATTACAATTTTCTGGACTTAAAACTACTCTGTATGAGTTTGATCCGGGAATATCTAAATTTGATCTTTTACTCTATATTTCTCCTGAAGTTGATGGAACCTTAAGAGCTAGGTTTAATTATAATACTGATTTATTTAGAGATGAAACAATAGAGCGTATGGCCGGGCATTTTAAGAATTTACTTAGCGAGTTAACCAAAAATCCCGATCATCAAATTATTGAAAATGAACTTTTGAATCAAAGCGAGCAAAAAGCTATTTTGTGTAATTTTAATAATACACACCATGATTTTGGATTTGGTGATAACGTGTATCTACATGAGTTATTTGAACAGCAGGTAGATAGAACGCCACATAGTATTGCGGTACGATCTAATGATAATAATGATAATAAGGAAATAATTTGTAGTAAAAAATTTGTAGATGAGAGAACCAGTTGCTTAAAACTAATAAGAAAAATAAGAGAAATTAGTTATCAAGACTTAAATAAGCGATCAAATCAGCTAGCTCGTGAATTAATTAAAAAAGGTGTTGGTAGTAACCAACTAGTAGCTATTTGGGCCGAGAGATCAGTGTCAATGATAATTTCCATTTTGGCTGTTCTCAAAGCCGGAGGGGGTTATTTTTCTTTAGATTATCAGTTGCCCGCATCTCGTTTACAAAAAATGATTCATGATTCCAAAACTCAGATTATCTTGTTTCCTGGTACTACTCCTACTGTTGATACTTCATTTATAGAGGTGGACAAACTTTTCTTAGACAAGGAATGGTCGAAGGTTGCACAAAATGAATCATCTAATTTATCTACTAATTTATCCGTGGCTCAAAAACCAGATGATTTGGCCTATGTTATTTATACCTCTGGTACTACTGGTCAACCTAAAGGAATTGCCATGAGTCATTTTGCTTTTGGCAACTTAATGCTTTGGCAAAAAAATGATCCTTTATTGGGAAAACCGGCTAAAACCTTGCAGTTTGCTTCCTTTAATTTTGATGTATCTGTGCAGGATATTTTTTCTACCCTATTAACAGGTGGTGAATTGCAATTAATCACTGATAACCAACAAAAGGAATTATTTGGTTTAATTGATATTATAATAGATCAAAACATCCAACGTACTTATCTGACCCCAGCAGTATTGCAGTTTATCGCAAAAACAGCAGTTTCACAGAAACAATATCCCCGATCCTTAAGAGAAGTAATATGTGCGGGCGAGCAATTAAAAATAAGTGATGAGATTAGAACTTTTTTTCAAAATATTCCGGGTTGTACCTTACATAATCATTATGGTCCCGCTGAAACACATGTGGTAACAAGTTACGTTTTTAAAGGTGATCCTCAAAATTGGCTAAATATACCATCAATAGGGCAGCCGGTAGCAAATACTCAGGTTTATATTCTAGACTCTCATTTTAATCCTACCCCGGTTGGTGTACCAGGTGAGGTATATTTAGGGGGCTATAATTTAGCTAAGGGATATCTTAATCAACCCCAATTGACGGCCCAAAAGTTTATCTATTATGACGTTTTAAAAACGGGAAAGAAAGAGAAATTATACAAAACTGGTGATTTAGCTTTTTATAGATCTAACGGTGATATTCATTTTCTGGGAAGAAACGATACTCAGGTTAAACTACGGGGTTTACGAATTGAGTTGGAGGAGATTGAGAATGTTCTTGCTTCCAGCGATTTGGTAGAGGATGTAACTGTTACAACTTCCAGTCAAAAGTCTGGGGAAAAATTTTTAGTAGCTTATGTGGTACCAAATTATGTGGCTCTAAAGAGCAAGCTAAGTGTTTTGGCTGATCTGGTTCGTAATAAACTACCTGAGTATATGGTTCCATCACAGTTTATTTGTATAGATAAGATCCCAATAAATAAAAACGGAAAAGTAGATAAAAAAGCCTTGCCGGAAGTTAAGTGGGATATAAATTCTAATGTCGATTATGTTGGAGCCAAGAATGATATGGAAAAAAAGGTCAAAGCTATCTGGGAAGAGGTATTGGAACTAAAAGACATTAGTGTTAACGCTAATTTTTTTGATTTAGGTGGTCATTCTATGTTGGTAGCCCAGGTTCACGGCTTGATACGTGAAAGACTAAAAATAAATATAACTATGGTTGATCTTTTTCAAAATTCAACCATAGGGTTTTTAGCTAAACATTTAGATAAATTAAAGAGTGATAATATTGGTCATACAGATAATAATGATCAAACTAACGATGTTGAGCTTGATCAGAAGGTACAAGTGAAAAATATATCTCTGGAAGTTATTAAAAAACCTTTTGAGGATAGAAAAACAAAACGTCGAATGGTAGCTGCACAGAATGTTAAAAGACGTCAGCAAATTCGAATGGGCAGCATGTTGAGAAATGATAAAAAGCCATTAATACATCAACCATCAAACAAGGAACTATCATGAAAGAGAATACACCAAATATTCAAATTAAAGCCAAAACTATGCTGGTACCTGGAGAAACCACACCACAGAGTAATGCTTTATCTATGAATAAGCAAGCCTTGTTGAAGAAATTAAAACAAACCAGAATAACATCATTAAAATCCCAAGGTGTGATCAAAGAAAGAAATGCCAATAAGATAATACCTTTATCTTCTACCCAAAAGCGTTTATGGTTCTTGGAAAAACTTACCCCAGGACTACCAACCTATAATATGCCCATGGCTTATCGAATTAAAGGTAATTTTGATGTTACAATTTTAAAGAGATGTTTAAATGAAATAATCAAGAGACATGAGTCCTTGAGAACCTGTTTTATCGATGTTGATGGGGTGCCCGAACAGAAAGTATATCATGATGTTAAGTTCGATTTGCCGAGCATAGATATCAGACACATATCAGAAGAAGAACGGGAACTGGAGATAAAGAAGATTACTAATCAAGAAATCAAAAAAATCTTTGATTTAACCAAGGCGCCGCTCATGCGTGTTCAAATGGTCCAGTGTAGTGATGATGAATATATATTTGTGGCGGTGGTGCATCATATTATTTCTGATAGTTGGTCCTTAGGTGTCTTCTTTACTGAACTGGTACAACGATACACTCATTATGCTCGCGATATACCTTTTGAGTTACCACCTTTACCGATTCAATATGCCGATTTTTCTTTTTATCAAGAAAAATATCATAAATCGAAAGAAGCTCAGAATGATCTAAAATTTTGGCAAAATCACTTGAGTGGAAAGCTACCTATTTTGAAATTACCACTAGACCGTCCCAGACCGGCGGTTTCCAGCAATAAGGGCGGTGTAGTTCGTTTTGAGTGTCCGGTTGATTTGACCGTAAGAGTCAAAAAGTTTTGTTCGGAAAATCGGGTTAGCTTATTTATGTATTTGTTCACGGTTTTTAATATTTTACTAAAAAGATACTCTGGTCAAGATGACATTGTGGTCGGTACACCGATTGCCGGTCGTAATAAATCAGAGTTTAAAGATCTGATTGGCTATTTTGCCAATACATTGGCATTGAGAACAGATATGGCTAATAATCCTACCTTTCTTCAGTTGTTAGAAAAAGTTAGAAAAACTTCGCTGGATGCCTTCAATCACCAAAACATAGCGATGGAAGACTTAATAGAAGAACTTGCGCCCGAACGGAACATGAGCCATTCTCCTCTTTTTCAAGTAATGCTGGCTTTGCAAAATACTCCTATGACCAAGGAAACTCTTTCTGGTTTGTGCATTTGTCCGATGGATATTGATTTGGGAACTTCTCGTTTTGATATGTGGTTATCCTTTCATGATTCTGTTGATAGTGAGAATATACTTAGCGGAATGTGGGAGTATAATCGGGATATTTTTGATGAAAAAACTATTCAACAAATGGTAAAACATTTTGTTCGTTTATTAACAGAAGCCCTGGAACATCCAGATAGATCGATTAATGAAATGGAACTACTTTCAAAAAATGAGATCCATTATCAAGTAGTTGAATTGAACGATTCTTTACAGAAATACTTACCGTATCATCGATTAGACAGCCTTTTTTCGAGACAGGCCAAGAAAAATCCAGATCGAATTGCTTTGATCTTTGAAAATCAAAAACTGAGTTACAGTGAATTTAATGAACGTTCTAGTCAACTGGCAAATAAATTAAGAGAATTAGGAATCAAAACTAATGATGTGGTTGGTGTTTGCATGGATAGATCCATTGAAATGGTTATCAGTTTAATGGGTATTGTAAAAGCTGGTGGAGCCTATCTGCCATTGGATCCGACTTATCCGAAAAAACGCCTGGCCTTTATGATGAAAGATTCGCAAATAAAAGTTGTATTGACCCAACAACATTTGGTGGATCATTTACCAACACTTTCCATGATTGTGTTGGATGATTCAAATATAGTTAGTGAGTTAAAAACATATTCTACAGAAGTTGACCAGATTGATAAAAAAGAATCTGATTTAGCTTATATTATATATACTTCAGGCTCTACCGGTAATCCAAAGGGAGTTATGATTGATCATCAAGCTGTTTGTAATCGTCTTTTATGGATGCAGGAACGTTATCAGTTAACTGAGGATGATGTTGTGTTGCAAAAAACTCCTTATAGTTTTGATGTATCAGTTTGGGAGTTTTTCTGGCCATTTGTGGCTGGTGCGTCTTTAGTAGTTGCTAAACCCGAGGGACATAAAGAACCGGAATATTTGCGAGATGTAATAAGAGAGCAGAAGATAACTACCATGCATTTTGTTCCTCCTATGCTTTCGGTCTTTTTAGAAACTATAGAAACTATAGAAACTGGAGGAAATTCAGAAATTTCTCTAACGGACGCGGTAGAAGCCTGTTCATCATTGAAGCGAGTTATATGTAGTGGTGAGGCTCTTCCTCTAAAAATCATTCAACAGTTTCACAAAGTAGTAAAAGATTGTGAATTACATAATCTTTATGGTCCAACGGAAGCGGCGATAGACGTTACTCATTGGGAATGTCAACGTGGTTCGGATCTTGATTATGTGCCGATCGGTCATCCGGTGGCTAATACGCAATTATATATTTTGGATGATAATTTGCGACCCTTACCATACGGTGTGTCGGGAGAGTTGTATATTGGAGGTGTTCAGGTTGCAAAAGGATATTTAAAAAGAGATGATTTGAATCAACAAAAGTTTATTTCCGATCCTTTTAGTTCTGATCCGCAAGGGAGATTATTTAAAACTGGTGATTTGGTTCGTTATCGGGAAGATGGAGCTATTGAATTTTTAGGGCGTAAGGATAATCAGATCAAAATTCGTGGATTTAGGATTGAAATTGGAGAGATTGAAAATGAAATAAGCCAATTTCCATTGGTTAAGGATGTTAGTGTAATTGCGGTAGATGATAATATAAACAGCAATAACAAAATGCTGGTGGCATATGTTGTTCCTCAACTAGATGATACTGCTCATTCTTCCGTATCTATCTATGAACAGGCTTCTTTAGCAGTCTGGCAAGCACATTTTGATGATTATTATCGTCCGGAATATTCTTTTGAGGGGCATAAGTTTAATTATCTTGTTTATCGTGGAGAGAAAGACAAGTGGCAGCAAAATTCATCCTCATCTTCATCCAGATTCGATTACATTGCCAGTTTGTTTGCAAAAGATAACTTAGGAAAGCAAAAAATAATAGAAATAGGTCCTGGGTTTGGTGAACTTTTATTTAGGCTGGCGCCTGATTGTGATCGTTATTATGCTTTAGATATTTCGCAGTCGGTCGTAGTGAATTTAGGTGCTAAAATAAAAAAATCAACTCTTCTAAAAGTTAAAGTTAAAGACAATGTATATTTAGCTGGAACCGCCGCTCATGAGTTGGATTCAGTTTTTGCGGATGATAATAAAGATAATTCAAATGCTTTTGATATTTTAGTTATAAATAACGTTGTTAAGTATTTTCCTAGTTTGTCCTATCTAACAAACGTAATTAAAAAAGCCATTAATGTAATGGGAGATGAGGGAAAAATCTTTATTGGCGATGTTATTAATTATAATCATCAAGATGATAACTCACTAACAGGGCGAGAGCTTTTAATTAACCCTGAGTTCTTTAAACAACTTAAGAATAATCTTGATTTTATCCACCAGGTTGATATTGAATTACTGGCTGATGAAGATACTGCCAACAATCATTTTAGATATGATGTCATCTTACATTTAGGTAGTTCACAATCTAGTTCACATTCTAACTTACAACCTGGCTCACAATCTAATTCACATGAGTTAAACAATGATAAAATTTGGAGCAATAACCCGCTATTAAAGAACATAGAAGATAATTTAGTACCTAGATTGAATGATTATCTTAAAGAAAAATTACCGGAATTTATGGTTCCATCACTCATAACTGTGTTGCCTAATTTACCTCTTTCATTAAATGGCAAGGTAGAACGTAAAAAACTTCCCTTATCATTTGATATTGTTGGAAGACAGGAGGAAGAGGTCATTCTGCCAAAAACAATGAGAGAGAAGAAATTGGCGACCATTTGGGAAAAAGTTTTAACTTTGGAGAAGGTGGGTATTAATCAGAACTTTTTTCATATTGGTGGAAATTCGATTTCTTCTATTCAGGTTATTTCTCGTGCGGTTAAGGAAGGTATTAATTTTAGTCCTAAGCAACTTTTTCAATATCAGACGATTAGTGAATTATTGCGCATGTTGGATCAAGAGCGCCAAGAGGGGATAAATGATAATGATAACCAAATTAACCAAAGTAATCAAGACAACCAAAAAAGTGTAAGTGATTCAACAGAACTGTTAATGAATCAAGAACAACAAGAACAAATAGAAGATGTATATCATGTCTCTCCATTTCAGGAATATCAACTGGCCTATATGGTTAATAGAGGGGTTCGTGGTTTGTCCTTGTTGTGGCAATTATTACCATTTAGATTTCCTTTTAGTGAGGATGCCTTTGCTAAAACTTGGGAGATTTTAATTGCCAGACATAAAGCGTTGCGTACCGCTTTTAGATGGGAGGATGTACAAGGATTCAATAGACCGGTGCAGGTGGTTTACAAAAAGGTTGCCTCGCCTTTTAAATGTATTGATTTACGTCATTTAACCTTGGAAGATTACAATAAGGAGATTGATCGTTATATTGAGCAAAGTTTTGATCGTGGTTTTGACTTACAAGAAGCTCCTCAATTGATAGTGACCGTATTTCGAAAAGATGACAATTATAGTCAGATCTTTTGGAGTTTTAATTATATGCTGCATGATGGTTGGAGCACTTCCTATCTGGTCGGTGAATTTGTTAATATTTATGAATCAATAGTAACTGGCAAACAACCGGAGCTGTCCCAAGTAAGGCCTTTTAAGGATTACATTAATTGGCTCGATTCTCGGGATACTAATGCATCTAAGAGCTTTTTTAAAAATATGTTGAATGGTGTGATCGTTCCAACTCCTTTGATTGAGTGTGCTCCTGATAATAAGAAAGAAGAATCGATACGATATACTAAAAAATATAATCAGTATTCTGAGGATATAACCAGTCGTTTGGATGATTTGATAAATAAGCATGGTTTAACATTGGCTGCGCTGATCCATGCTGGATGGGCATTATGTATGTCCAAGTATACTCAATTAGACGATGTTTTGTTTGGATCTATATGCTCTGGTCGTCCCTCTAGTATGGTGGGTGTTGAGAATATGATTGGTCATTTTAATAATCTCTTACCGTTTAAAGTGACTGTTGAAAAGGGCCAATCATTAATTTCATGGTTAAAGAAGGTACATGCTGATCATGTGGAACTACAGGAACATCAATATACTTCGTTACTGGAGATCAAAGAATGGTGCGGGTATTCTTTAGATGAGAATATGTTTGATAGTTATGTAGTCTTGGAGAATTTTCCCACTCCGGATAATATCAAGAGTCAGAAAGATACGCATGAATTGGTTCCGGCTATAGCCAGAGTTAATATCCCTTTACGTTTAGAAATATTTCCACGTGATAGGCTCTTACTAAGTTTAACCCATGATCATTCGGTTTATAGTGAAGCATCGGTAAATTTGATGCTTGATGATTTACGACAAGTATTAAGTAATTTGGCTAACAATCCTGGTGTGCTGGTGGGTGATCTATTTGGAAAACATTGTTAGCATTGGTAAAATTGGAGAGCATTAAAGGGCATTAGAGAACATCGATAATATTGATAATATTATAGAGTATAGGAGAATTGTGTGATGTATTTTGGAAGAGGCTATGGTGAATACTTACTAGCACTGATGATGGCCAATATATTTAGTTTTGATATGAATTTTGATGTTACCAGTTATTTTTCATTTCCTGGTCTTAATGACGTATCAAGAACCCTTTTGTATTGGGAGCATGAGGGAGAAGATAATGAGCCTAAACATGCTATCCCACCTGTTGAACTAGAGGAGCGTGTACTCACGTTGTCAGATGGAACTCGGATAAAATTTTGGAACAGCCAAAAAGAGGATAAAAATCTACCGGTAGTGGTATTCTTTGGTGGAAATGCGGCTCGTACGGGGACAGTGGTGTTGTCAAATTTATACAAATCTTTGTATAAACTTCCGGTGCAGGTTGTTTTAGCTGATTATCCAGGTTTTGGCAATAGTGATGGTAAACCATCAGAAAAATCATTAACTGAAACTGGAACTAGGGTAATAAAATGGTCATATGCTCATTTTAAGACCCCGGTTTTTCTTATGGGTCATTCATTAGGGGCGGGTGTAGCCATGCAGACGGTGAAGAACACTCAAAAGTTAGTTAAAGGTTTAATTTTACTTAATCCATGGAACTCGTTTCATCGGTTAACACTCGATTATTATATTCCTAATCTATTAGATGGTTGGACTGATAATTGGATCATGGGAAAGATTGAGGATGAGTATGATTCAATGGCGGTGGCTAGAACCTTGAATATTCCCGCCATGATAATTGTGGGAGATGATGATTATGTAATTCCAGCTTATTATGGTAAAGTGTTGTCAGGCCATTTTAGAGAGGATCTAGTTACTTTGATTGAATTTGATAATTGGGGACACAATAATATTTATTTTACATCAGTAGATAGTAATGAGCCTTCTGATAAAAGATTTTGGAGTGAGTTTAAGCAATTTGTTCTTAAATAAGTAAAACATCTATTTGGTTTTAGCTGTTATTGCAGATCTGAATTTTTCGATGTTCTGGAACGCAAGCGTTGACATGATGAATGAACCGTATCTTTTGCTCTAACTAAAGGACCAACTATGTTTAATCTATTTATTAGCTCTCGGGACTTTTTCAAGGGGCGGATACCTATTGTTAAATTGGTCGTTTCAAACGTTGAAACATATGACCAAAATGGTGGTAAGGACAGGCCCACTATCTTACCAATAGCAGAGTAACCATCTGGAGAATTACTTACTACCAAAGGACCAACAAAAGTGTCATAAGCGGTTATTCTATCGATATCTTGCTTAGGAGAAATAAAAATTTGTGATTTTATTCCTAATGTCAACTCAAATACCGCCAAAGCTTGTCTCATTTTCCCCGCATGAACTATAGGATAGATGGCATTTATCCCCGTGTCAAAATCGTGTTTTAAAAAAAGTCCTATGCCTAAGGCTCCTCCGATAGACGGTTTATTTAACCACCCTCCCCAAAAGCTAATGGTTCCTAGAATGCTGAGGCCGATGGTTTTTGATTTGACTATCGGATTTATGGTTTCAAATAGTCTTCGATTTACCTCTAAATAAACAGATTGTTTAAAAGATCTTTTTTGCTTAAGAGATTCTGGGTCGTTGTTAGTATCTGATGTAGGTTCATCTTCCTCATTAGGTGATTGACCATGTTGGTTGGATTTTCTATACCATTTGAGGTTAAGTTTCCTAGGCCATTGGGGCTTAAGATTTCTCAACCAATTAGGGGTAATGCGAAAAGTTGGCAGTTGAAAATCTGTGATGCAATATCATTTTAATATACATATTAACATAACTACGTTTAACATAACTCCGTGAGCAGGTTTCTAGGTTTCTGCTCACAGAGTCACATACCTTCGAATTATAGATTATTTTCTTGATCCTTCAATTCGCTTAATTAGGTCAATAAAAATACCGCGTAGAACGTATCTTCTTTGTGAAGTTTTGACCATAGAATAGCTTTTAAATTTACCGTCTCTAAGTTGATGACTGGCGTCAAAAGCTAAATCGTAAACCTTGGGGACCCAATGGTGAGGAATGGCTGATCCTGGGTATTCAATGTATCCATCGTTAGCTGGAGTGGATACATACAGAGATTGAAAGGATCTAATTTGGTTTTGAATGAAAACCAATTCAGAAATTTTAGGAAATAGACCGTTACCCAACCTGACCCCCACTACATTCATGTAAAACGGTTTTTTTGGTAGATTGCGGATAACTCGTTGGTTTAAATATCCGGCTACTGAGCTGGTAGTTATTTGTTCAAAGCCACTTTTAATATCCCAATATGTAAGACTGGATCCTTGAGCTTGACCTTGCTCATGAACCTTATCGAAAGTTTGAAAACTTTGAGGAAATCCAAACATCCAGTCTATCAAGAAAGAGCCTCTAATCATACCAGAGAGGCTAACCAAGCCTTTTACAGTACCATTACTAGGATTGTAAGAATGTCCTTCTAGTAGTTGCCGTAAACTGGATAATGCCATCAGAGATTCGGTTACACCTCTACAAGCAGCAACAATAATTACATCACGTTTTTCACCAATTAGTATTCTTTCCAAATCACGTTGAATAGAGCGGGCGTTTCGGCCAATATTTCCCCATGATTCAGTACGCAGTATTCTTAAATCGAAACCATAATGGCGAAGATCCCCGGTGATCTCTTTATAAGCATCTCTTGGTTCGCCTAATTTGCGCGAGTGACCAAATCCGCGGACAAAAACAATTGTGTATTTGGAAGTTTTTCTTCTAAATCTCGTTAAATTTGATCCTTGACCAGCTTCTCTTTTGATTTCAGCAAGCACATCATTTTTGTATTTTCTATTTCTCCCAAAGTTTTCTAACCACAATGTATATACTTTAGAAGCAAAACCTATCCCATAATCTTGAGATAGTTTCCAATTAAGATTTACGGTATAATTGCGTATTCTATTTCGGGTTAGATATTTCCATGGAGTTACGCGTGGATCACGATACTTGTTAGCTCCCTTCCGTACTTGTTTAAAGGCTGCTCGCATTTTTCTGGTGATAGGTATTCCAAAAGCACTTCTGGTACCTGGTTTAATTAAATGGGTTACACAATTAGTATCATTTATTAAACAAGAATTTGCATTAGGTCCCCTCCTTTTAATGAAACCTTTGACTACACTTTCTGGAGAGGTAGCGTAGTATCTTTCATTGGGATTACATAATTCTTTGAAATTGATAACACTATCATCATCATTTCCATATCTACTTCCACTATTGTCAACTGCTCTTGGTGCGGTATTTGTATAATCATAGTTGAAGCCGCTTAGAGAATAATAGTTAGCTACAACCGTTCGATTATAGGGATCTTGGCTCCACTGAAATTGAACAAAATTACCACCGTTTCTTTCATAGACACATTGTGGCATTCCTTTGTTATCGTAGGTATAGACAGCTTTTGCCCAAATGGGATATGACCATAAGAATAAAACTAACACGATAAAATACTTTGGTGACACTGATTGGGTTAATCTGGGCAGCAATAAATTCATAAATGGCTCCTTCATGACTTGGTTGATTGCTTAACATATATTTGGTATTACTGGGGTAATAACCAAAAATTATAAATATCTATATTAAAGTTACGCACTATATATATCACATTTTAGTGATAGTCAATAAATAAACGATACATTGTTTAATATCAAAGCAATGGAATGCCAGTAATGAATTTTAATTTAAGGAAAGGCTATTCTACCAGACCTTTTAGTAGTTCTAGCATTTGTTCATCTTCTTTTGATTTTGATTTGGAATATTTTTTTCGGCGTCTTTTTTTGCGTTTTTTACGCTTGAGTTTTATTTTGAAATTTCTTCTTTCGCTGGTAAAGGTTGTGTCTTCTATTTTAGTGGTTATTTCCCAGTAAATTTTTTTATTCCTTTTTTTAAGAAACGATTTTAGTTTTTTATAAGGAACTTGAAACATATTTACTGCGGAAGAAAAAACCAAGTTGGCCTTTTTCTTTTTAGAGGAAGTGAAAAAAGCAATTTTGTACTCCTTGGCTTGATCAATAGGTGTCCACGTTAATTCGATATCTTGTTTTTTTGATTTTAATTTTACGGTTTGATTAGCAGAAGGGAAAAGCAAAGTAATAAGTTGTTTGGTGTATTGTTGGGGTTCGATTAATAATTGGGTTTTTGAGTACTTTCCCACTCGATCCCATCTATCATAGGCAGCAATCTTAACTAAATATTTTCCAAACTCTTCAAAGTCCCAACTAATTTTCGTTGTTTTAATTTCTTCATCGTAGACTTGTTCCTTTTGTGGTTGGTTTAGAATTTGAAAATGATATTTTTGAGCGCCCGCAATTTCCTTAAATTTAATGTCTAAAACTTTGTTCTTTCTAGGTACTATTTCATTTAATTTGGATTTAATAACAGGAGGTGAAAAAATTTTGGGTAGAGCTACGTTAAGAGACCGAATCGTGGTGTATGAACTTTCTTTATCTTCTAATACTGACTTCACTCGCCAGAAATATTTTTGAGGTTTTTCGGGGTTCCAAAGATAATATGATTGGGCCGTTTTAACGTTTTGTAAAATATTAGAAAAATCTTCATCGGTAGCAATCTCTAATTGATAATTGTCCTGAGGAATCTTAGTTTTCCATTTAAATATTTGACTGATAGGTTTTTGATAATGCAATTTTCTGGTTATTTGATCTTCTGGTTCATTTAATGAAGGCATAAGAGGTCTAGTTGGCGGAATTACTGAAAAATGATTAAAAGAGCTCCATTCGCTTTTGGGTCTGCTAGGATCATCGACTTTAACTCTCCATTTGTAGGAACCCTCTTTTATTCCATTAAAGGCATAAAGCGGTTTGGATGTGTTTTCCGTTAAGATTATTTCTCCAGGTTTATCTTTTTTCCCTTTGGTTAATTTAAAAAA
Organism: uncultured bacterium; assembly: GCA_964544765.1. Taxonomy (GTDB): domain Bacteria; phylum Bdellovibrionota_B; class Oligoflexia; order CAYFLR01; family CAYFLR01; genus CAZJDM01. Next base: position 15,268 of record CAZJDM010000029.1, read on the forward strand.
TTGTATCTGGTAACCTTCGGTTCTTTCTTCTGACCAAACAAACTGGATTTGATTATCATCTTCTGAATCGTCTTTTAGTTTGATTTGCTTATCATTATAGGGTCGAAGTGGACGCGGTGGACTATCCTCAAATATAGTAAACGATTCAACTATACTTTTGCTTAGTTTACCTTTATATTCATTCTCGACTCGCCAAAAATAATTGCCTGGCTGTAAACGTTGATTAAAGTAAGTTTTGCTGGTTTCTTTGGCAATTAGATCCTTTTCTAAATTATAATCCTTGCCGATTTTGATCAAAAATTTACTTTTAGCTTTTTCTGGAACCTTCCAGTTGAAGGCTATCCTGGTGTCTTTACCGATAAAAATTTCTTCTCCAGATATGGGCTTATCCAAGGTGATTAAGATCTCTTTAATTTCAATTTCACCCGTTTGACTGATTTCTAGGTTTTGATTTTTCTTTATTTCAAGTTTCTTTTCTCCTACTTCTACCTTGATATCCCCTTTTAGTAGAGTAAGGGACGCTTCTTTTTTCCCCTTGGGTTTAAAAATCTGTAGAGAGGCTTGTTTCTTACTATCAATTTTTAATTTTTGTTTACCGGCCTTAATGGTAACGCCCTTGCTTTTTTTCACCATTTCATAGAAGATTAATCCATCTTTTAGGTCAACTTGGTTCCCCTTTTCATCGGAACTAATTTGGATAAGAGTGCTTGTATTAATTTTTAGAACCGATTTATCCTTGTAAACTAGACTGGTAGTGGATTCTTCATTAGTGAATATCTGATCCATGGAGAAGACTTTTTGATCATCCAGGGAATTTATCCAGGTTAATTTTCCACTTTTCTTAATTTTAACGGTATTTACTATTTTGGATAAATGAGCAATAAAATTGGTGCGTGTTTCTTCTACCAACTCGGGTTCTTTTAAAAAAAGGTAATAACCCGATAGAACAAAGAAGGTAAGGGATATACCATAAATAATTTTTTCTCGTATGAAGCGGAGCATAAATTTAATTTGCAATAGAATTAAGTAATATTAAAATAGTATAATAAAATAGTATTAATTAGAAAAATTACACTTTTATTTTACACATTATTTTCGACTTAATCTATCGTCAGGTATCAAAATGGCTAATAAAGTTAAAATTTCCATTAATACAAAAATGATAACCTTGTTAACGGTCCTAATTTTAGGATCCTTGACCGCCTTTTTGGTTTTTGCGGTTGATTTGTTTAACAAAGATAAATCGGCTTATATTTTTGAAAGTGCCTTATCAACTACCAAGATGTTGGGTGGTGAAATATCTTCCTATTTAAATAACGTAGAAACAACTGCCGCTTTAATTACTAATATTGCCGTTGGTAAAAAGGGTCAAAATGATTTCGCTGAAAATCTTTTAACTAAAAGTAATAATGTTATTGAAATACTCTTATATAAGAAAGAAGGGAAAAAATATTTAAAAAAATTAAACTTGGCTAATGGCAAATTACTTAAGGAATTTAGGCAAGACAAGAAAAACCTACGCGATTTTCTAAAATTATCTCCACCACCTTGGGAGCGCATTCAGAGTCAAAGAAAATATATTGTTAATAATTTGTCGATTGAGCAATTACCTCATATTATGCTGGCGGTTTGGGACGAGAAATCAAGATCAATTTTAATGATGAGAACCCTTATATCGTCGTTAGAGAATTCCTTTTCCCATCAAAAGATTTATAAGAATTTTTTGTTTGATTTTGATCGTCAGATGTTTATCGGCTCTGCAGAAGAAAAATTCAGGCCCGATAAGAATCTGCTGGATAAACTTATAGCAAGGGAAATTGATAAGGGAGTTCAGGAGATAAAAATCGGCGAGAGTATGTACCTGTTGGGATATAATAAAATTAATGATTTAGGGTTGATGATCCTTTCCATTATTTCCAAAGACGAAGCTTTTGCCGCTGCCAAAATGTTAATCAATAAAAGTGTCTACCTTTCTATTTTCCTAATGTCAGGAGCAATATTCTTGGGGGTTTATTTCTCCAGGTCCATTAGTAGACCTATTCTCAACCTAAGAAACAACGCGGAAACCATTACCGGTGGTAATTTGGATAATGAGGTTAAGGCCACTACTTCGGATGAAATTGGGGTTTTAGCTTGGAGCTTTGATCGTATGCGTCTTGCAATCAAGAAAAAATTGCATGAACTTCATTTGTTGGATATTGCGGGTAAGGATATCACCAAAATACATACTCAAGACACCTTGTTAAACTTTTCTCTTGAAAAAGCTATGGAACTGGCTGAAGTGACATCGGGTAAGGTCTTTTTGCTGCATGATATTGAAGATAGTGATGAGAAAGAACTTGTTTTAGAGTCAACCTATCCACAAGAGAAAGAAGAAGGTGAAAAAGGCGAAGAAGGGAAAGAAAAAGTAGATCCTAAACCAAATTCTACTAATTCTTCTAATTTTACCAATAACCAAGACGCTGAATTTAAAATTGCCCAAGAAGCTTTAAGTAAAAAACGTTCTATTATTGGATCAGATAATATTGTGGGAATACCACTTGAAATGGATAATGAATATATAGGGGTTATGACCTTACGTGAAAGGGCAGACGGAGAGCCTTTTACGGGAGATAAAATCAAACCTGCTGAAGCATTGTCAGGTGCAATTGCTATTTCTTTGAAAAATATTGAACTTTTAGAGTTAACCAAAGAGACCACCAGACTGGAAGCTGAGCTGGAAACTACTAGAATGGTGCAGTCGATGTTTTTCCCAACACCCAAAGCTGAATTTAAAGACTGTCATTTATATGGTTTTGCTGAACCAGCCACTGAATGTGGAGGAGACTTGTGGGGATATTTCAAGCAAGATGAGGATATTTTCTATGTTTTTGTTGGTGACGCAACTGGTCATGGAGTGCCGGCAGCTTTGGTTACCGCGGTAGCCAGAGGATCATTTTATATTGTTGAGTTAGAATTACAAAGCGGTAAGGTGGATAATTCCCCCAAAGCTATGATGGAGGTCCTAAATCATGCAGTTTATAATACTTCTAAGCAAAAAGTTATGATGACCTTTTTCTTGGCTAAAATTAATGAAAAAGACAAAACCATGACTTTCACTAACGCGGGACATAATTTCCCCTTTTTACTAGATCATCAGAAAAAGAAAATTGTTCCCGTTTTGGCCAAAGAGGCGCAAGGTCCACGACTTGGTTTTGAACCAGGATACAAATATGAAGAAAGTGTTATGCCATTAGATGATCCATTTGCTTTATTTGCTTTTACTGATGGATTAGTAGAAGCGGTGGACCCAAATGGTGCGGAATATGGTGATAAGAAGTTAAGAAGACTACTGAAGAAAAATATGAGTAAAGGATTAGATGACATGTACGAAGTTCTTACCAAAGATATGGACGATTTTAGACAAGGAACTCCTTTGGAGGACGATAATACTTGGTTCATCTTGCAAAGCAAAAATATTCGTACCCCGGAGTCGTAGCGAGTTATCTTAGTTGAAATATGATATAATTTATTTCTAAATAAATATATTTAGATGGTCAATTATTATATTTTTTAAAGGAGATTGATAATGGCTTTAACACCCTCAAATATGGTTGAGTTAGGAAGTAGTGCTCAATATTTCTCGCTTCCCAATATTGATGGGAAAATAGTATCTTTAGATGATTATAAAAATAAGAAAGCTTTATGGGAAACCATAGGAGGCTTTATGACGAAAGCGATCTATTTTGCTATCTTGACTATGAGTTATTTTACATTAGTCAATATAAAATATCTTCATGGATTTGAGTGCTGGTATCTACCAAAGAATAATGACCTGTGGAAAGAAGATTTTTTCTTAGATACTAATAATATATCTGAGGAGCAATTTAATCAGGTTGTTCAATACGCCAATAATATATATCAACCCATTGCGGCCAAATTATACAACATGCGCAAGTAGAGGTGGTCCCTCAAAATCCTTCGGTCAACATTGTTGATCCAATAAAATCTGTATCAAGTTGGCCCGCTGATACTAGTCAAGATATAGGACCTTGGAATTTAGTTATACCCAATGATCTTACTTGTGGAACGGAGCTGGCCTTTGATGTGCTAATTGATAGCGATAATAGCGATAATAGCGATAGTAGCGAGAATAAGACAATTCAACACACTATCAATACAACCTTGGGAAAACAGGTTAAGTTAAGTCAAAAACTCGATCTAAATGCGGATATTCCCAACTACAAAGAGGGGAGTCTAATTTCAGGGCAATACATACCTTTTTCTCCCCAAGGACAAAAGCTAGAAATAGGTATAAACCTCACTCACAGTAATATAAGAGAGCTTGAAATATTATTGACCGCTCCAACGGGTGAGACTATTTTTTTGTGGAATAATGGAGGTCATACTGGAGATTTAGTCGGCGTATTTGGAAAAACCATACCGATATACGGTTCGCTGGAAACTTTTTATAATATTAATACTCCGGGAAAATGGTTTTTAGAGGTTCGTGATACTACCTATAATCCTGTATCTGAGTCGTTTGGAACCTTGAGAAGTTGGGAGATAATTGCTTACCCTTATGTGTGTGAGTAGTTATCTATCAGTTTGGGTTCTCATGATTTCCGTTAACCTGATTAGCAATGAAGGCGATAATAATTTAAGATCTAAAATATCTATTTTATCACCACGAATTTCTTTTAGTCTTCTGATCATGGTCAGGGATGCTTGAGCTTGTTCATCAGCTATTGCTCTAACCTCTAATTCTTTTTCGATTTGATTCAGGTTTTTAAGTAAGGCAGCTAATTCTTCATCATCAAAATCAGACAGGTTATGTTCAATTAACTGTTTTTTAACCCAATCTCCACCTGGTCCTAAAGTAAGAGCTATCCCTATAATAGCTACCACGGCTATTTGGATAATTTGGGCATGACTCAGATCATAGATAGAAGTGAAATTGCCCAGTTGTCCAGCTTCTTCTTTGGAGATAGATAGAAGGTCATGGAACCTGTAATCCTCTACTGAATTAGCTTGTTCCTTAGATAAAGTCAGTAGTTCTTTATGAACAGACTTAAATTCTGAATGTCGAAAGAAATTTATTAAAAAGGGATCACTAGAAGAAATGGGTACAAAGTAACTGTTAGTTTTTCTACGCAAAAATTTTGAAATTTTCTGAGGAGCTAGTTTCTTTCCTGGTTTAGGTAAGATAGGAATCAGATCGGGGGCGTATACAATGGTACCATATAAATCATAAATAAGTTTGCGAAAATTAACTTTAGGAACTACGTTGTCTGCTGGTGTTTTTTGGTTTTTTAAATGATTGAAAAATCTATTCATAATGTTCATGAATATTCTGGAAGTCATAATTAGATGTAAGAAAGCTAATCTAATTTCTCTTCGCCGAGTACTCTTTAAATGGTACTCTTCTACTTTATCATTTGATTTTCTTAAATTCTTAAAATCTCTTAAAGAGGGCCTTCTGGGTGAAGATGAGGGATCATCAGTATATAGTCTTCCTTTGTATCCGATCAGTTCCTGGTTTCTGAGTGTTCTTAGTACTTGGGCGTGAGTCGAATAAACAGTATCATTATTAGCACCTCCCCTGTCAATAATTTGGTTTACTTGTTTGCGTATGGTTCGATATTCTGAAAGGCTTTTGCCTATTCTTTTAGCCAGCAAATATTGTTCGTAAGTTAGATCTTCTATACGGTTAGCAGCAAAATTGATGTAATCATTACCATGATTGCCATTTCCGTCTACCATGTTTATTAAGTTCCGCCAATCATTATCGTTCATTAAAAGTTCAAATTCGGGAATTACTGAGGTAGCAGAAGTTGGTTTATCATCTCTGAGTTTTACCATCAGTTGTTTATACTGATCAATTAAGATAGTTATGTTTTGTATATCAAAATACCAATTTTCTATAGAATAAAACTTGGCTCTTAAAAAATTCTTTACTGCATCATGATGGCCTGTTTCTAATACATCAAAAAAGACGCGCCTTAAAAAAGTATGTTTTACTTGTTCTTGCGTTAGAAATACTCCACGAAAGGTAAAGTGTAAATAATAGATGTTTCTTATTAAAGAATTCATCATGCGATGTAAAAATAAATCTCTCTGAATGGTGCCTTCAGGAGCTGCTGAATAATCCATTTTTAATCTTCTGCATAATCCTTCAACTGTCAAATTTCCTAATCCACCCAAAGCTCCTAGTGTATTGGAATATAAAATAGAGAAGGTTAATAGTAGTGCTAAAAAACTATTCTTATTTGTGGACTTAGTGGAAATAGAAGTAGAAGTCATTTTGAGTATTCCTATGCAATTGGTTTAAAAATTAACATACAGTTTATAAAGTTTTTATTCGTGCTAAAATAGCTTGAATAATTTGTTTAATTTATTATCCTGTCCTAGCTAACATAAATTGATTACTAGGTAAACAGAAATAAATTGTTAAAGAAATAATAAGAAGTTAGTGAAAATAGTAAAACTGGGGCCAACGGGATCTACAATATGATTTTTACATTTAGTTTTTTAGCCGTATTGCAAACAATTTTCTTTTATCAGTTTTCTATTCGACGGGTGTTAAATCTACAATGGGATTTTCTATCAATATTTCTGGTATTGATGACTTACATTAGTATTTTTTTGACGGTGCTAATCTTAAACACCGTTATAAAACGTGCTAAATGGAGAATTTTCATAAATCTTAGTTTGATATCCATTTATTTCAGTTTATGGATGTATCACCTCAAAGCTAATAATAGCTTTGAGTATAGTTTAATAGCAACCAATTATGCGGAAGTTTTTTATAGGGAATCATGGGAGCTGATCTTTTCAAGATTTGGCTATCATAGTTTAATAGGTTTGGTGATAGTTATAGCCGGTTTGTTGTTTTTAGAAAAGAAATGGAAAATACTATCCGATTATAATCCGCTTCTTTCACCAAATTTACTAAGTTTATCAAGTTTACCCAAATTTGTTTTAAGTGGTTCTTTGGTCCTTTATTTAGTATTACAGTTTCTTTCGTGGTCAGTGTATGATGAATTAGCTTATTTATTGCGTAGCATCAGCTCCTATTACTATAATGAGAATAACATAGACATATCCGTTTTACCCCCATACCCTTATATTAAAGAACCTAAAGAAGTTAAAGGATCAAAAGAATTTAGTGAACTTAGTGAATCTAATGAATCAAATGAAGCTGGAAATAGAGTAGATAAACCCCATGTATTTATCGTTTTGGTAGAATCATTTAATAATAAATTTGTAGGTAAAAAGGAGTATAAAAATCGGTTTTATACTCCTTTTTTAAATTCTTTCTCATCCAAGTCGGTATATGTTGAGAATTTTTATGGTAATTCTGTACAAACATCCAAAGGGCATCTGGCAACTTTGTGTTCGCTGATTCCGACTTATCGTGGAAAAGTATTTGCCGATTTTAGTCATATAAAATTACAATGTTTACCCGAGATATTGCGTAAGTATGGTTACCGAACTTTATTCTACATGGCCTCCAAGCGACTCAATTTTGATAATACTTATAATTTCTTTTTAGATAATGGTATGGATGTAGTAAGAGCTATGCAGTTAAAAGATTTAACTCCCATAGAAAAAAAATATGTCTGGGGATGGGGTTTACAGGATAATTTCTTTTATCAGAGATTCTTTAGGGATTTAGATAAAATGGAGATTGAACCTAAGAAGACCAATAAACCCTATTTTGCGGTTTTAACAACTATATCCAATCATATGCCTTTTGATGAGATGCCCGCTAATCAGCGTTTTATGTTCCCTGATCCTCAAAATCCTTTGGAGAAGTACGCCAATAGTATTTATTTAACGGATAAATATTTGTCGGAATTTTTTAGATTGTTAAAACAAAGATCTTATTTAAAAAACAGCATTGTGTTGGTTTTAGGGGATCATAGTTTCCCGGTCGGGGAACACGGAAATTATTTTAATGAAGTTGGCTTTTATGAAGAGTCTTTTAGAACTCCTTTATGGATATACTGGCAAAATAAGTTGTCCTCTAGAGTTATCAAAGATTATACTTACTCTCAGTTAGATATAGCTCCTACTATACTAGATTTGCTGCGAATTAAAACTCGTCATCATTTTAAAGGTATATCTATTTTTAATACTGGTTTTAATACTAATAAGAATTTAAAAAGAACGATTCCACTCATACAACCCTATAATGGAGTGTTTTTGGCCAGCATGCAATATCCATATAAGTATGTTAAACATTTACGAACTAGAAGGGAATTTTTTTTCAATGTGCAGGTTGATCCATTGGAGAAAAAAAATATCATAGATGATACTACTAATGGAATTCTTTTAAGGATCTTAAAAAAACAAGTTAAAGAAATACTGACCAATCAATCCCTGATTGAACAAAATAGAATTTGGAAGTGAGATCATAGGCAACCTACCTTTCAACAAAGTGTTGGATTATACAATACACAAATTGTAGGATTCTACACCCCCTTAATTGTTTACTAATTTTGAAGAAACATGTTTTATTAGAAATATATATTTAATAATATTACTAAAATTTAATTCATTAGTTAATCTCCTCATAACTGGTACGTTTGTTGCATCTGACAATGACTACAAATTAAACTTAATATTTCTTTTAGATCAGATATGTTCTGTAATATGAGGGTGATATCATGATTAAACAAAATTGGTGTATTGGTGTGTTGTTAATTTTGAGTAGTAGTTTATTGTTTTGTGGTAAAGGTCAGATCAGTAATACAGGCAAATCAAAACTCAATGCCATCGTTGGATCAAAAAAAGCAGGCCTTGTTATCCACGATGTAAGACCTATTAGCGATGGCCTTTTAGCTCAAATGCGAATAGCTTCTCCGGGAGATAATTTCTGTTTTGGTGTTGCCACTTCGACTGAAGAAAATTTAACCGGTTATGCGATTTGGAAGCCTTCTGGTAGATACCACAAGAAGTGTGTTACCGGTCGATTAACAGACAAAAATAATTATGAGTTTCTAAAAATTGATATTACATCGAGAAATGATGGTACAACTTGGCTATATAAAGAAGAAAATGGATCTCGCTACTATGTTGGCAGAATATTTGTTGGTCTAGATTCCTTGTGTACAGGATGGACAGATTCTTTTAGGAAGATAGAATATACATATGACTGTACTTTAGATCTATCCAATGGTGTAAAAATTACTAAAAATAAAAGAAGAATATACTAGATAACACGATGTGCGGTTCGCACATCGCGCATTGATTCGTTAATTTTTTAAATTGTTTTAGTAAAGCATGAATATTTGTAAAAATTTAAATAATAAGAGGTTTCCCATGAAAGAGAATCTAAATAATCGCTTCGAATTTTGGGCTATATTTTACATTTTGTTAGGTATTACTTTTTCATTATTTTTCTTTTCGCTTGTAACATTATTTTCCTTTCCGCTTGCAGCCGAACAGACTGCGGCTGATAAAACTGGAGCTACAGAAAGACCTGAAGCTTCAATTGTGGCGCTGCAAAAAAGAGCCGGTACTTGGCGACCACCGGTAATAGGAGAGGCCTTTTTTGATAAAAAGGGTGTAGCTAGTGTTTGGCCGGAAATTTCGATAGTGCGAGAAGGAGATTATAGAGAGTTTGCTGATGTTATGAGTAAATTAAGAGCGGAAACTCGAAAGGAACTTATGGGTGAAATGGTAGGAGCCTTGGAAAAGTTATCTGAAGCAGGTGGTGATGTAACTGCGTTAGCACCACTAATTTTTGAAGCATTGTTAGAATTCGATAGATTATATGAACAACATGTTGAAAGGGCCCATGACCGTATTCCACAATCTATAGCCAGTCATATTAAAGGGGATATTAGCCAAATTTTTAGGGATCACAAAATTCGTGAATCTTCACGGCGTTTTAATTTTACTCATGGTGATTTAGTTAGAGCGGTTTTGCTAGGAAGACAATACTACCAAAGGATAAGAATTGCTGATACTGTAGATTATGTTGTTTATGGTAGTTATACCGTTAATTCATCTCAAAAGGATGAAATGGTCACGGTTCAGGTTCATATTCAAAGTCTAAAAACTGGAGATATTAGAACCTTTCAAGATACAGGTTCTATTCGTGATGTTAGCAAAAAGGTTGCCGAACAGATTTTTGATTTTTTTCAGGAAATTGATACACCTGATTGGCAGGATCCAAATGCTCAACTTACCTGGATGCCTCCAGTATATGATAATTCAAGTAGAATAGGAGATGTGCAAAGTTATTGTCCTTCTCAAGGTGGCAGATTACCTTATGCTGAAGAACTTAAGATGGCTCAAAAAGGTGGTAGATATAGATCGGGTGGTGTGGTTCTTGTGTCTAACAGATACTATGCGGTAAGAGATAGAAAATTTAAAGATGAACCATATTATCTATCAACATATGATGATAAAGATCCGCGAGGTAAAGTAAGAACATCCGCTGGAAGAGGTATTATTGATACCCATTATATTTGTGTTCAAGGTCAAGCCAAAAATCACTTGGTTTTCTTGGATCGACTTTATCGATTATATCGAGAAAATGATTGGCAACCAGATTACTCAGATATTAGACGAGCTGTGAGTTATCTAATTGCTCAATATGATAACTATGTTGATAAAGAACGGTTGGTTCGCAACAATCCAGTACCAAATAGCCAGGAAGCAATATTAATGTTAAACGAACAAGGAATTCAAATCAGCCTGCCAGTGGCAAAACCAGTATCTGCAAAACCAGCAGCATCAAGTAACAACTAGATAGACTAGATAGATAAGTAAGATAACAAGCTACTCTAATTGATCAAATAATATGTTGAAAATACTGTTACACTTTGGGCTTCTGGAGAACCTTCTCCAGAATCAGTAGCAGTTATTCGGATTCTAATATATTTTCCAGAATCGCTTGCTTGGACATTATAAGTACTGGATGTGGCGTTACTAATGTCTGCTACATTTGTTCCATCAGAGTCATCAGCTAACTGCCATTGATAAGTGTAAGTGATAGTACTTGGAGTTTGGTCGGTATCATCGTTCCATGTTCCTGTAGCTGCAGTTAGAGTATTACCTGAACTAAATGTTCCACTTATAGTAGGATCTTCAGTGTTGTTAGGAGCATCATTACGAGGACTAATGGTAATATTTACCGTAATGGTATCACTTCGTCCAGTGCCATCGCTAACAGTAACAACAAAACTATCACTTCCGTTATAATCACTATTAGGGGTATAACTAAAATCCTTACTAGTACCAGTACCTGAACCAGATGCAGTACCAGAAGTTGGAGATGTACTGACTGACCAGGTTAGAGTGTTACCATCTGAGTCAGTAGCATTTAAAGTTAGAGCAAATGCTGTAGGTGAAGAATCTTCATCCATAGTAACATCAACGCTGTCACCTTCGGTAATTACAGGTGAGTTTTGTTCAATTCCATGACAAACCTTATTACTAGCGTAATTAGTGTCGATATCACTGTCATAAGTGCCGTTACCGTTGATATCCGTGAAAGTGTCGTATTGTATACCACCTTGCGTACAATCAGAATCACCAGTAGCAATAGTAGTAGTAAGTATGATACTTCTTGAGTTACATATATTACTTGTAACATAATTTTCATCAGTAGTTGCATCATAGGAACCATTTAAATTGACATCAGTAAAGGTAGAAATTTTGGTTCCACCATAGGGACAATCCAAGTCACCAACTTCAAGTGCTTCGTTTAATATAATTGATTTTCCATTAGCGACACTATTAGTGCTGGTTTGAGTTAGAGAAATATATAATGGAGTCTCTGTAGAAAATATGTAAGAATAGGTCGAACCAGATCCAATTCGGTATCCAGCATAAATCTGTATGGTTCCAGTCAGATTAGTCAATGGAAGACTAAAAAAAGTATCTTCAGTCGCAGTTGGAAATCCACTGGAGTCAGTAGTTTTAAATGATTCTAATGAATTAAGATTACCGTTCCAGTATTTAAATCCAGTGGGAGAAAGCATGTTAGCATAGGGTGAACCTTCAGTTGGAGAATGAATTAATACAACTATATATTCTCCCGATAATCCTACATGAGTGGATTGGAAACTTGTATAACCGCTTACGGTAAGTATTTTTGATGAACTTACGGTTGAACCGTTAGCAATTTGGGTATTGTCAATTTGTAATGAACCATGAAACTCAGTAGTGGTGGTGGCAATATTATTGAGACTATCTTGTCCAATCATTGATAATTCGATAGGATAATCAATCGATATATCTGATGTGTCAAGACTGGATGTTTCTAAAACAGTAGTACTTTGGAGGTCGTCACTCGATTCTTTTTCACCGAGTAGAACATTGTTTCCCGGTTCATTTAAATCTACATTAGTGAATGAGTCATTTCCAAAAAAGGCTAGGTCGCTTTGATTTTCATTTCCTGTTACCCCGGGTTTACCAGCGATAGATGTAGGCGGCTTTTCATCGGGAAAAGGAAGCTGGTCTGAGACAGCTTTTTTCTTACTACATGATACTGAACCCAGTAAACCAATAAGTAGGATAAATGTAATAAAAACAACAGTTCCTAATTTACTTCTTTTATTATTACGCATATTTAGCTCCTTACGATAATATTGCTAATTAAAAATTCATATGTTAGCATGCGTTAGATTAAAGGCTGAGATGAACCCCCAGCAATAGTGGTATTATTTGCAAAAAGCGAGCCAATTATTTAGTCTTAAAAATTAGGATGTTAATGAAAAGTTTGGCCAATATATCTATCAACTATGTAAAAATAATAGGCATAAAAGTGTACAAAATATGAGCACTGGAGGCATAAGGCTATGAGTATCAATACTACTAATACCAACATCAACACTAATACGAATACCAATACTAACACTCCTACCAACATAGACACTGACACCAGTGTAAATCAATTTTTTGATCAGCATGCAGCTGATTGGGATCAATATCAAAACCAAAAAGAAGGTATTATTATAGATAAGATACTGGATCGGGCTGGGTTTAATGATGGTGACCGAATTCTAGATGTTGCTTGTGGTACGGGAATATTAGTTCCTCATTTTATTAAGAAAAATATTTCACTTAAAAATGTAGTAGCGTTAGATAGTTCTGAGAATATGTTAAGAGTTTTACAACGTAAATTCCCAGAAGTGATCACTATAAATCGTGCTTTTGAGGATTGTACTGAAAAATACGATCCTTTTACCAAAATTATTATTTTCAATGCTTTTCCTCATTTTGCTAACCCACTAGCTATATTCAAAAAAGCCTATGATTTTCTACAAAGGGGTGGAAAATTGGTTATCGCTCATTCCATGAATCGTCAGCGTCTTGATGATCAACATAGAGGAGTTGGTGGAGCGGTTAAGGATCATATTTTAATGTCTGATGAAGCTTTTGTTGATGGCTACACTAAATCTCGTTTTATCAAATCAATAGTTGAAGATGCCGATTATTTCTATTCCGAAGGAACTAAAACATAAAGGAACTAAAACATAATTAATGCGTTGGACAAGTTACCATTTCCCCACACTTTCCAGCGCACAATTAAAGTAGAAATTTACCTTTAAATTCAACTCTTTATATAATTCAATTAACTAAATACAACTAAATATTAATGTAATGTAATTCAAATCCGAGCACATCTTAATAATATTCAATTAGTTTAAAAAGGAGTGACGCGATGATGAACATGAGTAAAAAAATTAGTTGGTTAATTACATTAATTGTAAGTTTAACGTTAACAATTGCATGTAGTGACGATGATAGTGATAGTGTAGAAAGCGGTTCAAGTGTTAAACCAGTTACTCAATCAGTAGTTAATGAATTGGGTAGTAATTTAAGTTCCGGTTCGGGATTAGTTAGCGGTGCTATGTCAGGTAAATTAACCGCTGATCAAGTTGAAGAAGTAAAAGCAGCGGCTATCAAAGAAGTTGTCGATGCTAAATTAGCCGAGTCAGAAGATCTGGTTAAGATTATGCCGGTAATCGCTGAAGGTGCTGAAACTGAACTATCTACTCTGAGTTTAGCCAATGCTACCGAAACAGCCAATGTTATTAAAACTATTGCAGCCAGTTTAATCTCCTCCACTAAAGATCGTGATCAGTATTTTAAAACTACCGTTGATGATTTGTCTAAATTGGATTCGGTATTAAAAGAAATTTCTAGTAGTGTTGTCGCTCATATGGATGAAGCGGGGTTATCTGCTGCAGACGTGAAAGCTAATTCTGAGGGCGTTATGGTTTCATTGGTGGGAAGTTTAGATGAAGCTGGACTGACCGAGGTAGAAATCAATAATGGGGTTAAGGTTGTTGCTAATGGAGGGATAGTTTCAATTAGTGATGCAGGGGTAAAGGCTGGAGATGTTTCAGTAACTGCGGAAGGTATTACCGCTGGTTCGGTTAAAGGGCTTGATGGTATAAGTATTGATGGATTTACCAAGGATGATATCGATGGTATGGTCAGTCAAATTACTGAGGGCGCGGTGGCAGGTTTAGGCAAAATCAAGGAAGCGCTTCCAGATTTTGATGTCGAAGCCCTGAAAGAGTCAATTAATAGTACAGCCAGTGGAGCAGTTGCAGCATTGGGTATTTTTTCAGAAGATACCTCCCAGTTTAAGGATACCTATACCGAAGAGGATTTGCAAAATAATGTAGCGGGCGTTTCAGAAGGAGCTACCAAGGGACTGGATGATTTACCTTCCGATTCTTATGCTCTATTAGGTTCAGCCACAATGAATCCTGGGGAGCAACTTGGAGAGTTGGCCAATGAAATCACTTCTGGAATTATTGCGTCCTTAGGTGAAATCGATATGGAAGGTGTTACAGAATCTGATCTAGGTTCCTTGATTGAAAAAGCATTGGAGGGAGCTATTGCTAGTTTAGGTGAAATCGATGTAATGGGATTTACAGCAGATTCTCTTGGCGATATGATAGTTGAATTAACTGCTGGAGCTACAGAAGCTCTGGGGAAAATAGATATGACCGGTTATGATCATACCGATGTAAGTGCCTTGGTTAAAAATATTTCAGCGGCAGCTACGGAGGCTTGTGGAGAGATAGATATGGATGATCTTGATCAGGAAGATCTGGAACTCATGATTGCTGGGGTAAATGCGGGAACAACTTCAGCTTTAGATGAAATTAGTACACATATGACTGATTTTTCCGCTGATGAACTAAAAGCTGCTATTAAAGAAGTAACAGCCGGTTCGATGTCCGCTTTGGGAGATCTAAAGAATCATATGGCGGATTTTACCGCGGCCAAAATGCAAGAACTGGCTGAACAAGTGACTTTTGGGGCTACATTAGGATTAAAGAAAGTCGATTCTGATTCGTTTACCGCAAGTGGTGGAGATGAGGATGAGGCTCTAGCGGCCCTTTGCCAGCAGATAACCGAAGGGGCAACTGCTGCCTTAGGTGAAATAGAGAATATTACAGTTGATGAAGATACCATGAAAGAAATGATTGCTAATATCACTGCGGGCGCAACCACAGCAGCTCAAGAAGCTTTGGGAGGAACTTTTGATGAAGATAAAATAGCGGCCATGACCGAAAAATTTACCGCTGGTACCACTGCGGGTTTAGGTGACATTACTGGTTTGGATTGGTTTGATAAAGATAACTATAACGATATGGTAGGTGAGGCGACGGCTGCTGCAGTGTCTGCTTTAGGTAAAATTGAAGGTATGAAAAAAGATCACTTGGATGCAATGATTGACAAAATTACTACCGGTGCAACCAATGGATTAAGCCAAATCGAAGATACCGACTTTACGGCAATGGAAGCTAAAGAAGCTGTCAATGATATTATTAATAGCGCGACGGTAGCATTAGGTAGTTTAAGTAATGTTAGTGGTTTTGATTATAGTAGTGATACTGATAAACAGCAATTAGAGGACCAGATTAAAAGTTCGGTGTTAGCAGAAGTTGATCAAATGAATGATAGCGACAAATTCAGTTCTTTGATGATTACAGAAGCCGAAATAGATACTTTAATAAGCAATGCTCAAGCTATGGCTGAAAAAGTTGCTAACGCAGCTACAGCGCTTGAAACATGTATGGAAAAAGCTAAAACTGATAATGCAGATGATTCTGATGCAATGTCAACAGCTATACAAGCTTGTCATTCGGAATATTCAACGGCAATGACTTTACTTTAACTTAGCTATTTTGGTTTTAAGCGGCAGGTTTGGTATTCGCAAATGGCAATGAATCCCTCATATTCGGTTTTTGTTTGCGAGGCGATTTGATAGTGTATAGTCGATAGATATGCTTTGGCAATAGCTACAGGTCTCTCTTCTCCGGAACTGGGATCTTCTCCGATAAAGATGACACAGTCAGTATTATTGACGCATTGATACATTTTACCGGTATTAAACCCTATACTTTGTTCTTGGGGTGCGATGCTTGCCGGAATCTCAGAAGAGTCAGTTGAAAGATCTGTGTTAGATCCTGTAGATGTTGGATCTGTATCTTCTGATGTAGGTATTTTAAACGTAGATTTCTTGTTTGAACTTCCTGATTTGGTATCCCCACCTTCATTACTGCAACTGATAGTTAATGATATAGATAAAGTTAAAGATAAAGCTAAAGTAATACCTCTAGATAATGCTATAGGCAATGTTAAAGTTTTAAGTCTCATAGTTTCCTCTAAGGATCTGTATTGGTTGATGTACATGTTGTTGAGTCATTACCTTGAACTTTATATTCTACTTCCAGCAACTTGGCGAACTGCAAAGCTTGAGCCTTTAAGTATTCAGGGTCTTTAAAAACTATGGTATTGCCCTGTATTTCATATTTATCCTCAGGGACAACTGTAGAAGTGCTTAGACCGGCAATTTTGAGCGTAATTTTCCCTCCTAAAGGTAGGTGCTTCAATTGAAATTGTTTTGTTTTGAGTATTGCTGTCTCGCCTAATTGTTGTAAGATCATGCCGTAATTGTAATTAATGTTTTTATAAAAAGAACCGTTATCCTTGGTTAAATCAACTAAGGTCGTCAGTGAGACAGCTTTTTCTCGTTTATTTCCATCTCCCATATCCTCTTGTCTGTCTTGTAAAATACCAACAACGAAAAAATCTTTGTTTTCGTTATTAATAGTTATGTTGTTCAGTTGATTAATATATTGAGTGATCCTATCTTTGATTAAAGAAGCCTTTTGAGCCGGTGAATCATCGTCAATTGTTAATTCGGAATGGTCAACCTCATCAGTTAAAAATACAAAAACTATAATTGAGTCCTGGCGAAAAGCCGGATCACTATTGGCCGGATGGTCCCTTAAAAAATAATCTAAAGACAAAAGGGGTTTTTCATCGTACCATCCGTCAATTCCCACCAGAATTTTACTTTCAAACTCAGAAGCCAGGTTATTGCAGTCCAACTTCCAGTAATGATGAGGTAATACGTAATAATCGGTTGTAATGATACTAATGCATAGATCCAATTGATTTTGAGGGTTATCCAAATAGGATTCAGCAAATTTAGCAAATTGTTTACTAAGGTTCTGTTGAAATTTATTCATACTACCGGAGTTATCCACGATGAACAGAATATCTATCTTTCGTTGTTGGTGGACTATTTCTAAACTAAATCCTTCCTGTTTAACTTGAGGTTGGCATTCTTGCTTGGTAGGTAGAGGTTCCTCTGGTTTTGCTTCTTCTGGTTTAGCATCCAAAGATTTGGTGGGAAGCTGCTTAAATTTGGTTGGATTGGAACAATGGGTGAACCATAGCGAGGCAAACAAATTGGCGAACCATAATAAAGCGATCAAAAAGTAATTTAGAATATATTTCTTATAAATAGTTAAATTCATGGTTATTTTCCTTAAAAAATAAACCTCCATTTAGCTTTATCGGTATGACAGTAATATTATTAATATATTTAATTTATATCTATGATATCAGGTTCTTATAGCGTTAGAGAATAGAGTGAACATTTTGAATAATCATCTTAAGTTGAGGACTGTTAATTCGATTGTTTAGTTTTTCTAAACTGTTAATCAGCTCTTTTTTATTATTTAACTCAGTTTGACGAAAAATATTTAACTTAACTATTAAATTTAAGAATTCATCTCGGGATTTGATTTTCAAGTAAGCCTTTTGCCAATTTTTTTGGAAAAAAAACTGTTTTACCTCCATTATGGGAGCCAAAGTGCGGTAACTAACTAGTATACCAATAAAAAATGCTATCCAGGCACATATCCAGGTGAATTGTAGTAATAGGATGTTTTGGCGAGCTTGTTCTTTTTTCCACAAGAGTGAAAGATTATCCAACTTATTATTTGTAACTATATCTGGTGTTTGTTCACTTTTTTGTAACCAGTTGTAGTTTGATAATTTATTAGAATTAATGATAGATATAGTTGAATAGTTATCAATAACTAGTACTGCCAATAGGCTGGTAATAATGGTTATCATGAATAAGATGGTGGCCCATTTAAGTTGAAATTTAGGTAAGGGAAGTAATCCAGTAAAGAACATCGGTGGTTTTTTGCTAAAACGTAATAAAGAATAGATAGTAAGAGCAAGTATAATTACCAGACTAATTATGAGTTGAATAAGGTTGGTTATTGTCAGCATTGATTGATCCTTTTGATGTTTTGTATTATTTCCATTAACTCTGGATCAGAATTAACTTTTAATAAGTCCTCAAGCTGTTGTTGAACTTGTTCTATTCGATATAATCGATTATTGCGTAATGTATTGATGTCATTAGTAAGGAACTCAAATTCATCTTCCTTTCTGACAGCTAAGGGTTCTTTGAGCCATTTATTTTGGTCAAAATATTCAGTAATTCGAAATAGTGGGCCCGCGATACGGTGAGTAATAAATAATCCACCTATAAACACAATAACAGAACTAAGAACGGATAATGAGATTAGGATAAAATGGACATATTTTATTTGCCCATGCATAGAGGTCTTGATTGATCTAATGATGCGAGATACTCCTTTGGTATTTTCAGCATTATTTACGGTATGAATTAATTTGTTAATAAAGCCGCTGTTTCGTTGTTCAGCATAGTAAAGAATAGCATAGGATATCGCGAAAGTTGTAAAAAGGGTTATTATGAAAAACAAACAACAATAACGTAATTGAAATTTGGGCAAAATTAAAAAGTTAAGGAATTTGCGTTTTGAATTTTTATTGTTTAACCAGAAAAGAAAAAAGGCAAGAGCCATGATAGTAATTAACGTACCGAATAAACCAAGTAAAAACAATTGTAGCATAATGTTGACACCTGTTATGAAA
>CAZJDM010000030.1:0-34382 GCA_964544765.1 uncultured bacterium
TGGAGGTAAGACAGTTAAATAATCTAGATTTACCAACATTGGGTCGTCCAACCAGTGCTATAGTGGGTATATTACTCAAAATAATTGCTCCATATGATTATATTCTTTGATTTTGTATTCCTTATTGAGCCAACTAGAGTCTTTGGCAACGGTTAGTTCTAAGTAAACTTTTTTACCTAAGAATTTTTCTATTTCCTCTCTGGATTGTTCGCCAATCTTTTTAATAGTAGCTCCTTTTTTTCCTAAGAGTATGGGGCGATGAGAGTCTTGGTTAACAATAATACGGGCTTTAATAACTACTATGTCCCTTTTTTCTATAAGCTCATCAACGACAATAGCTATTTGGTAGGGGATTTCTTGATGGATATTGAATAAAACTTTTTCTCTAATAAATTCAGAAATAAAAAAATTGGTAGAGTGTACTGTCAGTTGATCTTTCGGGAAAATTTCGCTCGATGAAGGTAAAAGATTCTTTAAATTAGATAATAGAATATCTGTATTTTCATTATTTAAAGCTGAAACAGGAATTATTTGACTGTCTGGTGCTATAAGAGAAAGCTCCTTAAATAAAGGGAGCAGTTTGTTTTTATTAGAAACAAGGTCTGTTTTATTTACTAATAATACAGTTGGTTTGGACATTGATTTTACAATCTTAAGAATAAATAAATCTTCATTTCTTAATCCTTTAGAGCCATCAATAATTGTGACTATAACGTCTACATTTTTAAGAGCTTCTTTTGTCTGTTGCATCATGGCACTGTTTAGTTTGGATTTATAGGTCTTTTGCAGCCATCCAGGTGTGTCCATAAAGATATATTGAGTTTGGTTTTTATTCAATATGGCTAAAATTTGGTTACGAGTGGTTTGGGGTTTTGGAGTTGTAATAGCAAGTTTCTGGTCAAGCAGTGTATTTAGTAGAGTTGACTTGCCAACATTCGGTTTGCCCAGAAAGACAATATAACCGGCTTTAGTTATGGTTTGGTTCATATTATAGCTCCGTATTAGAAAATTGATTTATGGTCAGGATTTTATTATATATGCTGTCGGGGGTGCTTAAATCCCTAATAACTTTCAAGGCATCTTTGGCGGCAATTTGAGCAGCTTCTTTTTTACTTTTTCCCTTGCCTTGACTTATAGATTTTCCTTTTAAGGAAATGTCGATAGTGAAGTTCTTATCATGATCCGGTCCAGACTGGCTTATTAAGGTGTAGACGGGTGCCTCGTGCCATAATTGTTGGGCAATTTCTTGTAGATTGGTCTTGTAATCAATGGTTAAGAAATTTTTAGGGTTTTCTTTTAATTGAGAATCATATAGTTGAGAAATGATTTTGGTACTCGTTTCAAAGCCAGATTCTAAATAAATGGCTCCTAGTAATGCTTCCAAAGAGTCAGCTAAAATCGAATTTTTGTTCCTACCTAGAGATAGTTCCTCTCCTTTTCCTAATACAACATATGACCCAAGATCAATTTTTCGTGCAATGGAAGCCAGAATTTTTTCATTAACTAAGGCAGCTCTTATTTTCGATAATTCTCCTTCATTTAGTAAGTCATATTTTTTCATTAAAATAGTACTTATTGCCAGGTCTAAGACGGCATCACCAAGGAATTCAAGCCGTTCATAATTCTGATTGTGAATAGAGTCATTTTTGTAATGATTGGTTTTATTTTCGATAATTTTATGATCTTTTTGAAAGGTGGCTGATCTATGGGTTAGAGCTATTTTTAATAATTGTATATTTTTAAATTGATAATTAATCTGCTTCATTAAATTATTCAATTTTTTCTTGGCTATTTCTATTTTCATAAATTTATGCTCCCATGTATTTCAAGCTAGATAAGAAACTTGGGCTGTTTTATCATCATGTAATATTGATTTTGTGGAGTTATTATCTATGGCTTCTTTAATTTTTACTGGGACTAGTTGATTGGTTTGATTTTTCAAAGGAGAATAAAATACTGTAGAGATGTAATTGCTGGTAAGACCAGAACACTTACCGTCAATATCTTGTTTTTCAACTAGGACCATTTCATTTAAATTTTTACATTGATCCAGAAAAGCGGATTGTTTAACGGTTCCTAATTTTCTGAGAGAAGCTGCTCTTTCTTTTATAAGACTCACTTCTAATTTTCCTGGCATTTTGGTTGATTTGGTACCAGGCCTTTCTGAATAAGGAAAGACATGGAGATAATCAATTGGTAGGTCAGCTATTAAGTTATAGCTCTGTTTAAAATTATTTTCTGTTTCGCTTGGAAATCCTGTCATGACGTCAGCTCCAATACAACAAAAGGAAACTTCTTTTTTGATTTTATTAATAGTTTTGGCATAATCTGCTGTTTTGTATTTTCTGTTCATTTTATTGAGTATTTGATCACTTCCACTTTGTAAAGGGATATGTAGGTGTTTGCAGAGCCAGGATTCATTTTTTAATAGGGAAATAATGGTTGAAGAAACTTGTCTTGACTCGATTGAGCTGATGCGAATGCGAGGCTTATTGTTCATTAAGGATATTTTTTGTAATAAAGAATCAAGATTAGTACCATCATCTAGGTCCTTACCATAATATCCCAGATGAACTCCCCCCAAAACAATTTCTTTAAATCCTAGAGAGTGAAGTCGTTTGATTTCATCTATAGCAAGATCCGCTTGGAGACTCTTAATAGTGGGTCTAGTATAAGGGATTATACAATAACTACAAAAATCTTTGCATCCATCTTGTAGTTTTAGATAGATTCTGGTTTTACCACTTATATTATCGGCAAAAATTCTTTCTGGTGATGATTGGAAGGTTTCTTGGTCTGCTTCTTTTTTAATAATGGAAACTATATCTTGGGGATCGTTTTTACATGAAAAGTCCACGTATTCCAACATTTGCTGATTTTTTTTTAGTTGGGATGCATAGCAGCCGGTTAAAACGGTCTGGATATGAGGATTTGCCCTTTTGGCATGACGAAGGCGTTTTCTAGCTTCAGAATCAGCTTTAGCAGTGACAGTACAGCTGTTAAGAATATAATAACTGGCATTTTTTAGGTTACTAGTGATTAGAACACCTTGTTTTTTAAGAGCTTTTTCGAAGACTGCTGATTCGTACATGTTGATTTTACAACCGTGAGTTTCGATATATACATGAGGTATTTTCTTAATCAATTTTAAATAACTCCAAAATTAATAATATAACGCGGTGTGCAAGTTTTATTTATACACCGCTGTTTAAGTGTTTAATTGTTAAACCGTTATATCAAACTAACGATTCAATTCGCGACGAGCAAATCCTGTACATCGCGCTTATTATTGATTTATTTGTGGAAATTTTTGAATAAAGTAAATTCTGTCAAACTTTCTTCAAAAGAATCCACAGGTCAGCCATGATATATATTATAGTGGTGTTTGTCAATCATGTTTATAATGATAAAAATTTTAGTTTATTTATTAGTTATTTTGGCATAATATGCTATTTTGGATGGTGTAGTTATGATGTGTTTTAAATAAAAAGTAAATTTTGAGATAATTTTTGTATGACAGTGTTATTGGTTGAAAGTGATCAAGTTGAGTTAGAACTATTAAAAGAAGTAGCAGGGAAACGATCTTTAGAGTCACATACGGCAAAAACTCCATTAGATGCAGCAAAAAAGATCAGTAAAAATAACTATGATCTAATTATTTTTCCAGTTGATTATGCGGAAAACAGAACCTTTTGGCAGGGATTAAAACATACAAGGTTAAAAAGTCAAACTGTGGCCACTGCAAATCATACTGATGTGAGTAAAGCTATTAACCTTTTAGGTAAAGGTGTCTCTAGTTATATTAGAAAGCCAATAAATATTCATGAATTAGAATTAACTATTTCCAGATCTCAAATAAGTAAAGATAGAGAGCCATCCTCAGTTAAAGGTCAGTTTCCCCTTCAAGAAATGATCCAGGATATTTCCAAGTATGCTGAGAGACCTCCATTTGCTTGGCGACTTCTTAAAGAAATATGTAAAGTTTTACTTTGTAGTAAGGGTTTTATCATTTTGTTTTACAAAGCAAAAACCGCATTAGGGAAGAATTTTGAGCTGGAGGCCTCGGGATTTGATACAACCCAAAAGCATTTAATAAAAGGAATTTTAAAAGACTCAACTACTCTTCTTTTTAAGCACCATTCGATTGTAGAAAATAATGTGAATGATAGCTCAGTAATACCAAAATTATATGAGAAACTCGGTTCATATCTTTATATGCCTATTTTATTTAGATCTCAACTTTCTTGCGCTTTCTTTTTATTTGGTTCTAAAGGTAAAGTAGATATAGGTGCTGGGTCAGAGAGATTATCGGAAATTCAACATCAAATAACCATTCTGTGGTCTACTTTTCAACAGGTTTATGAGGCTAGAAAACTTGCCTTTATAGATGAATTAACTGGTCTTTACAATTTGAGATATATGGATTTTGCCTTGGATCAAGAAATTAAAAGGGCGGAACGATATCAGTACCCTCTTTCAATATTATTCATAGATTTAGATAATTTTAAGCAAGTAAATGATTCATATGGTCATTTAGTGGGGAGTCAGTTATTAATTGGTTTTTCACAAGTATTGAAGAGTTGTCTTAGAGATGTAGATACAATTATGAGATATGGAGGCGATGAATTTGTATGTATTTTGCCCCAAACTGGCGAGAGTAATGCTTGTAAAGCCGCAAAACGTATCCGAGATGTATTGTGTAAACAGAGTTTTGAGATAGATCAACATATTATTAATCTTACAGTGTGTATAGGAGTATCTTCTTTTCCTAAACATGCCAAAAATAAGCAAGATATCATTACCTATGCCGATTTAGCTATGTATAAAGGTAAAGACGTGAAAAATACCATTTCGATTGCCAGCCTATAATCCGTTAACCAAAAATTAAATTGATATTATCAGAGAAATCAATCGGGTTTTATTTTAATTATCTGCCCTATTCGAATGTGACTAGGTGATTTTATTCTGTTCCAAGCTAGTAGAGATTTTATTTTTACTTTGTGCATAATAGCAATATCCCAAAGTGTATCTCCTCTTCTCACTTTATAATATTTACCTTTGGTCAGTCTTTGTTTTCTTCTGCTTCTTTTTGAAAATCTTCTTCTTTTCTTATTTTTTACTTTATATTTACTTAGATAATTAACTGGTATTTTAACTCTTTTTCCTATTCGTAGTCGACGAGGATTTAAATTAGGATTAGTTAATCGTATTTTCTTTATACTCGTGCCATATTTTCGAGCCAATGAAGCGAGTGTCTCGCCTCTTCTAATTCTATGAGTGACTACATCAGATATTTTAATGTTACTGAGTGTATTAAGGGATTGAATAGTATCTAAAAGAGCTGTTTTAGGTACAACCAATGGGTAATGTTTTTGTTGGGGAGGGGTTATTTGAGTTCTTAATTCAGGATTTAGGTTTCTTAATAATTTGTAAGATATATTAATTTTCTTTGATAACTCAAGAATAGAAATGGTTTTAGGTAGATCTAAGGTTATTGTTTCTGAAGGATGTAGATTATTATTTGGGGAATTAGATTGAGGAATAAAAACCCCAAATTTTTCAGGAGATTTGGCAATAATAAGGGCAGCTAAGTATTTGGGAACGAAATTTTTTGTTTCATTTTTTAAATAGTTATATTTAGTTAAATGCCAAAAGTCTTTCCTTTCATAACGCTTAATAGCGGTATTAATCTTGCCTTCTCCTGCATTATATGCGGCAATTGACAGATACCAATTATTATATAATTTGTATAAATCTCTGAGGTATTTGGCGGCGGCGTGAGTAGCTTTAACTAAATTTCTTCTTTCATCGACCCAAGGAGTAATTGATAAACCATATTTTCTACCTGTTCCCGTCATGAATTGCCATGCACCACTTGCTTTCATAAAAGAGTAGGCTTTGTTATTAAAACCACTTTCGATCATTGATAGATAGACCAAATCTAAGGGAAGGTTATGAGAAGAGAGTATTTGCTGGATGGTTGGAATAAAAAGAGGTCCTTTTTGTAACCATTTAGTAATTATTTTTCGACCCCTAGTTTGAAAATATTTTATCCAGTTAAGTACTGGTTTGTTTAAAATGATAGGCATATCTGATTCAGGAATGATGGTACTTAGGTATGCCAATCTAAAATCGTTATATGTATTTTTATTTTTTTCTAAATAATGGGTATAAATATTACCATCACATGAGAATAGATGTAGTGGTATGGAACTGTATGTTTGGTCCAATGTTTTGGGGGACATTTTATTTTCTGGAGGAGGTGATACATCTTTTTCGGAGAGTTTAGGCAATTTTGTATTAGAATTAGTATGGTTGATAGGAGCGTTCTTCTCCTTTAGTGTATTTTGTGTTGTAGAAGTAGTAATTGAAGGTGTTTGATAAGGGAGGGGATGGTTTTCAACAGAAGAACAGTTAATGAGGTAAAGTAAAAATAATAAAACAGCAACATTTTTTATCATAATAATTCCAAATTTTTCTCATGCTACTATAACTTAATGAGGAGTAAAAGTACAAAGTAAAATCAAAAAGTATTATTTATCATTGTATTGAAAAGTAGCTTAACTTGTACACAAAAGTGCCGGTAATAGTAATTTTTTCTTTATCCAGAGAGTCAGGAATAGGATTGAATGGAGAACATAGTTTAATAGTATTCACCGCTTCATTATCCAGTACAGGGTATCCTGAAGAAGATAGGATATTAACGCTCAGGATACTACCATCTTTGGCGATGGTAAATTCTAATGTGGTTTCTCCTTCAATACCTCTTCTGACAGCCGAAGAAGGGTATCTCCAGATTAGTTGAATACTTTGCTTTATCGATGAAAAATAAGAGACGTATTTAAAATCTCTGGTATTAAGAGAAATTCGGTCTCCTTCTTCGACATCTTCTGAAATATATTCGCTACTTGGATTATTGTTAGGAATTAGCAATGATTCATTAGTAGGAAAAAGATCTTGCATGGTTAGATTTTTTACAGAATCATTTTCTGGTTCATTGATAGAAAGATCTCCTTGTTTGAATAACTTGGTGTGTTTTTTGGATAAGGATTTTTTCTTATCCAGTTTTTCTAATTGAGGGAGGGGCGATGGAAGTCTCTTTTTGGTACTTTTTAGGAGTAAGGCCTGATTATTAGTAGGTAAAGCGGTCGAAATGGGTCTGGTGATTTTGGTCTCTTTATCTGTTTTATGATTTTGTTTTCCCAAATAATTAAAGATATCAGGGGGTTCAGTTTGTTCCATGGGCGTTTCGATAATAAATTTTTTTTGTAGATTTTTTTTCTTGGTCGTAATAGGCTTAGCTTTCGGTTTATGAACCGTGATTTTAATAGGTTTTGATTTGATGAATTTTCGTGAGTGAAATTCTTTTGAAAAAATGTTACCGGCCAAGTATATTACCAAATGAATGATAATAGACAAAGCTAAGTAAAAGAAAATGTTTTTTTGTAAATAATTAAATATTTTAGTCACAACATTGGCTCGGCAATTTAACTGATTAAGTTGAGTTAAGTTTGAAAAAATAGTTTTATTCATAAGTTAGGTATAGGGGATAATATGAAATATTTTAGCTATATATTTATTTTGATTGTATCAATTTTCTTCTTTAGCTGTAAACCTAGAGAAGTCAATATGGATGAGCCAAGAGTCGCTTTTCAGCAAATAAAGGATTGGTATTATAAGGAAAAGTCTTATGAAGAAGCTATTATGAAGTTTAATGAGTTTAAAAGCAGGTATCCTTATCATAAGGATTCGGTTCAGGCGGAATTATTAATAGCAGAAAGTTATTATGCTCAAGAAAAATGGCCCGAGGCTTCGGTATCTTATGAGGAATTTATCAAAATGCATCCTAGGAGTGATAAAATTCCTTATATTTTATATCGGAACGCTTTATGTTATTACCATCAAAGAAATACTGCAAATAATAGAGATCAGGCTGCTACTAAAGAGTCAATTCGTGAGTTTAAACGGTATTTAAAACAATTTCCCAAAGGAAAATATGCTAAAGAAGTTTCACAAAATATCGAACAATCGAACCAATTATTAGCTGAACATGAACATTTTATAGCTGATTTTTATCTAAGAAAAGAATTATATCATTCAGCTTTATATCGGATTTCTCTGATTTTGAAGAAATATCCGGAGAAAAATTTTTTACATGAGAAAGCTCTTTATAATGCAGCAGAATGTTATTTAAACTTAGCTTCTCAGAAGAAAGTAGATCAGGATAATGATAAAAATATATATATAGCAACATACTCGATTGAAGACCTCAGAAGTAAAGGACTGGAAATGGTGAATAGATATAAAAATACGTATCCATCAGGCAATTTTTCTAGTAAGGTTCAACAATTACTTAATAATTTTAATAACATTTAATTGAAATTTGTTTTTTCGTGATTTATAATTAATTTTGAATTGCCTTTATAAAATAATATAGCTTTCTAGTAAATTGGGAACAAGGCTTATGGCCGGAAAAAGAATTTTAATCGTAGACGATGCTATCACTGTCAGACAATTAGTTAAAATAGCTTTAAACAAGTATGGTTTTGATGTTTATGAAGGAGCTGATGGTATAGAGGGATTGAAAAGATGTGAAGAAACTCAAATCGATTTAGTTATAACTGACCTTAAAATGCCTAATAAAAATGGTTTAGAATTTGTACGAGAATTGCGGGCAATGGAAGGTTATGCTGAAACACCAATCTTTATGCTGACCGTAGAATCTTCTCAAGAAATTGCTTTAGAAGGTAAAAATATTGGAGTGACTGCTTGGATAGTAAAACCTTTTAAGCCTGATCAATTATTATCCGCTATAAACAAGGTTCTTAACTTAGAATCGGCAAATAAATAGCTATTAAAAAATTATTCTAAAAATCCAGTTTCAATATGTAAAAAAAATGTTATGAGTTTTAGGTTCTCATGATTATGAGAATACGCAGTTTATAATCTGGAGTTTTGTATGGATAAAAATAATGCTTTAGGAATTATAGGTGGGAGCGGATTGTATGAAATTGAAGACCTAAAAATTATAGAGGAAGTTGATCTGAACACTCCTTTTGGAAAAGCAAGTGATTCTTTCATTATCGGTGAGATAAAAGGGCAAAAACTAATATTTTTACCCAGACATGGCAGGGGGCATTGTTATTTGCCATCAGAAATAAACTATCAAGCAAATATTTGGGGTATGAAAAAACTGGGAGTAGATTGTATTATCTCAATTAGTGCTGTAGGGAGTTTGAAAGAGGAAATTAAGCCCGGTCATTTTGTTATCCCTGATCAATTGATTGATCTCACAAAAAGAAGAAAGTCTACTTTTTTTGGAAATGGTGTAGTGGGGCATGTAATGTTTGCAGATCCATATTGTAAGGGATTGCAAAAGAAAGTACATGAAGTAGCTGAAAAATGTGATGTTACAGTACATTTGGGGGGTACTTATGTTTGTATTGAAGGACCTCAATTTTCAACTAGAGCTGAATCAAATCTCTATAGAAGCTGGAATGTTGATGTTATTGGTATGACAGCTCTACCGGAAGCTAAATTAGCTAAAGAAGCAGAGATTTGTTATACTACCCTGGCAATGGCAACTGACTATGATTGTTGGAATGAAACAGAGCAAGAAGTATCCGTCGAATCAGTTATTCAGGTCATGAATCAGAATATTTTTAAAACAAAAGAGTTAATTAAGAGTTTTATCAATTTAAAAGATCATTTTTGTGTTAGCTCTTGTCAAGAATCTGCTAAGTATGCTATCATGACCAAAAAAAACACAGTTCCTAACGAAACTAAACAAAATTTAGCCTTGTTATATGGTAAATATTTTTAGGAGTTTAAGCGTGAACAATCTTGTAGTAGGTTCTATAGGGCTAGATACAATTGAAGCTTTGGAAAGTAAAGTTAATGAGGTTGTAGGTGGTTCCGCAACTTATTTTTCCAATGTAGTCAAGTTTTTTGGTCCAGTCAATTTGGTAGGTGTTGTTGGAGATGATTTTTCTGATTCACATATGCGAGCATTTTCTGATCCGGCGATTGATCTTAAAGGATTATCAAAAGTGAACGGAAAGACATTTAGGTGGCACGGAAGATATAATGATGATCTTAGTGAGGCAGAATCTTTAGCTACAGAGCTTAATGTTTTTGCTGATTTTGTACCTAAAATACCGACTTCTTATACTAAACCTAAAACTTTATTTTTAGCCAATATTGATCCTGATCTTCAGTTAGAAGTATTATCTCAGGTAGAGGTCTCTGGCGTAGTTGCTTTAGATACTATGAATTATTGGATTGAAACCAAAAAAGACTCTTTATTAAAATTGCTCCCTAAAGTTGATATATTCTTTATCAATGAAGGAGAAGCAAAGCAGCTTTCAGGAGAGAAAAATTTTTTAGATATTTGTAAAAAGTTGGCTTCTTATGGACCTGAAACTATTGTGGTAAAAAGAGGTAGAGCAGGCGTAATAATGTATCGTGAAGAAAAAATGTTTGTTGCCCCTTCTTACCCTAAATGTAGCCCCATTGATACAACGGGTGCCGGAGATAGTTTTGCTGGTGGAGTAATGGGGTATCTTAATAAAACTGAAAACTATTCAATGAAGAATTATAAAGAGGCACTACTTTGGGGTACAGTTGCGGCTTCTTTTGCAATAGAAGATTTTAGTGTAAATGCGTTTCAGGATCTGACATATGAAAAAATGTTAGATCGATTTGATGATTTAAAGGAAATTATTCAGTTTTGATATATCTAACAAAAAATTATCTAGTAAATTTATTTTTTCTTATTTTAATATTAGTATTTCTTAGTAGTTGTCTTTCTTCTGTTAAGAGTAGAAACGAGAAACTGTTAATTTCAACCTATCAAAGTATGGCAGCTGAATATATGGCCCAGGGAAAAATTCGCCCTGCTTTAAAAAAATTATTTTTTATTCGAAAAAAAGATCCTTATAATGTTAAAACGCTGAACTTATTGGGTTTAGCGTATTTGGGGCTTGGACGAGTTAAATCTGCTAAAAAGCTGTTTAAAAAAGTCATTAAAATTGACTCAAAGTTTTACACTGCATATTTAAATATGGCTGCTTGTAGTTTAGAATTACGGCAATATGAAGAGACAATTAGAATTCTTAAAAAGATCCCGGAAGAATCTTATGAGTCTCCCGAAAAGATACACGGTAATATAGGGCTTGCCTATTTGAATCTAAAAAAATATGAATATGCCGTCTTGCATTTTAATAAAGCTTTAAGTCACAATCCTTTATTTTATCCGGCTTATCTACATTATGGTGATGTAAGATTAAAACAAAAAAGGTATAAAGAAGCTATAAAATTGTTTAAAACGGCCTCGAACCATTGTAAAACTTGCGTAATACCTCTTTATAATTTAGGTTATGTTTATAAAAAGATGGGGAAGATGAAAAAAAGTTTATCTTATTTAGATAAAGTTATTTCAATGGGTGGAAATAAGTTATATGCTAAAAAAGCAAGGAATTTAAAGAAAGGATTGGTTTGGAAGTAGAAGGGAATAATCCAGAAGAAGTCTCTTTAGGTGGTTTTTTACGTAAGAAACGTAAGGCACTGGGAGTTACTTTAAATGAAATTGCTGAAATAACAAAAATTAATATTACCTACCTAGAAGATATTGAAAATAACCAGTTTGACTCTCTTCCTGGAGAGACATTTAGTAGGGGGTTTGTCAAATCCTATGCTAAGTGTCTGCGTATTGATTTAAAGGAAATTGATCAGTTATATAATATTCAGGTGTATGGAGATTACGAAGAAGGTGAAGTCAGGCGAATACGAGATGAAAAGAGAAAGAAATCCAATCGATATATCAAAAAACGCCTTCATATTCTTAAAGATGATTGGTTAGTAAAGCCAGCTGGAAACAAATGGATTAAGCGTGTGATACTTACAGCAGTGTTTTTGGGAATTGTTGTGGGTGGTGGGACATGGTTGTTGAAAATACTAAATGAACGGATTAGTAAGAATAGTGTAACTGGAATTGAGGTTATAAAAGAAAAAGAACCAGCTTTAGAAGAAGTCAAGGAAGATGTAAAGAGTGGTGTAGTTTCAAAAACCTCTGATACGTCGATTCAAAATAATATTCAAACCAAGCCGGCTACTGAAAAGGAGGAGGTAAGAGAATTTGTTAAAAATAAAAAAGAACAAATGGGCCCAACTAGTAATAAGACCACAGAACAAGATAGTAAAATTAGTGAGGATGAAAAAACAACCGAGCCATTGTCATCGTTAACTGCTCCTTCAAAAGAAATGAAAGATGTTGTGGATAATAAAGCAGATAATACTCAGATAATTGCAGATGATGGTAGTTCAAGCCTGATAATTGAGGTATTGCAGGATGTATATTTACAGGCTGTAATTGATTCAAATTTAAAGAAAAACGATTTATTTCGTAAAGGAACTCGGTTTATTTGGAAATTTTTTAATAAAGTTCAGCTTTCAGTATCTGATTTAAATCATGTCACTATAATCCATAATGGTATTAAGATTCCTACTTTGGGTGAATGGGGTAAAAAACGAAGGTTAGAGTTTTTTAATAGCAATCCCTAGAAAATTTTATAATTGATTTTGGTAATTTTTTAAAAGAGTGAGATAGAAGAAGGCTACTAATCTCAGGTCAATCATGATAAACTAAAATAAGAGTATCTATAACATCTTTAAATAGTAATTTGTGAAAGTAGGAGACATTAGTGGGATTGTCTGTCGGCGGATTAGTTTCAGGAATTGATCCTAAGATTGTTGATAAATTAATGGAAGTCGAACGTGTTCCGATTAATAATCTTGAAAAACGTAAAGAATCAGTAAAAGAACAAGTAAAAGGTGTTAATGAACTACGCGAAAAAATGAAAGCCCTGGAAAAATCTATTGATGAGATTTCTACTAAGGGAAAATTCTTACATTTGAAATTAGAATCCTCCCATCCAGATATTGTGGATGGTAATGTGGGAGAGGGAGCTATTCCAGGAGTTTATGAATTTGATATTAAAACTGTAGCAAAGAATGAAAAAGAGTTGGCTTATGGTTTTGTTGACAAGGATAAAACACCAGTGGGTTTTGGATGGTTGCTTTTAAATAATGAAGATACTCAAGAGGATATGGTAATAAAAATTGAACCTGAATCAACGTTGCAGGATGTAGCCAGTTCAATCAATGACGCTGAGATGGGAATGAAAGCAATAGTTATAAATACAGGTATGGAGGATGACCCGTACCGTTTATTAGTTATAAATGAGTCTTCTGGAAAGAAAGCAAAGATAGAGATAGATCCTGATACAACCTATCTAGAATTTAAGGAGCAAGTAACGGGTCGAAACTGTGAACTTTTATTTGAAGATGTTCCAGTAACATGGCCCAGAAATAATTTAGAGGATTTGATACCGGGAGTTGTATTTGATGTACATCGAGCAGAAGCGGGTACTAAAGTAACCGTGAATATCAACTGGGACATTGATGCCACTTTAGAAGGTATCATGGAATTTGTAAAACAATATAATGAAGTAAATAATTTTATAAATAATCAATATGTAATTGATGAAGAAACTAAAAAGGCCGGAATTATGGCCGCTGATTCAGGGTTAAAACAAATTCGTAGAGTATTACGAAATGAGATCTCTAAAACTTTTACTAATTTGAGTCATAAATATCGTACATTGGCTACAATTGGGATAAAAACTAATTCGAAGGATGGTTCTTTAATAGCTGATAAAGATAAAATCAAACACTCTTTGTCTGAGGATATTTTGGGAGTAGCTAGTTTATTTATTGTGCAGAAGGAAAATCCAGGTTTAGCACCCCGAATGAAAGATAAACTAACTCAATTACGGGATCGAGAATATGGAGTCTTAGAAAACAGGAAAAAAGGTCTACAAAAAGTTATAGAAAATATTGATAGTCAAATTGAGCGCAAAGAGCGGCGTTTGACTTCGGTTCATGAAAATCTAAAAAAGAAATTCGCAGCCTTAGAAACAACAATGAGTACTTTGAATCAGCAAGGATCATTTTTGGCTCAAAAATTTGGTACGCCAAATGTACAAACAAACCCTCAACTTAGGGAGTCATAGTATAATAGGAGCATTTCATGGTAGTAAACCCATATCAACAGTATCAAAAGACATCGGTTACAACAGCAAATAAAGTTAAAATACTATTGATGCTTTACGAGGGTGCAATAAAATTTGTCAAACAGGCCCAGATTAATATGCAAAAAAAAGAGGTGGCAAAAAAAGGTGTTTTGATAAGTAAAGCCACGGCAATTCTTTCTGAACTTATGAATACTCTAGATTTTGAGGCAGGGGGGCAATTAGCCGTTGATTTAGAAAATCTATACATATTTATGATAGATCATTTAATTGAAGCAAATATTAATAATGATGTAGATAAATTAAAAGATGTAGAAAGGATATTGAAGACGTTGTATGCAGGATGGGTTGAGATAGCAGATAAGCCAAATGTTAAAAAGGGTTCTACCAAAAGTCTGGACCCAGACGGAGTAAAAGATCAAAATACTGATAAAGCCAAAAATATGGATAATGATGATAAACAGTCTGAGGATGAGAGGTCTAAACGAGTGGTTACTGGGGTTGATTTTAATGTTTAGGATCAAAACCCAGATATAATCGGATATAACATGAAATATCTGGGTAAATATAAATCTACTTTGTAGTTACAATTTTACGGTGTTTCAAAACTACAACAATATTTTATTTTTTAGTGTGAATTTTGCAACAATAAATCTATAAGCAAATTGGGATTATTAACATTAAGAAAAGCATGATTGTATTTTAACCCCATGATATCAATCCTTAAAATAGAAAGTAATTAGTAAAACAGAACTTTTTTTGCTAATGGTATGCTTTTTGCATCAATCGAGTTATAAGGGAAGGTATTGTATTAGGGATTAGGGATAACTTAAAATCATACCATAGATAACAATTTTGGGATATAGAAGCGAGATTAGAATGTTGAAGGATAGATTTCAATGCACTCTAGGGGAAAGTATTCGTTTTAAGGGAATTGGTCTACATTCAGGTCAAAAAATAACTGTCAAAATAAGACCCGCACCAGTTGACAGTGGTATTTTGTTCATACGGTCAGACATAAAAAAATCACCATATATTAAGGCCTGTCCGGAGAATGTTGTTTCCACCAAATTAGCAACTACGGTTGGGATAAATGGGATTAGTATATCTACAGTAGAGCATTTGATGGGTGCTTTCAGATCTTATGGAATTGATAATGTTATTGTAGAAGTGGATAATGTTGAAATCCCTATTTTGGATGGCAGCGCCATGGGATACACCTATCTATTTGAAAAAGCTAAGGTTTTAAAACAAAACAGATTACGAAAGTTTTTAGTAATAAAGAAATCCTTTCGTTTTTGTGATGGTGATAGAGAACTTGTTATTTATCCTTATCCTAAATTTAAGATAAATTATAAAATTAGTTTTCCACACCCTCTTATTAAAACTCAAACATATAGCTATGAAGTAGAAAAAGAAACTTTTGAGACGGAAATTGCTCCAGCTAGGACCTTTGGTTTTGCTAAAGATGTTGAAAAGTTAAGAAAAATTGGTTTAGCCAAAGGAGGTTCCCTTAATAGTGCCGTTGTTCTTGATGACTATGGACTTATAAATAAAGAGGGTTTAAGGTTTCCTAATGAATTTGTTCGGCATAAGATATTGGATTTAATTGGAGATATTACTATCGTTGGAACCCAGATTATGGGAGAGATTCATGCCGTTAAATCAGGGCATGATATGCATATAAAATTTTTAAAAGAACTTCTCAAGCATCCTGAGTGTTATCAGATTATCACTATTTCCAAAAGAAAAGCTGAGAGATTACTGCACTTTGGATGGGAACAAGCCCCTGTAAAGGTTAGACCTGCGATTACCTAACCATTGATCCGTTATTTTTGTTGACTAACCTTCTATAATCAAATAGATTACCGAACATAAATTGGACTTGAGATCCATTTTATTCAAAACGATTCGTTAAGGAGTAAAGTGTGCCAGTACCCAGGACAAAAATTTCAAAATCAAAGAGAAATAGCAGACGATCACATCATGCATTGAAAGAAAGTGGTACTTCTGCTTGTCCCAAATGTAATTCTATCAGAACTCCCCATAGAGTTTGCCGAACTTGTGGGTTTTATGGTGGCAGAGAGATTTTAGTAGTTGAGTAATTTTATTAGGATAAGAAACTCTTACTTAGAGAAGTAGGGTCTCATATAAATAAATTGCTTAACTTACTTACATGCCATCATTCCATTTATCTATGTTGCTAGCCCTGTGGTGCTTTTCCTTAGCTATATAAATAATAATTAACAGAAAAGTTAGTTGTCTATATAAACAAAATTTGGAGGTTATTATGGCTATAGTTGTTGATGCAATGGGAGCCGAAAAGGGGGTGTACATCAGCGTAAGAGGTGGTTTGGAAGCTCTTCGTTTTATTAAGGATGATATTGTTTTTGTGGGAGACGTAAGAAAAATCAACTTAATTTTAGAACGTCATGCTAAAGGTAGTGATGCTTCTAGAATTATTGTTATGGAATCTACAGATGTTATTACTATGCAGGATAAGCCAAAAGAATCTTTGAAGAAGAAAAATTCTTCTTTAGCTTTAGCGATGAAGTATGTTGCAGAGGACAAAGGATCTGCTTTTGTTAGTGCTGGCAACACAGGAGCCATACTGGCTTATTCTATGTTCACTCTTGGTCGTTTAAAAGGTGTTGGTCGTCCATGCATAGCTTGTGCTATCCCCACTTCTTCGGGGGGTAAGGTTATATTAGGAGATGCCGGAGCAAACGTTAGTTCGCGCCCCACCCATTTAGCTCAATTTGCTATAATGACTGAGATTTTTGCTAAATACGTCTATTCAATGAAAGCTCCTAATATTTCATTGATCTCAAATGGGAGTGAAAAAATAAAAGGAACTGATGAGACTCAAAAAGCTTATAGAATATTAGAGTCCTTACCCGATATTAATTTTAAAGGATATATTGAAGGAACTGGCATGTTAGGGGGAAAAATTGATATTGCTGTCTGTGATGGATTTATTGGTAATATCATTTTAAAAACTATCGAAGGTGTGGCAGCTACTCTTGGTATGATGACAAAAGAAGCTATGAGATCGAAATTCTTATACTCTGCTGGAGGTTTTTTAGCTAAAGGAGCCTTAAAAACTGTAAAAAATAAAGTTGATTACTCGGAATTTGGTGGGGCTCCTTTCTTAGGAGTTAAGGGTACTGTATTTGTATGTCATGGTGGATCGAACGTTAATGCATTGAAAAACGGTATTATTAAGGCGTCTTCTTTTTTAAGGAGCAATGCTAATGATGAGATTGAACAAAGAATAAAAGAATATAATTTGAATTAGATTGAAGTTTTAAGTAAAGTAACAAAGTTGATTACTTTAACTTTGTAAGGTGGAATATCCTGGAGATTTTTGATGAAAAATTATGCTTTTTTATTTCCAGGTCAAGGTTCTCAATTTATTGGAATGGGTAGGTCTCTATATAATGAATTTAGCATTATAAGGGAGTGCTTTACCCAAGCATCAGATATACTCCATTTAGATATGGCCAAGTTATGCTTTGATTTGTCGATGGAGAATCTTACTAAAACAGAAAATGCTCAACCAGCTTTATTAACCTGTAGTTATTCATTTTATCGTCTTTTACAAACTGAAGTAGAAGTTGAACCAATCTTTGTAGCTGGTCATAGTTTGGGAGAATGGTCGGCTTTAGTTTGTGCTGGCGCAATTTCTTTTGCTAAAGGAATTTATCTTGTCCGAAGACGCGGAGAATTAATGAGTTCATCAAGCGGTAATAAAAAAGGAATTATGGCTGCTGTTATTGGTCTGAAAAAAGATGAGGTAGAAAAATTGTGCCTAGATATCACTAAAACGATAGGCTATGTATCTCCAGCAAATTACAATTCAAAGGATCAAGTTGTCATCGCAGGCGATGAGATAGCTGTATTAGAGGCTGTTAAGGAAATTAATGAGAAGTTGAACAAAAGGGCCATTCTTTTAAAAGTCAGCGCTGCTTTTCATACGGAGCATATGACCAAGGCTAAAGAAGGTTTAGAAAATGAAATGGTATCTGTAGACATTGGAAGCTTGTTATATCCAATTGTTGCCAATATTGACGCCAAGGTTTATCAAGTAGATGAATACAACAAGGATAATTTGATTGATCAAATTATTAAACCGGTTTTATGGGATCAAACGTTAAATGTACTTCAAAAAAATGGAGTTGAATCCTATATTGAAGTGGGTCCAAAATCGGTGTTGTCAAAACTGGCTAGTAGGTTTGATCCTGAGGCTAAGGTAATATCTTATAATGATATTAATTCATTTAAAGATTGTATTAAAAATCTGTAACTAAATGATGAGATGTTAAATCGTTGAACTACATGAAATTAGAATTTTAGAAACTTAAACGGAGAGAAACATGTTAAATAGTGATTATGCGCTTAATTTGGAAAAGAAAATTGTATTAGTTACTGGTGGATCAAGGGGAATTGGCAAGCAGATATCTTTACAACTAGCTTTAGCCGGAGCCAAGGTTTATGTTAATTATGTAAGTTCGGAGGAAAAAGCAATTTCCTGCTGCAAAGAGATAGAAAGTGGAGGGGGAAACGCGGAGGCAATTCAGTTTAATGTTGCTGATAAAAATCAGGTCGACATTGCTATAAGTAATATTATTAAGAAAGAAGGATGTTTGGATATTCTGGTAAATAATGCGGGTATTTCCATTGATGGGTTATCAGTCCGATGTAAAAAAGAAGATTGGGATAGAGTTATTAATACTAATTTAACGGGAACCTTCAATTGTTCAAGTAAGGCAGCATTATTTATGATGAAAAATCGGTCGGGAAGAATTATAAATATTACAAGTGTTGTTGGTCAAATGGGAAATGCGGGGCAGGCTGCATATGCTTCTTCCAAGGCGGGAATTATTGGATTGACTAAATCAATGGCCAAAGAATTTGCTTCTCGGGGGATAACAGTTAATGCGGTAGCTCCAGGGTTCATTGAAACAGAGATGACAGACGATTTATCTGAAAAACGAAGACAAATTTATTTAGATTCAATTCCTGTAGGACGATTTGGTAAAAAAGAAGAAGTTGCTTTAGCTGTTCAATATTTGTGTTCTGATTTAGCGGGATTTATCACGGGTCAGATTTTGGGAGTAAACGGCGGAATGTATGTATAACAATTCAACACTTTACGTTAATGCTTGTTATTGATAATTTTTTATTATAAAGAGAATTGATAAAAGTTGATAAAAGGGAATGTATTTTTCGTATTTGTTATATAGTTATGTAAGGAGGTTATGAAATGACTTCAGTTGAAGATCGTGTAAAGAAGATAGTTGTAAAACAACTTGGTGTTGAGGACACGCAGGTAAAAGGCGAGGCAAAATTTATTGAAGATTTGGGTGCTGATTCTCTCGATATTGTAGAATTAGTGATGGCAATGGAAGATGAGTTTGAAGTAAGTATTCCTGAGGATCAGGCTGAAAAATTGATGACAGTTAATGACGCGGTTACTTATGTTGCACAATTATAATTTTGCCAATTAAATAGGGAGGTATTTTGAGAAGGGTAGTTGTTACAGGGATTGGAACTGTTAACCCGATTGGCAATAATGTTGTTGATAGTTGGAATTCAGCTTTAAAAGGAATAAGTGGAATAGAACTAATTACTAGGTTTGACACCGGTAGTTCGGCCTGCAAAATAGCTGGTGAAGTGAAGAACTTTGATCCTGGTACCATAATTGAGTACAAGGAATTAAAAAAGATGCAGCTATTTATTAAGTATGGTTTGGTTGCAGCTGTTGAAGCGGTTGATCAATCTGGTATTGTTGTAACCGAAGAAAATTGCCAACGGATGGGAGTTTGTTTAGGGGTTGGAATAGGGGGAATAGATCATATAGAAGAGGCAGCTCTTTTATGTAAAGAGAGAGGTCCTAAAAGACTATCCCCGTTTTATATTCCTTCTATTGTTTGTAATCTTGCGCCTGGCCATATATCAATTCGTTATGGTTTTAAAGGCTCTAATTTTTCAATAGCTTCAGCGTGTGCTAGTGGAACTCATGCGATAGGAGAATCATTTAAGATGATTCAAAGAGGACAGGCTGATGTAATGGTTACGGGAGGAACGGAATCAACAATTTCAACGACCAGCCTAGCGGGTTTTACAAACATGAAAGCGTTATCAACCCGTAATTATGATCCAAAGGCAGCTTCCAGGCCCTTTGATAAGGATCGTGATGGATTTGTTATGTCAGAAGGGGCGGGAATAATTGTTTTAGAAGAATTGGAGCATGCTAAAGCTAGAAAATCCAATATACTAGCGGAGTTGTGCGGTTACGGGACTTGTAGTGATGCTTTTCATATTACAAAGCCAGCTCCAGAAGGTGAGACGTTTGAGACCTGTATGAGATTGGCTTTAGAGGATGCGGGAGTTAATGCATCTGATATTGACTATATAAACGCTCATGGTACATCGACTCATTTTAATGATTTAAATGAAACTTTAGCTATTAAAAGGCTATTTAAAGAAGAGGCATATAAAATAGCAATAAGTTCTACCAAGTCAATGACCGGTCATTTATTGGGGGCAGCTGGCGGTGTTGAAGGTGTTTTTGCGATACAATCCATTTTAGATTCAATTATTCCACCTACCATAAATTATGAAACTCCTGATGAAGGACTGGATCTGGACTATACCCCAAATGAAGCAAGACCAAGGCAAATTAAATATGCTTTGAGTAATTCATTCGGCTTTGGTGGTACAAATAGTACAATTATTTTAAGTCGTTATGTCGATTAAAAAAATATTTAGATCGCGCTGAAAAAGCCCTAGTTCAAGGCGGTAACGAGATCTAAAAAGTGCAGGGTGTTTCTACTAAGAAATACAAGATTAAGGAGATTTGTTTTGAAAATAGGTATCGCTTCGGACCATGCAGCAACACATTTAAAAGAAAGAATCCGTCTGTATTTAGAGGATCATGGTTATACAATTGAAGATTATGGCCCAGAAGTAACCAACAATAAGTCAGTTGACTACCCTGATTTTGCATCAAAAGCTCTATCACCTCTATTAGAAGGAAAGCTTGATAGGGTAATATTAATGTGTGGTACTGGGATTGGTATGAGTATTTCCGCTAATAGATTTATAGGAATAAGAGCGGCTCTAGTTACTGATGAATTTATGGCTCGATCCAGTAGGGAACATAATGATGCTAATGTTTTAGTACTTGGAGCTAGGACCATTAACCATGATCGAGCTTTAGATTACCTTGATATATGGTTAAAGACCGAGTATGAAGGGGGGCGTCATCAAAAAAGGCTGGATAAAATAGATTATTTTGCTAAGAATATACAAATATAATGCGGTGTGCGAAACCCATACATTGTGTATAGAAATTTTTATATTTTTTGGAGAGAGCTATGCCTTTGAACAATAGTTTAGAGCAAATCGATAAAGAAGTCTTCTCAGCTATCGAGGATGAGAAAAAGCGCTTGAACTTAGGTATTGAATTAATTGCCTCTGAAAATGTTGTGAGTAATGCTGTATTAGAAGCCATGGGGTCGGTTTTTACTAATAAATATGCTGAAGGTTATCCCGGTAGGCGTTATTATGGTGGGTGTGAGTATGTTGATGTTGTAGAAAATCTAGCCATTGAAAGAGCAAAAGAACTTTTTAAGGCTGAGCATGTAAATGTTCAACCTCATTCGGGTGCTCAAGCCAATCAGGCAGTTTACTTAGCTGTTCTTAAACCAGGAGATCGAATCTTAGGAATGGATCTTAGTCATGGTGGACATCTGACACATGGTTCAAAGGTTTCTTCTTCGGGTAAATTGTATGATCCTTATTTTTATCAAGTTTCAAAGGAAAATGAACAAATTGATTACGATGAGGTTAGAAAAATTGCCAAAGAAATTCAACCCAAGTTAATTATAGCTGGTGCCAGCGCCTATCCACGCTTTATAGATTTTGGTTTGTTTCGTAATATTGCCGATGAAGTTGGATCTTTGTTAATGGTTGATATGGCGCATATTGCAGGATTAGTTGCTGCTGGTGTGCATCCATCCCCTGTTCCTCATGCACATTTCGTAACGACTACAACTCATAAAACCCTAAGGGGTCCACGAGGTGGAATGATTTTAACCACTAATGAATTTGCTAAGAAGATTAATAGTGCGGTTTTCCCTGGGACTCAAGGCGGGCCGCTTATGCATGTAATTGCGGGTAAAGCTGTTATGCTTAAAGAAGCTCTAAGTGATTCCTTTAAAGAGTATCAAAAACAGGTAGTGTTGAATGCCAGAGTTTTAGCTGATAGTTTATCTAACTATGGATTTAGATTGGTGTCAGGTGGTACGGACAATCATTTGGTCCTGCTTGATTTACGTAGTAAAGGGGTAACAGGGAAATTAGGAGAACAGGCGCTAGAAAGAGCAGAGATTACAGTTAATAAGAATATGATACCATTTGATCCCGAAAAACCAATGATAGCTAGCGGAATGAGATTGGGAACTCCCGCCGTAACTTCAAGAGGGTTTAAAGAGAAAGAAATGGAAGTAGTTGCTTCCATGATAAATAAGATTATTAATGAACCAGGAAATGAAATGGTTTGTAAAGAAGTTAATGAGCAGGTAAATAATCTTTGTAAAGAGTTTCCAAATCTTCAAAGATAATGCTATGAATAGGTAAAGCTATAAGTAGATTGTACTGTGAAAGTGCAAAATCGAAGGTAGTGAGAAAAAATGGCGTGAGGGATTTGATGAAGTGTTCGGTGTGTGGTGAAGTAGATACCAAAGTACTGGATACAAGGTTGGCTAAAGAAGGGTCTGTTGTTCGTAGAAGGAGACAGTGTCCTCAATGTCTAGTGAGGTATACTACTTATGAAAAAACTGAAGAGCCACAGATATTTTTAGTTAAAAAGGACGGTCGTAGGGAATTATTTGATGATCAAAAATTGCTAAAAAGCATTCAGATTGCCTGTCATAAAAGGAATATAAGCATAGATGTAATTGAAAAAATAGGAATGGAAATCAAAAAAAGTTTATTCGAATCTCATTATGGTGAAATAAAAAGTAAGAAAGTCGGAGAATTTGTAATGGATGCGTTAAGAGCATTAGATGAGGTTGCTTATGTTCGCTTTGCTTCAGTCTATAAGCGATTCCAGGATCCAGCTGAGTTTGTAACTGAACTACAAAATTTACAAGGTTAAAAAATGGGGGAAAGAAGGCTAATACGTGAAAATGTCGTACAATATTTATTTCAGTGTGAAATGAATGTACAGCCTAATTTTTCTGAAAACGAATTAAAGTTGTTTTTTAAGACTTTTGAAGTGGGTTCCTCTTTACATGAGAGTATAAGAGAGTATCTTATTGATATTTTAGATAATTTAAATCGTATAGATGAAGAGATAGTTAAGCAGTCGAAAAATTGGAAATTGGAAAGAATGTCTCGAGTGGACAGGGCTGTATTAAGGGTGGCTTTTTATGAATTACTATTTAAGCAAGATATCCCAGCAATTGTAATTATTAATGAAGCGGTTGAAATTGGTAAGAAATTTGGTTCCGCTGGGTCCAGTTCATTCATAAATGGAATACTTGACAAAGCATCAAGGAGGATTCGTGAGGATGTGTAGTAATCAAGATTTATCAAATCAATTTAAAGGTTCTTTGACAGATGATAATATAGTGAATATTCATCTTTGGGATACTGATATTGAGATCCTTGATTTGGATTTGGTAGTGGTAGGAATAAATGGATTTAAAGAAAAAGCTTTATCCAGTATTCAGAAAAATAACATAATTTCCAGTGACTTAGAGACGTTAATTAGTAATTCATCAATCAAAGGTTCTTTAAATGAGATCTCTTTGGCAAGTGATTCCAAATCAGGTTTTCGTTATATGCTGTTAGGATTAGGACAGGATTCTGAAAAAAACAGTACTGTTCATTGGGGGAATTTATTTGCAAGGTTTAAAGATAAAGTAAAATCACTGGGTTTAAGAAATATGGGATTTAGTTTAGATAGCTTTTCTTCTTTCAATTTGACTGATACATCTATGGACCTGGTAGTGGATTTAATTGAGATGTTAATTAAACTCGAAAATGAAAATAGAACAGATAAACACCACAAAACTATTAAGGAAAGTAACTATTATTTATTTCTAGATAGCAAAATTCATGGAATAATTCTTAAGCTTATGATAAGAAAGCTTCGTGATTATTACGAAGGAGCAAGAGACTTTCGTTTGGTCTTGAATCATTGAATTTTAAATTGTCTTTCAATTCAATGAAGTTATTATTTAATCAATTCTAATTGAAATGATTTATTGAGAAATGAATATTAAACAAACTACGTATGATAGTGATGAAGTTGGATGTTTTGAGAGTTTAGATACTCTTAGTGATTTAACTAGTGAAATTAAAGAATTATCCTTAATTGATACTCCCGAAAAACTCAAAAAGCTAAAGGTTGAACAATTACCGTTATTAGCCAGGTCCATTAGAGATGACATTATTGATGTCTGTTCTAACAATGGTGGACATTTAGCTTCAAGTTTAGGTGCAGTAGAATTAGCAATTGCCTTTCATTATTTATTTAATTCCCCAAAAGATAAAATAATATGGGATGTTGGTCATCAGGCCTATGCTCACAAAATGTTGACCGGTAGAAGGAGAAGGTTGAATGATTTAAGAACATTTAATGGAATAAGTGGATTTCTTTCTCGAAAGGAAAGTGTACACGACATATTTGGCGCTGGTCATGCGAGTACATCAATATCGGCGGCATGTGGCTTTGCCCTTGCCTCAGATTTAGAAAAAAAAGATGAAAAAATTGTCGCGGTTATAGGTGATGGTGGATTAACTGGCGGAATGGCATTTGAAGCCATGAATCATATAGGGGATATACAAAAAAAGCTTATCGTGGTGTTAAATGATAATGAAATCTCCATAGCTCGGAATGTTGGAGCTATCTCACGTTTTTTAAGTAAAAAGTATACTGGTTATACAATTACTAAGGTCAAGTCGGAGATAAAATCTTTATTAGGATATATGAAAGGGACCGGTGAAAATCTTCTCAATGTTTTACGAAAATTGGAAAGCTCTTTTAAGTCTTTGATATCCTCTGGTATTTTGTTTGAATCGTTTGGTTTTCATTATTTAGGTCCGATTGATGGGCATGATATTAATGAATTACTTAAATATTTGCGGATTGCAAGCGAATACAATGGTCCTGTTTTATTGCATATCAATACTCAAAAAGGTTTTGGGTATGATCATGCTGAAAAGGACCCTTTTTCTTATCATGGAGTCGAACCCTTTAATATAAAGAATGGTGAATCTCTTTCAACTAAGAAAAAAGAGACCTATACGAAGTGTTTCTCAAAAGAAATGTGTGTTTTAGGAGCTGAAGACACTAAACTAGTGGC
The DNA here is from genome assembly GCA_964544765.1 of uncultured bacterium. Classification (GTDB taxonomy): domain Bacteria; phylum Bdellovibrionota_B; class Oligoflexia; order CAYFLR01; family CAYFLR01; genus CAZJDM01. The sequence continues at coordinate 25,472 of CAZJDM010000030.1, forward strand.
TATAACAGCTGCGATGCCAAATGGGACAGGTCTTATTGAATTTGGAGAATTGTTCCCTGAACGAATGTTTGATGTGGGAATTTGTGAACAACATGCGGTAACTTATGCGGCAGGTTTAGCGGCTAGTGGTTTCAAGCCGGTAGTAGCAATATATTCTACTTTTTTACAACGTTCTTATGATCAAATAATTCACGATGTTTGCTTACAAAATTTGCCTGTAATATTTGCCTTAGATAGGGCCGGGATAGTTGGTGAAGATGGACCTACACATAATGGAGTTTTTGATCTGTCATATTTGCGTTCCATTCCAAATATTACAATTTTAGCTCCTGCTAACGGAGATGAGTTGAAATCAATGCTACGTTGGGCAGTTAAATGTGGTGAGCCCGTTGCTGTGCGTTATCCCAGGGGAGTTACTCCTAATAAAATACAAATAGCAAATTATAGCAATAATATCTCCTATTGTAACTCAGACTCTATTGATAGAAGTATTCATGCAAGTGTATCCGAAGTAATTTATCAAAGATCCGCTACCGATTTTAAAGAGACTGCGCAGAAAAAAGTCAAGACCCAATCAAAAGGGAACTTGTTGATATTAGCAGTAGGTCAAGTAGTTTATCCTTCTCTAGAAGCGGCTCAAAAGATAATTGATCTTGATGTAACTGTGGTTAATATTAAGGTGATTAAGCCATTAGATAAAGTATCATTAATTCCACTGATAAGAAAATCAGATTGGGTAGTAACTGTCGAAGATAATTTGGTCCAAGGAGGTATGGGGAGTGCTGTTTTGGAAATGATGTCTGAAGAAAAGATCTCCAAACTAACTAAAATAATAGGTATTCCTGATAGATTTTTGCCAGTAGGTTCTCAAGATCAAATTCGCGATCTTATTAATTTAGACTCCGAAGGTATTTTTAATCAGATTTTTTCTTTTCTTGATGTAGTTGTTAAGGGTCCTATTCATTCCATTCAAAAGGATTAGGTTTCTAGGAATCTCTAAAATGTGTTCCCAAATAAAAAAAAAGAAAATTCGTATTGATTTGTTACTTGTCCAGAGAGGTATATTTGACAGTCGTAGTAAGGCTCAAGCTTATTTAATGGCGGGCCAGATTTTGGTGAATGATGGAAAAATATTTAAAGCTGGTCAGTTAGTAGAACCGGATGTTGATATAAGGGTCATTGGGGAAAAAATAAAATTTGTTAGTAGGGGAGGGCTTAAACTAGAGAAAGCTATAAATGACTTTAAAATTAAAGTTGAAGGTAAGTTGGGTTTAGATGTTGGAGCAAGTACTGGCGGATTCACTGATTGTCTGTTACAAAATGGAGCAAAAAAAGTATGGGCAATTGATGTAGGTACCAATCAGTTAGCTTGGAAATTGCGATCAAATCCTCGAGTAGTTTCAATTGAAAAATGTAATTTTCGATATGCAGGGCTTGATTTAATCGGTAAAAAAGTAGATATAGTTGTTGTCGATGTGTCTTTTATAAGTGTTACTCTACTTATTAAGACAATCGGTTTATTTTTAAAAACAGGTGGAGAATTAGTAATATTAATAAAACCGCAGTTTGAAGTTGGAAAAGATGAGGTTGAAAAAGGAGGCATTGTAAAAGATCCGATTAAGCATGATAGGGTGATTGGAGAGATTAAGAATTGTTTGGTTAAGGCTGGATTTAAAGTTATCGGTGTGATTCCTTCGCCTATATTAGGTCAGAATGGAAATCGGGAATTTTTATGTTATGCTCTACGTGTTTAATGTAAAACTTGTTGACAATAATGTCACATCCTTTATTATTATAATAGTGTAAAATCGCTAGTAAAATTATGACATATTTCCAATCGTCACTGTTGTTCATAAACGGAGGAGGAGATGTCCCATCGGGGGGATTTGGCTGCTGAACGGAAGTTGCAGATCATTCAGGCAACTTTAAAATGTATCGCTGAACGGGGATACCATAATTTGTCAATGCAAGATGTTGCCAATAAGGCGGGTTTAAGCAAAGGAATAATTCATTATTATTTCGAAAACAAACAAGATTTGATGAAGTCGGTTTTAGGTAGAGTATCTCAAGAAATTGAGCAACTTTTAGTTAAAATTGACGATACTGCTGAACCTATTGAGCAAATCAAACAAATGATCCGATTGTATTGTGGAATCGTATATAAAGATAGGATTAGGTATTGTGTAAATATTGATTTTTGGGCTCAAATAAATCAATACCCTAAATTTAAATTGATGATAGCTGATCATTATAGTACTTTTCGTTCTAGGACAGCAGAAGTTTTAAAGCGCAACATACCCAAAAGTCGTTTAAAAGAAATAGACGTTAATTACGCGGCTTCAATGTTAATTGGATTAGTTGATGGCATTTCTTTGCAATGGTTGTTTGATAAAAAAGAATTCGATTTCAACAACATGGTTAAGAAATGTGAAGAGATTTTTATTAATTATATTTATAACTATAATAAATAAAACTAGAAAGGAATTAAACAATGAGTAAGACTAAACAAATTTTAGCTGGTCTAGTGTTGATCTTAATTGTTTCTTGTACTCCTGATGAGAAGGAGACAACTGGGGAAAAAATGCTTTCGGGACAAACTAGCTCTGATCCAGGAAAAGTTGTGGTAGCGGAGGTGGATGGACAAAAGATAACCGAGTTTGATTTATTAGAATCTTTAAAAGTTCGTCTATACGAGATGGATAAAAAAATTCATGCTATGAAGAAACGTGAGTTAGATAAATTGGTTATTAATAAATTAGTTGAATCTAAAGCTAGAAAAGAAAATATGACAGTTGATGAGTATAAGAAACAAATTGTTTCTGTGCAGTTGAAAGTGAGTAAAGCAGAGGTAGAAGCTTTTTTCAAAAAGAATAAAGATCGTATTCAAGGCTCTAAGGAAGAAGCCACTCAGCGTATTAAAAAATATCTTACACAGAAAAAAGAAAGAAATTTTCATAAGAAAATTTTAAATGAAGCTAGAAAAGAGAATAAGATTAAAACTTTTTTAGTTAAGCCAGAATCACCTACTTTTAATGTCAGTACAGATGACGATCCCTTTATGGGAAGTAGTGAAGCAAAAGTGACAATTATTGAATTTTCAGACTTTGAATGCCCCTTTTGCGCTAGAGTAAAATCAACTATTCATAAGTTAGAAAATCAGTTTAAAGGTAAGATAAAAATTGTTTATAGGGACTTTCCGCTTAGCTTTCATTCTTATGCTAAATTGGCAGCTGTCGCAGCCGAATGTGCCGATGACCAAGGAAAGTTTTGGGAATATCATGATAAATTATACGAGAATCAAAAATTTCTTAAAGAAGAGCATTTAATTAAATATGCTGGTGAATTACAATTAAAGGTCAATGAGTTTAAAAATTGCCTTAAAGATGAATCAAAAATGGCCGAGGTTGAAAAAGATATTCGTGATGGTAGAAAATTGGGCATTAAGTCGACTCCAACATTTTTTATTAATGGTAAAATGTTTTCAGGAGTTCTTTCATATAATGATTTTAAGAAAAAGGTTGATGCTTTATTGGGTACTGATAAACCAACCCAGAATTAATATTAAACATATATCGGGGCTAAGTTAATATGGATATTGAGAAATTGCGCCCCAATATGGCTATTACTTATTGTAAAAGAACACCGCTTCTCTTTGGGGAGGTAAAGGTGTTCTTTTTTTCTCCTATGGATCTATTATCACCGGTGTTGGGGGATTTTAGTGATGAGTCTAATCTAGATGAGCGGTTAGTAACATCTTTGATAATATCAACTACCTCTTGTAATACTATTTATAAAAATTTGATAGATGATATTTCTAATACTTTTTACTTGGATTCTTCAACTAATATGTATTACCTACTTAAAGGGGCCAGTTCTGGCTTCGAGGCGCTCAGACAAGCATGTTTTTCTCCCTTTAATAAAAGAGATAAAGATAATATTTCTTTAATAGTTAGTTATGAAGCCCTTCCTGTTCATTGTTCTGATAAAAATTCATCTGGTAAACATTCTTTTAATCAGGCTTTAAGACAATACTTAGGGTCGTTCAAAACAGAGGATCAAATACAAGGTCAAGAATTTCTTGAAACAATTGAACAGTTAGCCCTAAAAAAGAATATAAGTCGTAAGGAACAAGATAGTCTTGCGTTAAAGAGTATAAAAAATTATGTTGAGGCGGAAGATAGTGGTGTATTTATAGATCAGGTTGTTCCTATCACGGGACAGGTTGATATTAACGATTTTATCGAAAAAAATCTTCATAATAAAAGACAAACATCAGCGGAAACAATACGACATAATAAACCTGTCTTCTCACGTTTTGGATTAATAACTAATCAAAATTCACCAGCAGGTGTTTCTGGGGCATCTTTGTTTGATCTCCGCCCAATAGTAGATGATCAGGTGTTTGGCAATGATGATTTTACTAGTGTTAAAGCTATTTATAGAAATAAATTTTCTCCAGATAGTGTTGGTAGTGTTTCTGCTCGAATGATAAGTGAAATTTTAAATGATTTTTCCTTATCTTTTAATCAAATAGATTCCATTCTTATATATGAAACTAGCGCGGCTCATCTTCATATTATAATTGATGAGTTGGAAAGAAATATTGATAAGAAAATTTCTAATAAAATTAATCCCCATGGGGGTAGTATAGGATCAGGGACATCACCAGCATTAGTTTGTCATCAAATGATTGGAAATGCGATTAGTGCTTTAAGACGAGTTAAGGGCAAGTATGTGTTGATAATAGCCGAAACTTTTGAATTCCAGAATTACTCGATTTTGTTAGAGAAAAACCGTTAGAAACCCACTATGATAATCGATTTTAAAGATCATTTAGATTTTTCTATAGAAGATAACGGGATTGGCATATGTACTATATTGGACATGCCTCTTCAAGATGGGTATATTCACGCTAATTTTTTTTATGCCCTTAAAAAACTAGTTGAACATGTCAGCAAGCAGCCGGTTCATCTATTAATAATAGATTTTCAAAACGGAACCAACTTCGTTAAAGGGTTAAGTCCTGATCTTTGGGAGATGTTTTCTAGACAAGGTTTAAAAAAGAATAAATATAAAGAAATATTAAGCACCTTTTTATCCCTACAAAAACTACCTATTCCAAGTATCTCGTATATTAGAGGACCTTGTGTTGGTCCTAGTCTTGAGCTAGCTTTACATACCACGTATCGATTTACTAGTGCTTGCGAAGAGACTTTTTTTCAGTTTCCAGAATTAAACTTGCATTTGCTGCCATTATTTGGATCAACTAATTGGTTTTATAATAAGTTTGGCTCTTCTTTTCTTCAAAAGCTTTTAACCTTAAAGAAACCCGTTAAAGCTGAAGAGGCCTATCAGATGGGTCTGGTTAATGGACTTATTCCTCTAGAGGCATCTATGAGGATCATGAAAGAAATGGCACAAGAAATTATACACAGTGGTTCACTTAAGAAAGAGCCTGTTTCATTATCCACTGCTCTGAGAAATAAGTTGCGAATTATGAATACAAAGGCTTTTTCTTATGATTATTACAAACCTGCCTTAAAAGTCTTAAAAAAGAAATACGTTAAACGATTCTACATTGCTCATACTAAAGCTGCAATTCGTTTTATTCAAACTCCTGAGTTTCAGAACCGTCAAGCGTATTATCAAAATACTATGAATGCGAAACTAGCCTTTCAAGAGAATACAAAAGATTTTAAATTTTTTTCATTGAAAGTAGGTATAATTGGATTTTCGCCTCAAATTATTTCATTGGCCATTAATATTTTATCCAAGGGTCATTTTTTAAGAATCTTTGAAAGAAGAGCAGATAAAAGGAAAGAAGCTGAAAGATTTATTTACAATCATTTAGCAGAACATCAAAAATTATCATCTTTATATAGATTTCAATGTCCTTCCAAAAACGAATTTTTAAACGGTATGGATGTAGTTTTAGTCTCCAATTGGGATGATGAGTTAATTCAAAATATTAATTCAAAATATGTTGCTATAATTGATAACTCTGAAGATTTTAAAGAAGATTTCGCACCTCTTTCGTTTAACTCTGATAACTCTGATGTAAGCTCTTCAATTGTGCATATTTATGAAAGAAAATTGTCTTTTCAGGTAGCATTATTGACAACAGAAGATAAGGGTATTCTAGAGGGTAGCAATAATTTTATGGTGAGGTTCCTACTGTCAGTAGGATATGTTCCTTTTGTACAACCATATAAATTTCCAACCATTATACAAAGATTAGCTTATATTTTTGTAAATGAGTCTTTCCATCTACTTGACATGGGATTTTCCCCAGAGTATGTTGACGACCGGTGTAAAAAATATGGGTTTAATATGGGGCCATTTCAATTTATTCTGCAACAATTTTCTTATAAAAAACTTGGTTCTTTAATGGATAAATGCAGGGAATATCACGAATACCTACAACCATACCCACTATTGATTGATTATTTAAAAAAGGATTTTTATTTTACTTCTCAAAATAAACTATCAAAGGTAAGGACCTGGCTAACTTTACGGTCGAATAATAAATCAATTACAGGATCTTTATCTGGGAACGTGAATGAAGGAAATTTTACTAGACCTCTGGTATATGAACGTTATTGTGGTCGAATAATAGAAAATGCCCTTAAAAATAAAGATTTAGATCCGGTTGAATGGTTATTAGCAACATTGGTTAATGAAGCTAAATTATGTTTGAAAGAAATGAAGACATTAACTTCTGAAGTAATTGATATTATTTCTGTTAATCATTTAGGTTTTCCAGTTAATAAGGCCGGTTTATTGCATTTTTATGATACTACTCATCCGTTTAACTATAAAAAAGTAATTTTAAAAGTACATAACCATTGTCAATGAGAAGTTGGTGGTTTCTATAAAGGTGTAGCATAAATAACATGATCTTAAGTTACCGATACTAATTGACAGTTACTGTTTTAAATCAAAAACGCCTAAGATAACTAGGTTTATAAAATATAATTTAATAAATTACAATATTATCCGATCTATTTCATTAATTACTTAAAAATAAATTTGATTCAGAAATACTCTATTCTCAAAAAGAGGAGATTTAATATGAGTAGATTTACGTATTTATCACTATTTTTGGTTTATTTTACATATTTATCCTGCGATAAATCTGATTCGGTAAAAAGAGGGGAGCTGGAAAGAATGGGCCTAATTAGATGCGAAAAACTCTATGCTATTCCCAATACAGATGAAACTAGTTTCACTTGTACAGAGTATCAGAACTTAGAAAAAAAGCTTTATGAGCTAGAAAAGGCTGCGTGTAAAGAGAGTGACGGAACCTTCTATGAAGGAGGCAAATGTCCAACTGATAGAAATGATTACATGGGATATTGTGAAGGCAAGAAAGGCGGTTGGACCGGTAGATCCTATTACTATAACTATGATTATGGAAACCCAAAGAATAAAGATAGACTAGATATGAACATTGATCTGTGCACCAAGACCTCAGGAACTTGGCATAATAATCCCTCTTTCTATACTGAAGAAGAGTTCGAAATGAACAATAATAACATTACCGACCGAGACAAAATATCACCAACTACAACGATTACTACTAATGAAACTTCTTTAACCGCAGCTTCCCCGTTTACTATTACAATTACTTTTAGTGAAGAGGTTTCTGGATTTGAGCTTGATGATATTTCGGTAACTAATGGGATCGCATCCAATCTGCAGACATCCGATAACACTACCTATACATCCTTCATAACACCTTCCTCTGATCCTGCATCAATAACTATAGATATAGCTGATACCATTGCATCTGATAGTGCCGGCAATCCTAATTTAGCTGCTAATCAATTTTCAATAAATTATGATACTTCTATTTTAACTGAAGCGCTTTCAACTTCTGAATCAAGCCCAACAAATAAAACTTCTTTTTCGGTAACCATCACTTTTAGTGAAGCAGTGTCCGGTTTTGAATTAACCGATCTAACCGTAGTAAATGGTACTGCATCCAACCTTCAAACTTCAGACAATACTGTTTTTACTGTTGATATCGCTCCTACCCCTAACGAAGAAGTTTCAATAAATATCGAGACAAATGTAGCTAAAGACAGTTCAACTGGTCAAAAAAATAATAGGGCGTCGGCCCAACTATCTATCATTTCTGATCAGATTCCTCCTTCCGCACCCACTGTTACAACTTCATTGACGCCTACCAAGGATCACACTCCAACATGGATCTGGAATGCAGGGGGTGGAGGTAATGGGACGTTTCGTTTTAAGATCAATGATACAGATTTAACCAGTGGCACGACAGAAACAACTAATTTAAGTTATACACCGGCTTCAGATTTATCATCGGGTACACATACTCTCTATGTTCAGGAAAAAGATAGTGCGGGGAACTGGTCCGATTCAGGTAGTTTGGATATTGTAGTTGTTCAAATAAGTTATTTTATTAAAACAATTGACGGGGCAAATTCTGAGATTTTATTTTCAGTAAACGAGACATCTTCAGGAGATATTATTGCTGCGGGATATACGGGATCCCCGGTTGAAGGTTTTATCATGAAACTTGACTCTTCCGGAACAATCCTTTGGAATAAAACTATTGGGGGAACTGGTAATGATTCTTTCCGATCAGTAACTGAAACTTCTTCTGGAGATATTATTATTGCGGGATATACAACTAGCGATGGAGCGGGAGAATTTGATGGATTTATCGTAAGACTTGACTCTTCTGGTAGTATCATTTGGGCCAAGACTATTGGTGGTACAAATATTGATTCTTTTCACTCAGCAATAGAGACTTCTTCGAGAGAAATTATTGCTGCGGGATATACAAAGAGTGATGGAGCGGGAGAGGAAGATGGTTTTATTGTAAAACTTGACTCTTCCGGAACAATCCTTTGGAATAAAACTATTGGGGGAACTGGTA
>CAZJDM010000031.1:0-33707 GCA_964544765.1 uncultured bacterium
GAGACATTATATACATTTTCGCTAAACTTCACTATAAACTGGGCATCAGGTCCATGTGTGGGATTATCAAAACCTGAGGAAGGTAAAATGGAGATTAAACTAGGAGCTGTGTTATCAAAAATGGCCGAAACATGTTCAAATTCACTTAGATTTCCAGCCTCGTCTTTAGCTTGAACATGAAGGTAATGCACACCATCACCTTGGTTATGAATGACTTCATTCGTTTGGTCAAAAAGACTAGTGGGAATAGTATCAGAATTTTTATCAACGATGTATTTATAAGTACATGAATCATTACATTCCCAGCTCCAGGTTTTGCTAGTATGTACAATTGCATCATCACTTAAGCCAATAATGCTAGGAGGTGTATTGTCATGAATAATACTGTCTGAAATACAATCAGTTTCAAATCCGGTTTCATTCCTTAACTTTACATAGATAGTTACTGTACTATTAAGTTGGTTAGATGATAAGGACCAATTATTTTTTGGTCTATAGTATAACCAATTACCGCCACTATTACAATCAGGCATACTGGTAATGTACATTTGAGTGTAATAACCTTCTGCTGATAAAGTTAATTCAATATTTGAGATCTTCGTAAAAGGATTTCCATTATCAATTGTAATTGTAGGATTACTGATTTCCAGTACAGTTGATATAAACTTAGTAACCGAACTCGAAATCTTTTTATATATATTCTCAATTGCTGACTCATCGTTTACATCAAAACCTTCTAATTCCCCGTCATTTAGAACACCGGTAGCTCCTGATGTAATGGTACCTATGATATTACTCATATCAGATGAATCATAACCTTCATCTACATTATCCAAAACACTGGTAGCTCCCGCTGTTATTGCTCCTAGCAGGTCTCCTAGTTCTAAAGAATCATAACCCTTCATTTCTATGTCATTCAAAGATTCGGCAGCTCCCGATGTTATTGCACCTAGCATATTACCCAGCCCAGACGGATCAACATTTTCCATTTCTATTTCATTCAAAGCTCTAGCAGCTCCCGCTGTTATTGCACTTAGCATATTACCTAGATCGGATGAATCATATCCCACCATTTTAATATCATCTAAAGAACTAGTAGCTCCTGATGTTATTGCTTCTAACATATCAGCCATACTTGAAGAACTATTCCCATCCAAATCAATCTCGTTTAAAGCTTTAGTAGCACCCGTCGTTATTGCACTTGCCATATTTTCCAGATCAGACGAATTATATCCTTCTATCTCAATATCATCTAAGGCATTGACAGCGCCTGATACAACTGCTTTAACCATAGTAGCCGATTCAATAAAACAACCTCTAGAAGCACTATCATCTACCCCTTTAATAGCTCCTTCGACAATAGAGCTAATAATTTCTTCCAAATGATCTGCATTTATACTCTTAAACTCATCTAAATTAGCTATTTCAGTTTGGATTATTATATTTGAACCGCGTTCACATTCATCGCCCATAAGTCCAGCCAAATCCAGGTGGCTAATAGCAGTTTGGGCGATACTACTTAATACACGAGTGATTTGCTGACTCCTATTTACATCTGAAGATAATTCCAAATAATGTTGATGTGATTTTACAGAATTTTGCAAACTATCGACAATCGTCTCAATCACATCCACCGTAACAACACTATCAAGATTTAGGTGAGATAACGAAGATTCTGCTCCTTCGACAATCCTTGTGACCACAGAATTCATATCAGTAGAGTTATAAAGGTTGGCTTTTGCTATGACATTATTAACATTTATTATTATGAAATCAAGATTTTCCTTAGTTAATAACCCTGTCGATGATGTACTTGATTTGGTATCAACTAAAGCAAACTTAGAATTTTCTTCATCAAACTGATCGTCTAGATTTCCTCTAAGATCTTTAATTATTGATAATGCTAGTGATTTTTTAACTGGTGCTGTTTGAACATTCTGCTGTTGATACTTATTGTTAGTTAAAATTACACCTTTAGATTGGATTTGCCCTTGATTTGATTGGATAACCTCGTTTTGTCGAACAGTAGAATCTTGGTCCTCTGGCCTTGATGGTCCTGAACAAGCAGTTGATATCAAGTAAGGTAATAATATTAAAGGAATATATCTGGAAATGATGATTTTAATCATTTTGTGACCCTTTAATATGTAATTTAACTACTATATTCTAAAAATTTTCCTCCTATACACTTGTTCGACATAAACTATATAAATAATAAATGGCATTAGTCAGTTTAACTCAAACCTTTAATATTTATTATCTTTTATCGTAACTATTCAGTAAGATACTTTTGGTGTAGGCTAATTAAATCTCTCGTTTAAGGAGAGGGGCGCTACTTTTTCATAAATAACGCTTAATACGCTTACCGTGTATACTGGCAGTAAAATATTATGGAAGCTCTGGAAGAAAAAATACTTTTTGCATGTAAGCAGTAAATTGGCTAAAAAGATTGTTATGGGTCTGATTAGGCATATTAAACCTCCGTGTTGTTATCGTTTGTGACAGCTCATAATTTTAACACGGATTTTTGATGATTCGTCAGACCCTCTTAAAGTGAAAAAACTCCGCACTACTGTAAAAAACGCGCAGTAGGTAAGTTGTTAAAGTAGGTTGTCAAATTGATAAGTTTCTTTAATTGTTATTGTTATTCTCCGCTGAGATTTCCTCTGCTTCAACAGGAACATATTCGATATTATAGGTAATATCTAGGGGAATTTTGGAGAAAATTTGTACCGCGTTTAGTACTTCGATAAAGGAATAGGATTTTTTATCCAGTTCAAATTGATTTTCTTCTTCAATGAAGTACCGGATTGCTACAACACCGGCTGCTGCTGCTTTATGTATTTTAATAATCTGAGTATGTTGAACAAATAAGGTATTGATGATTTCAGTATAAACCTCCAGTACGTTTTCCGCTAGAATTAAATCGTAGCGTTCAGTGAGTATCTTTTGTATTTTATAGGTGCTGAATTTACTTCCCAGAGCGTCGTTTATGGCAGGAAGGGCTCTGACCTTGGTGGTTCTAGTAGGGATCATTACGATTATGATTAGAGCATCTTTGCGGGCAAATATTTTGACTCTTTCGGATAAGGTCATAGTAGAATTTTCGTAGGTAAGTATGTTCATATCATCACCATCAAGAGCTTCTAGTGTATTAAATGGTTCGGACATTGATAACATAGTTACAACATCGATTTTGGCTCTTTCGAAAGTATCTTCATCCTCTCCGTCCTCTTTATCCTTTTCACTACTTGATTTACTGGTTTTTCTTCCTATAGGTAATGGATTTATATACAACCATGAACTGTTTTCTAGGTTGTCTCCTACCATCTCATTAAATCTTTGATAAAAAGTGTGTGCCTTGGCCAGATCCGGAAAATCGCTTACTACCATGTAATTGATATCAATATTTTCTTGCCTTTCATCTGGGATGTTATTTTTTACGTAGTTTTCTGTACCTTCGATAATTTTCCAGGGGACCATTAGATCCAGATTGAGTTCGGTTTCTTCTTCGGATTTTTCGTATCTATCTCGTAACAATTCGTAGTCATTAAGTAAGATGATAACATCAATCTTTTGAGGAAGATTGTAAACGAATTCCTGGCTCTGTTCCGTCCATTTAAACAGGTCGGACTCATCTGGAATTTCGACAAAGCTTTTGGGTTTATCCAGATCGTATTCTACATCGGTGCTATATTCTTCTTCACTGGAACAGGCAGTATAAAAGAGATAGTTGATGATAAAGATGAGTAGAGTCAGCCGAAGTAAATACGATCCTTTATTTCCTTTTATATTTTCCTTATTCATTATCGTCTCATTCTTCATTAATATATCCGCTCTGATATAACGCGATGTGCCAGCTTAACTGGCGCATCGCTTTTGTATGCTGCTAACTCCCTCAATACTTACTTTAATACTCTCGCTGTGTCTCCTGAACCAGGATATTTAGGGTATCTCTTCATTAAGTCTATAACTCTTACCATCACACATCGAAAACCAACATCATCGGCTTTATAAGTTTCTGAATCATACGAGAAATCTATAGTATGCACTCCATATAACGGATAACTTGGAGAAAGTATATCCGTCTTAAGCGCTGTTTCACTACGGTATTTATGATCCCTATGGGATCCTCCTCTAATTCCTATACGAAAGATCGTATCACTGGTATTGGGAATAATGAAATAGTTGCCGTCGTAATGATATTCATCACTTTTATCTACCGGTTGGAAGTAATAATGATAGGAAAAACCCGGATAAGGTTCGTTCAATCCATTCAAGTTAATTAGAGAACCACCGTGAATTCCTGAATTATTTATCACTCGTTTGTAATAAGGTTGTGGAGCTGGTAACCAAAAACGAGAAAATACATCTTTGACCAATTCTCCTTTGTTGGTATAACTATTACTGCTCCATTCATCATGGATTTCCCATTTTATTTCATTGCCCGTACCGGAATAGGTAATAACAATAGGTTCTTCGGCTCCACCATTATTAGGATTAGATATTTTTGTGTCACTATCACCGGCTCCCCACCAGTATTCATAGACATTAACCTCTGACATTTTAGCTTTGCAACTACCACTACAGGTAGTAAATTTAGCCTCTAAGTCGACAAACTCACGAACATTACCACCCATATTCCATACTCCAAAATTAGATACAGCTGAAATGGTATCAGGGTAGTTATCCGCTATCGAACCACGGTAACCGGTTTTCATAACTGCAGGAGTATATGTATTGGCTCCGTTTAAAAGGAAGTTTTGAGAACTTGAATCGGCCACCAGGAAGCGATCCTTTCCATGAACCTCAACGCCTTTAGCGGCAGCGTACCATTCTTGGTTGGTTGTTAGACGAAATGTCCATATGTCGTTCATGATGTCGCCACCTTCAGCAAAATTAGCAGGATCATGGAGCGCGAAACTATCATAATTGTGGACAATTAAACCTGGAAATCCTCCAACATCTTTACCTTCTTGATTAGGATTGAATAAATTGGCCCTTCTGACACAAAGTTTACGTGCTTCAGCTACAGTTACTTCAGTGATCGGGGTGGTACCAGCCTTGGATCCAGCTATAGAAAGACCACCATGAGGATTTAATTGGTCGTCATCCATTAATTCACTACTGTCACCTTCATCTGGAACCGCAATTTCATAAGCCTCAAAGCGGTCGATATAATAGTCATAAGGAACACCGCTTTCTTCTTTAGGGATGAAGGCCATGTCAAATTCATCTTCTTCGATCAAGGTGGAGGCTGCAATATCTTTAGTATCTTGGACAGAAGCAAAGATGGTATGCTCTGTTTCATCAACTAGATATTCAGGATCAGGTTTGAGGGACACTTTAATTTTACGGTATTTTCCATATGGACCGGGACCAGTTTTACAATTTGATGTCCTTCCCACTTGGAGAGCCACCATTCCTCGTGGTAAGTTACTTTCACCGGTGGCATCTTCCGGAATGCCCTCATCTATTTCGATTTCACAGTCTCCACCAAAGATGGCAATTTCTAGTTTGTCGACCCATCTGTTTCCTAGATTTATAGGTTCGGTCGTATGAGCGATAGCTTCGTTGTATTCAGGGGCAATTTGCACCATAATTAGCATTTGACTATTGGTAGGGGTGGGATTTCTTTTAACAGCCAGTGATACAATTTGGTATTTTTTCTTTAAAATGGTTGTATCGTTTTCATCTGTGGTTGGAGGTCCCCATACACAACGATAACCGGACATGGAAGATAATTTAGCCGTAGAAGTAAAAGCTTCAATCATATTTTTGCGGGTCATAGGTGGAATTACCGTAAAATCATAAGGAGTCTGCTCTAGTGGTCGCAGACTGTTATAGAGGGGCCCCGTGTAAATAGGTTTCCACCAACCTATTGATCTAATACAACCATCATTATCACAAACCAGAAATTGATCATATGCAAGTTTTGAGTTAAAAGCTTGGGCCGATCTCATGGCACCTCCGGTTTGCAGGGCCAGGTTGCCTCGATAAAAGGCAAAAGTATTATAATTAGAAGTGCCGGGAACAGCGGTGCCAGATACAACCTTATCGGTACGAACCAAATTGTCAAAGATATTTACCGGAAATTGGGAATGAAATTCACTAACCTGTCTGGTGTGACCTTTAGTTGGTAGACCAGATCTGCCAGGTGCCTTGGTTCTGTCAAACACGGACCCAATTAGTCCTAGGGATCGGTAGGTTCCTAATGCGCCTACCTTAAATCTTGGTAATCCTTCGGTAGGTCTGTATGAAGCATTATATCCATATTGAACCGCTTCAGGGATGTTATTAGAAATGCCATTGTAAGCTAAGATCATATCTACCCATTCTGCGCGGATACCATACATGTCTTTAGCTGAATAATAGGATGAGCAAAATGTTGTAGCTGTCCCCTCGGCTCCGGTAGCAGATATTGTTTCCGCTATTTCTTCACCTTCATCTACAGCTCTACCTGCGGTATAACAAAGTTGAGATCGATGTTGGTTAGGACCATAATTTCTTTTTACTCCTGGTCCTCCATACTTCAATGGTGGAGCGGTAGGGGTGCCGGATGCCGCTAGGCCCCAATCACTTAGACTGGCTAATCTGAAATACCAGTCACTACTGGATCCAGGCATATCATTCTTATAGGAATTACCACCACCAAGATTCTTCATGGCGCATTCTTTAAAAGCTTCATAATAATTTAAATTACTATGTTGCTCTTCTCCAATATCAAGGGTTTGTTCTTCGCGGTCTATCCAGAAAGTAGTGCTAGTTCCGTTATACATGGAATTGGCGCCAACTGGAACCATGTTGTTCCTAGAGGCAGTGAGAGCACCGACCATAACTTCTTTTCTACTAATCGCACAAGATTCATCACGGACAAATAATACATAGACAAGAGGGAAGTCCTTGGTAAACGGTTGTTTGTCATCAATTAACCTATATCCCTTATCTTGCGGTAGTGCCGATATTTTGGCGGGTTCGTCATCATGAGCTTCTAACAGGTAGTCAATAGAATAGTTGCCGTACAAATCAGTACCGGTTACAAATGAGGCTCTTTTAGTGCTGTAGTCGGATAGTTTTACTGAGTTAGGTGATTCGGCATTACTTCTGTCCTTGTAGATAAATATCTCTAAATTTTTTATCAGAGTAAGGTCGTCAGTTACCTGAAAATCAAGATATATTTCGTCAGCGCATGAATACTTGTTATTCAGGACAGGGCAGTTGCGATAGGCTGAAAATCCGGTTATTACTGGTGGTTTGTTATAGGGAACAGCATCAACTCCTCGACAACGGCTAAGAACTTCGCCTCCAGAATTTCTACGATTCGCTGCTTCACTATGAGTTAGTTTAGAACCCTGAGGACGGAAATCAGAGTTTTCAGCATATTGAGTAAACGCACAACGAAAGCCAACATCCTTAAGTGGATTAATGTTACTATTTCCTCCAGTATCTCTAAAACTTGGAAAGTGGTTAGTTTGAGTGGTAAAATCAATGCTCTCAACGACAAAAACTTCTCCAGTATTGGGATCATCCGGATTATAAGTCTCATAATGAAGGGATCGATATGATGAATTTTTTACTCCAACATATCTACCACCAGAACTAGGTTGATTTGGAAGTCCGACGATAGTTGTGGAAATATCCGCTGATAAAAGATAATTGTAAGTAAAGTCATCTCCTATACGGAAATCGGGCATAGCCAGATATGGGTTGTACATTATTTTAGAAGCGCTGAAAATATTGTTTTCATAATTTTCATTTATATAAGAACTAGCGTAGTCCATAACAATATTGTCAGGTGATAAATAATGATTAGGATCGGGCATACGGGTAAAGGGGTTGATTCCGGATATAAATAAGTTACTTCCACTGTAAGCGGCAAATATCTCGGTCAAAACATATTCGGAGGCGTTTCCTATCATGTCATGTACACCTGTGGTTGATACACACCTGGGACCTATTACTTGTAAAACGCCTCTTGATCCTAGTTGCGCAATTTTTATATTAGGAAGCGAAGCATTGGAATTGGTCGATCCGGTTTTTCTTATAGCGGAACAATGATCATATTGAGATTTAAATTTAAGTCCGCCATAACTGAAACTACAGAACTCATCGTCAAGATCTACATTACATTCATATTGATTCATAGCATAACCATAAGAGGTTTTGTTTTCTTCAGGATGTTGCCTCATCCACGATCTGGTGCCTCTGGCTGCTTCGGTCCATTGTTTGGGATCTGTTAGGGTGTAGCCCTGACCACGAAGTTCGCAAGCCAGTAGTGTTGTCTCATATGGTAGAGCTTTGGTTCCATAATGATTTTGTTTGCTTGCATTACTGACATCATCATCATATGACACCGGTATTCTAGTGGTGGGCCGTACTCCAGATTTTGATTGAGCCATCCAATTATATTTTGTCGCTCCTTCGGCCTCGATGTAATTAAAATACATTTTTAAGGGATCATGATTGTGTTGCCAGGAAAATCCCGGAATATAGGCTTCGTACTTATCGATCCAATAATGATGTCGTAATTTGCTCAAATCTTTATCTATAAAAGCCATAGCGATATGCTGATCCCATATGATCGGGTAAGATAAGGCGAATTTAGTCACGGGAGTTTGATCGTCGTAATAATGACTATCGGTTACTTCCATTCGGAAGTAAATCTTTTCGTTAGTATCAAAGTAATCCACTTCAGGATTTTCTGTTTCAAAATTGGGACGGTAACCATCCTTGGTTAGGTCGTATAGGGGGATACGCAATGGATAATCTTCATCATTTAGAGCCCAAGTACAATCATATGTGGTATTTACATCAGAAGGATGACCCTCGTCGCCCTCGTCATACCAAGCACAATTTTCCACTTTACCAAGGGTAGTATTATATTCGTATGCCCATTCTGATGGGTCCGTATGGCCGTTGTATTCATAGTGCTTATAAAAGTCATTTTTCGAGGTTCGGTCCGTTTCAGGGTGCTTGTGGGCATATCTGCCAGGAATATCCGCTCCCACCACTTCATTAATTGATTCCTGAATGTTGATATTAAATTCCGGAGTGGGAGTAAAATTGGGATTGCTGCCATACCATAGATTTACTGTAATATTTTGATTGGCTTTGGGAATATCCTCGATATACCAATACATTGATATTGCTTCACTATTTTTACCTCCAACTGGCTCAATTACCCATGTTTTTAGAATGGGAGCAAAGATATCCGGTGTTGTAGCGCTTAGGGTTCTGGTATTACTATCCATATTGGGTACCGGTGTAACACCATCTTTGGTTCTTACACCGTAAACAAAATTACCATTAACGATAACATCCTGATCATAGTATGATGTAACATCGTTGAGCAGTCCGGATGTAATTATACAGGTTCCGTTATATATAAAGTTACTGGGGTCGTCTGGATCATTATGATCCGGAGTACATGGGACCGTGTTATCGACGTCCCAATCTACACCCTGATTACTAGCATGACTGGCACTGGTTTTATATAAGATGTAATACACATATCCACTACCTACACCGTCATCAATGGCCCTTCTCCAATTTACTATAATTCCGGGAGGATCAGTAGCCACAGAGTAATTGAGACCGGGATTTCCTCCTGCCATGTCGCCAGCAACCCTGCCTTCTCCACAGCCCTCAAGAAGGTCATTTTCACCACAAATCCAGTAAGGAGGTTGTCGGTCTGGTAAGGGAACAGTACAGGCCGCGCCTTGTTGTTGTTCATTTCCTTCTTTGTCGGCGGAATGAATTACTAACTTTATGGTTCCTTGAGCCCTGGTACTTAGTCCATAGGTCATTAACTCACTGCCGACAATTCTGTCTACTTGACGTAATAATTGAGCCTCAACATTTCCCTCTTTTCCAACTTGGCCTAGTTTTTGATCAGGTATTCCGGTAACGTCCCATATTAAATAATGATCAATTCCTCCATTGTCAGGATCAGCCGCATCCGGTGAACCTGTGCCAGGATTGTTCCATTCTATTTCAAAGTCACAAGGTTGAGTGGCTTCATAGCTGGCGCACCTAGGCTTGACACTGTTATATAGAGTATCGCAATTGGTGATTTGAGGAGTGAAGTTGGGCGGTGTTTTATCAGCCATCTTGAAGGTGATTTGTAAGGTATTGCTGTCAACATTATCAGCCGCGTCAACAGCTTTGGCCATAAGATAATACGTGAGTCCTTCTATAAGATCTCTGGTTCCATCAATATCAGGATCTTCCGGGTAGTAGTTGGAGGTAGTATCAGTGATGGTATTTAGTTCTACCGAACTTTCGTACCCAGCTATACTGACATAGTTCTGGCTGGTTATATCTTCGGGATTATAAAAATAACTTTTTGGTTGATTTTTAATAGGTTGAGCGCTGACAAATATTAGAAATTTAGCGACGTCATCAGGATTATCGTTAAACCATTCCAGACGTAACCATCCATCAATTAGTTGGGTTGCCATAGCTACTCCGCCAAATTCAGGAGGCGTCGCGTCTGGAGTATTTTTACATCTTACACTGGGGTTGGTACCACTTACATTAATGCTGTAATTGCCGGCGTCGTCCACAGCGGCTACTACAAAACAGTATTCTCTATCTCCTCGTAATCCGGGAATGAGTTCTGATAAAATTACTTCCGCTCTGATCGGGTTACCTTCTTCGGGAGTACCAATATATTTGGTTCCTGCTGGTTCATCAGCGTCAGTGTTAAGTATGCCAAAATTGTCCGTGATATAGATACGGTATTCAATAACATCCTGAGCACCGGTGTTTTGATCTTCTGATGGTTCCCACCATATTCGTAGAGCTGTTTCAATAAAATTACCATCTACTTCTTCCCAGGTTATGTCGCTTATCCCGTCAAAGTCAGGAGGTGTTAAATCATCAGTAATTACTGAATAAGAAATCTTATTTTGACTTGATTTTCCTTTGGCGTCCACTGCGCGAGTGACAAATTTAAAAGTAATATTTTCTCTTATGGACTCGTATTCAATTCTAAAACCCTTTCCATCTTCGGCTGGATATAAAGGTCTAATACCTGCGTCTTCATCTTCGGCAGCCAAAACTTTACCGGGTTCTAAAAGTTTATATTGTCGGTTAGCGTTGCCGAGGAAATTAAATTCGTTGGCACCTTCCGCTATAAAGAGATCATAATGATCTACTCCTCCAAGCGCTATGGTGGAGGGTAATATTGCTACCCCTCTTTCAATGTATGCGTCAGTTAAACCATCGTATATAGGTTCCTTAATGTCGGGTATCCATACTCGTTTGGTATAGACATTAGTGTCCATGTTTTCAAACATATCTTCGGCCCGTACACCGAAATAATAGAACCATTCATCACCAATACGCTGATCACCTTGGAGCGAAACGTTATTAACTTCGATGTTAGCGGTAGTTTTGCCCCTAACCTCTAGATAGGGAGTATCCCAATCGATGTCTTCTTGGTCGTGCGCGTAATAAATAGTATAACGATTCACTTTTTCCAAAGGGCGGTTCCATCTCAGAACCACGGCTTCTAGGTCCGAATCATAACTAGCAACAAAGATACCTTCAAATTGTGGTGGTTCCAGATCCAAAATTAGTTTAGAAATAGTTTTCATGTTAGTATCTTCGTTACCTTGACCGTCGACTGACCTAATTCCAAATGATATTTCAGATCCCGCGGGTAAGTTACTTACGGTGAAGTCACGATAGTCCTTATCAACTGAAGCCATTAAGGTTTCAAACATGGTTCCGGTATAAATACGATAACCCTTTAATCCTTCTTCGGGATTTCCGGATTCACTTATCCAGGCCGCTGGTTCCCATTTAACTGTTGCTTTTCCGTGTTCTTCTGATTCAACCGAGGTGATTCCAGCAAAACTATATCCTTCAAAGACTCCTTCGGCATCGACTTTGATGGGAATACTAGTAGAGGTAACGGAAATTTCCTGTAAGGAATTTACCATTTTTACCCCGACAAAGTATTGTTTTCCTGAAACGAGTGGTGATCCATTCTGATCGAATCGAATTATTGCTTCGGTCATATCTCTTGATGCGTCGCCCACTTCATGATTGAGAGTACTACCGAAATAAATTTTGTAACCAATTATGGTTCCTCTGTTCCTTAGATAGTCCATGTCGTATTTGTTTAATCCAACTACCGCTTTAGAACCCCCGCCAAATTCTATGTCTAATAATACATCTTGATCAAAAGGTGGTTGTTCAAAGTCAAAGTTAAAAGGAGACCACAGTACCCGGATAGAAGACTGTTTGGACGTAGCGTCGGTAATGCCGGGCCATTGCTGTCCTTCAAAAGCTTCTTGGGTACGAACCATAGATACAGGCACCTCTGATTCGTCTACTTGAACCAGTAGTTCACTATCGCTACTTTCATCTTCGGCGGGATCAGAGCAATTGCCAATGAATAGAAGTAGGCAAAGTAACCAAGTAATATTAATAATAGATCTCATATAAGCCCCCTTAGCTTGGGTCTATATTATTTTTTAAATCCCCACCCACCTAATGTAGATCAGGTCGGGGATCATACACACACCTGAAACCTACAGCGGGATCATTTTGGTTCCCGTGTAGTCTTAAATCGGTTGTCCAAATACCGATTTCACCTTCGGTTAAATTGTAACCTCCACCTTTAGCTATTGATAACGGGTAATCAGAGATATATGGATCATCAGCGGTTAATAGTAAAACATCATCGGAAACCGGTAGATCAGCGGGGACACCTTTAACACTCAAAGATGTTACAAATGGAACCGGTTTATTACTTGCATTTTCCAGGGGAACACCGTACCAGTTGAAAACCTTAATTATATAGGAAGGCGAAAGTCCTGGTGTAAAATTAAAATTAGATGTATATTGGGCAAAATGTTTCCATGGGTACCGGTTTCCGGTTGGTGCAGTGATTCGCTTGATATTATCCGAATATTTATCATAAGCTAGTTGGTAGATTCTGTCAGGATTAAAACTATAGTTAGAGGTTAGAGAAAACATGGTGCTGGTTAACTCACCGACATTACCAATTAAGTCACTTGCTCTGTAGTAACTTAAACAACGACTTTCGTTATTGGCAACTGGGCCGCTGGTACTTGAGATACAGGTGTCAATGTTGTCTACCACTTCTTTGGTCGCTTTAAAATACTCTAAAATAGAAGGTAATCTTTTATTTAATCCTGAAAAACGATCAACAATCTCGGTTTGGGAACATATTACTGATGCCTCAAATTGACTAACACGGGTAGTTGGGGTAATATTTTTACTTGATCTGGAGCCATAAGGCATTATTTCAGGCATTTCGCGAATGGTATTAAACTCTGTATAGAGAGGCACATAAGGATCAGGATAAATACATTCTTGTTCTTCATAACCGATTATTACGCTTTCGTTATTATTGTCATTGCTGTATATAGGTAACGGATCAGGGCACCCACCCCCTGTTTCAAAATCAATTTTCACTTGATTATAGAAAATATCATCAATTTCTGAACGAAAGTTATCAACATCTTCAATGGCATTACTATCTAAATTGATCAGGGTAGCTGGATATTTATCAATAAAATAGGTATAAGGGACTATCTCGTATTCAGAAGGTTGCGTGTTGGAATCCAGCGGAACAGGGGTGTAATTATTGGCATTTTTATCGTATGATCTTCTAGGTACACAAGTCATATTCTTGGGCGGCATACCAGTAGCATATTCGATCCATTGAAAACTTTGACCGTAACTACCATCTCTGGCTAATATCTTGTAATAAAAGGTTTCTCCGTCTTTAATGAGAGGAGCTTCATGCAGAAAGTAGCAGTGGTCTTGCCCTTCAACACTAATCAAATTACATTGCTGCCACGGAAAGATTAGTTCTCCGTTAGTATAACAATCTGAAGGATTAACACAATCTCTAGCTCCATATTCATAGTAAAACTCTATTTTATACTGCATATTTTCAGGAGCTGTTTCTTGGTCAACAGCCGGTTTAAATATGAGATCCACCGTTTTGTTAGTTTGATCACCACATCCTATGATAAATGGATCTACTACCCATTCAGGTGGATTGGCGGTTGGGACATTATTGTTATATACCGGTAGGGTAGATAAACTGGTCGGATACATATTACCACCGACGTCATAGGATTTTATCTCGATATTTACCGGGTTTTGACGGTCACTTATTAGATCTAAGTTTAGACCGTATTCTGGATAATCATTGACTTCAATACATCCGCCAATTGGAACAGAGTCATAACCGGGACATAATTCGTCATCTTGGTCAATAGCCGTTAAGGCGGCAGTACTGGTATGACATAAGTCGTATGGATCTTGACCTGCAAAAGGTCCACTTCTAATAGTTTGTCCCTTGATAATTTGATTAATACATACGGTGTTATATACGCAGGATTTTTCATCAATAGTGGCGTTGTTTTTGCATTGAATCGGGTTAGGTTCTCCTGAACCTTCTTTATGTAAGGTGATTATGTCATAAAAGGGCGGAGGCATCTTTCCTGATCCGATTTCTAATGAATGTCGGGGATAACCATAGGATTTCCAGATAAATATTCTTAATTTATCCATAGAATCTATGATCCCTTCTTTGGCGTTCCAGTAAATAGTGAGTTCCTTCTCCGCGTCTAAACTGGTACTCATGCTCTGGACATTCTTTAAGTCACTAACCTTCATTTTAGTATATTGAATATTGGTTGGGGTCCAATCTAGTTTGTTTCTGGTATAGTCCTCACACTTGTACCAAAGAGTTCTTAGGCCTGAGGCGGCCCCATCATATATGTTGTACCATTCGAATGCTTGCTGATGGGTTATATTAGTAAGGGTCTGAGGAGTAGATTTGGCTCCTGAAGGTGTTTCCACTCTAAATTCACATCTTTTTACCATATTATCACTGGTTTCTAATAAAGTTGCTTCATCAAACTCAATTTTGATATCGAATGAATCCTTGTCTTGAGCAATCGGTGTTTTTAAATAGCAATTGAAATCTGTTAGAAAATTAGGATCGGTACCACAATTATTTGATCCAATAGCATGTAGATACAAACTTTCCGGATTAGCTACATTGTCGATGAATCCGCTGCCATAGTCAATAGATAGTTTGGAAACAGTGGGGGGATATCTGTCAACCGTAATAGCTTCGTCTGAAGAGTTTGTATCTGGATTAGGAAAGACATATTCATTTGCTCTTCCTTCGCTTACATATACCCCTATTTGACCAATGCCTGAACCAACGCTCATATCTCGATCGTAACGATTTACACTGTTATCATCTAAAGCGGTTGGCCAGCTTCTAATACCACCAATTTGATGATCGTAATCCATGGTGATAATTTTGATATAGTAATAGTTCTGGTAATTCTCATTAGGTTCAGCAGTTAAACCGCATCCGGTTGGTCTGTTGCCAAATAGACTAATTGTTTTACTTATGGATAAATTGTTTTCAGTATTTTCTTCCAATAAGAAAGAGCATGCTATTTCATCATCTACACCTTCTGTATATCCCCAATTACGGGTAACACTACTTCCTGATCCTGGATCACTACCGGTTAGAGTGAATTTTCTTACCTCTAAAGCAACAGCTGAATAGGTTATATCTAGTATGTAGTTAATAACTATGGTGTCATTAGTTACATAGTGCCATTGTTTGTAATGATCCGGGGATATGGTTAAAGTGCCCGGTTGTACATTTGGAGAACCGGTATCTATCTCGAATTGAGTGGTGTATGATGTTCCGAGGTTTCCTACCCGGTCATTATGTTTAATCTCAAACGAATAAAGCCCGTCTGATAGTTTATTTATACTGGAAAATTCGTAGTTGAGACCATTTTCATCTTCGAATGCAGGATAATAAGATGCCGTAGTTTCAGGAGCAAATGTGGTGGGAGTACCAGGTCTTAGTTTGGTTATTTTAACGGTAGTACCTCCGACTTCTTGACCGGTCCAGTCTTTTTTACCAGCTCTGAACACTATACGTGGAGATATTAGATCCACGGTATCTTCTAAAAATTGAGGCATTGCATGGGTTCCATTTTCTTTATCTAAACCGGCTACCAGAGATTGGTAGGTATCGTTCCATTCATTATTAGTTAGAGTAGGGAAGGTTATCAGACTTGATGATGCTTCGTTCCAGTCGAAGTATTGTCTGGTTCCAGAGCTATTACCTCCGACACATCTATTTTTATATGGTCCAGTATTTTTATATGCTTTTTTAGAGCCTTTATCTGTGACACAAAGGAATATGGGAAATGGAGCTGGGTCCGTTTCTGAGTCCAAGAAGGCTCGGGTTTGACCCCTTCCCATTTGATTTCTTTCATCTATACAGTCAAATAATATGGTGTAATTGTGACCGGTATGAAAATGGAGTCCGGATGGATGATCGTAATTGCCCCAATTTTCCCAATCGCCAACCCAGTCGCGATCTATAATTTCAATGGGGTCAAGTAATCCTGTTTCTAGATCACGATGGTTCTTTTCATTCTTTTTCATCCCGTCACTAAGCAGGTATACTTGTGCTTTTAGAATGTTGCTGGTGCCTTCGCCTTCGCCTTCACCTTCACCTTCTTCAGCGAATGTTTTTAATAAAAGAGTATTTTTGTTATATAGGAGTCCACTAGCCGTATTAGGTGCAATATTGTTTTTGATGGGAATTGTTTCACTAAAAGCTACATCGAATTCCTTTCTACTCCACGGTTCTCCCCAAAGACCCCAGGTTATTTCATTTTCGGCCATTAGTTCATCACCGCCAATTCCATCTACTGGTTCTTCGGCAGAATTTTCACGATCATAGTAGACACTGCAAGCTACATTTTGAAAATGTCCAGTGACTGATACATTTATATTTCTCCAGGTAACAAAATCTCGATCAGCGTCTGTCTTTTTTAGATTTGTGGTTTTAGAGTAAGTTCCAATTTTCAGCATTTTATCACCAAAACCGGAACCCAGTGGTGGTGTTTTTACTACGTCAATTGATTCTCCTTTGTCATCTACTGGATAGGTGTTAGCATTTCCCGCTCCATCAACTACCCACCAGTCTATTCCGGGACCGCCATTTACATCGGTTAGATCGTTATAAAATCCCCAACCACCTACCGGTTGCATTACTTTAGGACAATCATCATTTTCTATTGAGCAATTCGCTGTTCTCCAAACGAAGGCAGCTATATCTTTAGATCGACCGTCTGCTCTGCAGATAACCTGTTGTTTGCCTATACGGGGATCTTTAACATTGGTATAAAGAATCTGAGGATCTGTTTCTTCTTCTGGAATTACTTCATCATATACCAATACACCTTTGGTTTTTATCTTGTAGCCGGGAAATAATGGTTTAAAACAATTAGGAGGTGTCGCCTCTGAATCATACCAATTGTCTATATAATCCTTGGTGTCGCATATGATGTCGGGGGTCTTGCCTACTGATGTGGGAGGAAAGACTATAACATCACCAAAGGAAGCCAAGCATTGGTCCGATGTTGATATTGTTCCTAGTCTAGTATCGTACCAACAGTTAAAAGTATTATTTTCCTCAACCGTTAGAGGGGTCCAACTGCCGGTATCACCAGGTATTCCAAATAATTCAAAATCATTATAGTAAGCCAGGTGGTAACATTTTTGGGATGTTGTACACACAATTTCTGGTGGTTTTTTGCTATCGGGGTCTACTTCATTGTCCCCAAAATTTAGAGAATTGTAGGAATCTTCTCCCTTATAGGAGCCTGAACTGAAGGTTTTACATAAATGTAATTTGTCTTCATATCCAAAAGGTGGTACAGAACCGGCATCCTCTATGGTGAATAAACAAGTATTAGTTTCTGATTTTATAGAAAGCTGTTTACCGGGGCGTTTTGGAAACGGCACCCTTTTGATTTTAATGCATATTCTTTCTTCTTCTAATCCATTTACTTCGCAAAGATAGTCATCTAGATCAATATCGGGATTATTATTGTTCATTTCGGATTTTAGTTCAGCTAATGTATCATTTCCATAAGGTGGATCTCCAGCCGGAAGATAACATTCAGCGAAGCGATCGTAGACATCTTCTGCGTCGCCTTCGGTGTTACAAACTACAAAGGGATAAGGATTACCCCCGGCGCCAGGAGTATAGTTTAATCTACCATCAGGATCTTTTGGTATATATTGCCCACTCTTAGTATGGAAGGAAGTCATGAACTTTCGATTTGTATAGTAAGAGTAAAACTGTCCGCCCACATTTATATTATGTGCAGACTTATACTTACCCTTTAAATAGGTATATTTGAATTCAATGCTTTTAAATTCATATTTTTCTCCGTCCATCCTGATGTAGCATGTACGACAATCAGGATTGCCTTGTTTATCACAATCAATTGGTTCTCCTAATTCTTCGTCAGAACTAGATTTTTGTACACATACTATGTGAGGTAACCTGGCATTGGAGAAAAAGAATACTGAGGCGAATTGAGCAAAACCCATATATTGAACATCGTCCCAGACCTTGTTGGGATTGTCTTCGGCATATTGGTTAATACTTTTGGTGTCGTGGAAAAATACTTCCCATACACCTCTAGGTCGTATAGCATCTGGATTTGGAGTCCCGGGACTGCCGGGAATATCCCATGATAAATAGGGAAATACAAGTTCGGTATCTATATCCTTATAATTTACATAACTGGGACTAGCGGATTCAATTTTTTTGTAAGGATTCATATTCATATTAGCGCCCGATTCCGCCGCGTCTCGATAACGTAAATACTCTCCTGATCTACTATCTATTGTTGCTTGAAAACATTGTCGATCAGAGTCGCAAATGGCAGTCGGGTTACTGGCGTAATCTGGGTTGATCGCGTCAGAATCAAAACTGGTGGTGCTGTCAAATTTTCTCTCCTCTGGATCGTTTAAATTAGCGGTGCCATTGTGGTAGAGTATTCCAATAGAGGGAGTTTTCTTTAGTTTGTAAATAGTATCAGGGTCAATATCGGTCCATCTGTTAGCTTTATCCCGGAAATATATATAATTACTATTGACAAGCGGCTTGGTCACATAATCAATATCTTTGACGCAAGGTTCATTGCCTTCACCCCATGTCCATCCGCCAGCTGTTTCGTTGTAAGGTGGCTTGTCGGCCCAATCTCTAGGCTGTCCTGGACGATCTCTTAAACATTTACCTTGTATCCTGACATATAGAGAATCGGAATCATCCGGAGCTATTTCATCGGGATTGCTAGTTGGATCGGCATTAGGAGCTGTGAGCCATAGAGGGTTATCAAAGACGTAAGTTCGTTTTAGATATGGATTGTTCACAGGGTCGGGTTGAGTAGGTGATCCATAGACCGAATACCCGTTAACATCCAGGTCGATAAATTCGCAGGGACTGTAAATTTCATTTGAGTTAAAACCGGAAGAAGAATATCTTTTAAAGCATCTCCATTTGATCCAATCAGTATCCCAATTAGCCTCGTCTATAGCTGTATTTAATCTGACTCCGAATTGAGTAGATGCCCAACATCCTACTGGAGGTTCTGGTAATTCAGAATTAGAAGAGAATTTGCGAGCAAAGAAATTTGCTGTGGAGGATGTGGGACTGCTAGGATTACCATATTTAGCGTTATATGCGGCGATATAATTGTCGCGAATAGTTTGCCAAGGAGTACAGTTGGTGTGAGTTGGATCTATACTTTCAAGTACCTCCCCGGGAGCGCATTGGGTATCAAAATCTTCTGTGCCATTATCGTAGTCACCAAATACATGGGCTTTTAATTCATCTTTTAGTATTTTCTCCATTTGAGGGGTTGAATATTGGAAAGAGGTATCTCTGACTTCGTCAGAAAACATACCATCAGGAAGTTCCCCCACTGTTTCCGGGAAAGGTAGCACATTACTGGTATTACCTACTAAATCTAAAGCCTCGGCTCTTATGACAAAGGCTCCATCAATATCTAAACTATCAAGCGCTCCTCGAGGTCCTTCCCAAAAATTGTTTTTATAAATGGTTGAGCTTAATCTTTGAATTGAACTAAAGTCCAAGTTCTTTGAAAACTGCATCCAGATTTTATTAGGTTGAATGTTCGGTTTTTCCGATGGCGGAGCGTATGGATAAAGACCATTTCCCAAGCATAGCACTCTTCCTGATCCAGGTTCGGTTTTGACTCTGGACACAAATGGTTTTCCCCAACTATTAGCGCTGTAACGAGCTAAAAATTTGGCATCCCAGTATTGAAAATTTCTTAGGCCCCTAATGGTGTTATAATTTGAAGTTTGTGCGGCATCTCGATTAAGAGCGGGATCATGAGCGACATTACCGTTGAGTTGTGCTCCGGTAATAGGATCATAAAGGTCATTAACTTGATCCAGGGGCCTGATATATATAACCACTGTTGACGGACATTCAGCTAAAATTTTCAATGCGGGATATCCTTTCTTTTTACGGGAAAATAGTAATATTGGTGTGTCATTGGGATCTTCTGGAATTCCTTCGTTGCCTAGGGGATTAGTGGTAAAATAGGGTGCTCCGCCTCCTTTAGATTGATATTGAGCGGGTAGTGATTTAGATGATTTAACACTAAAAAAGGTTTCAAGGCTCAAGATGATCGGATGAGCAGGAGGAGTGTTGTCTATACGAAAATGATGATCAGGATGACGTCGTCTTCCCTGATAATATAAAGAACCGGCTGTAGTCGCGCTACCCCATTTGGCAGGTAAAAATTTGGGCGCGCTAGGCGTTCCACGCGCTTGAAAGGGGTTGCAGTTAGTTTGACCGAAATCATTTTGCTCGGCTGCTTTATCGCAACAGTGAATGTATGGAACATATTCACCATCAATAAACTCTTCGTTCCCTATACTTAAATCAACATAAGGAGGCCCTTCTGGTATGGTGAAGTCAATAGTATAAAGTTTTGCGCCGGTTTGTCGACCGGGATTAACATCTACAAGAGGGAAGGTAAACACTGGATAGACCGTTGAAGGATCATTACTATCGGTTTTGGATACAGGGGAGATTTTCTCATCATCCTCACTACCTGTAACAGCCCATCTGTGAACCACTTTGAAATATGATTGGGTTAAATCAAGGGGCTCGTCAGTTGTGATCCTGTAAGATACATCTACCCCTCCTTTGGCCCATACAATTGGATCTTTGGTGTTTCCATAATGGGCTATTTTATTATCATCCGCAGTATCTGGTGCATCAGGATCGGAGCGTGAAATTTTGCATTGGGGAGGTCTAATATCAGGTGGAGTAATTTTATAGGTGATAGAGCCGCTGCAATTACCTATGGCATCACAAACATTAAGCATATAATAGACATCTAATTTAGATTCGTGCTCGTCTTTGACATCAGGATGGGCGGATGCTTGGTAGTCATAAACAGAGGTGGCCATGGTGCCCGATACATAGTCTGTGTAATAATAGATAGGTGGATCGGAGGATGTATCATTTTTGATTAGTGTGGCCTCGTCTACCGATCTGGGTTCATCGATCGATTTATAAAAGACGTTGACATAATTACCTGATTCAGGAGAATCAATTTCCCAGGTAAGAACAATCTTAACTTTCTTGTCCAGAATTCCACCAATGTCTTGCGCTATTTCATCTTCGGTAAGATCTTCTATGGTTAGTACATGATTAACAGTTTCTATATTTATAGGAGGGGGAGGCTCATTGTCCATTTCGACATATACTTCAGTTTGAGTGGAGTTTCCGGCCATGTCCGTCGCAATTACATAAACGGTAGTGGGTTTGTCGTCATATACTTCGTCTGACAGAGAGTTGATTAAAATTTCAAATTCTTCATCCGCGTATATTTCAAAGGGTAGAAAGGGTGTTTCGTTAATAGTATAATCAATAACCACCTTCTCGTTCAACGACATCACTGCGATGGCTTTCTGATGGGTGGAACTGAATAATGATATTATGGGTTTGTCCAGCTCCTCTTTAATAAATTCAGGTGGAGTGGTATCGTAATTATAGGCATTATGGATGTCATTAATTTCGCTTTCATTAAATGCCCGGTCATAACAACTGGCAGAGAATTTAAAATATCCGTCTTGAATGGGATAAAGATCATATACTTCCTGTACTAAATCATCAGCTAATTCTTCAAAGGTGGGTAATGTTATCTTGATAAAGAGTTCTTTGGTTTCATGGGCGTAATGATAGACCATTAAATCGTTAATATATAGGTGACAACCAATTACTTCTTCGGCAATACCTAGAGTAAAAGTCGGGATTTCATTGGATGGTGAGGGTGGATATATATCGGTTACTACAGGTACCGGTGGTTTGGATGTATCTACAAATAAAGGTTCTGTAACCACAGCTTCTGAAAGATTACCCGCTTTATCCTTAGCATACACCTCGAATTCATATTTGCCATCCGGCATGGGAGGGCTGAGAATCAAGAATTCAAAATACTCATAAGCAGGATCGGCGACTGGAAGAGCATCATCTGATTCAGTAGAGTCAGTCGTGTTAGTTGAATCAGTTGGATTAGATGTTACTATAACCGTAGAGTCATCTTGAGCAGGTTTTTCGGGTACAGACACTGAAACCTCTGTTTTATCTTCTTCGTGGTAAATCAAAGAGGCAGCTTGTTGACTATCACTTACGTCCTGGGAATCTTGGATATTATTATTGTTTGTTGTTCCATTAATATTATTCGTTTCATTAATATTATTCGTTTCATTAATATTGTCCGTTCCATTTGTACTGTCCGTTCCATTTGTACTGTCCGAACCTTGAGTACCATTACTTGAGTCTTGCATGTTTCCCTTCAATACTTCCAATGAAGGCAATACTTCAAAAGCTAGAGTTGTCTCGTTATGGGACAGAATCACGGTCGAATTAGGTATGGCCTTACCAGCTATCGGTACGATCCGATTAGAGGTAGGATTAGGGGCAAGTACCTTAAGGTCAATAATCGGGGGTGGAGCAGTAACATCAAGAACATATTTATCGGTAATAACCACCGGATCCAGCTCTACACCCAAAAGATCAAATGGTACGATCTCTATAGTATAAGTGCCATCTACTTCTCCCATGTTGCCAGTGACCACGAAGATACCCATTTCTTGATCAATAGGCACCTTGGCTTCGCTTATTAATTTTCTATTTTCGTTATTATAGATTCTAAGAAACGCAGTTTTGGTATTTGAGATATAGCCCTTGACCGCAAAAGATGATAAATTGGTTGGAAAATGGTTGGGTAGTATAGAAGTGTTGGTAATATTCACTGCTGTGACGGTATGAAAGGAATAACCATCAAAATTTTCTATTACTTTGCCATTTTCTAGATGTATAGGTTCATCAATAACGATTCCAATATGAGCATCCTTGGGTAGTTCTCCACGACCGTAAAGGGTGACCTTCATTTCTTCTGGTAGATATTCTACTACAGAGTCTATTTCAGCGATTTCTTCCCCATCCTTATTTAAACGAACTAAGCGCATGAAAAGTGTAGGGTTTTTTAATAATAATAAATCGATTGTAAAGGTTACATACGCATAAACGGTTACCTGTTCAGCATTAGGGACGGGATTTATGTTATTTTTGGCAAACTCTTCCTGCCAAGTGGTTTCAATTATATGAATTTCCAACACTTCGGTCTCAGGAGCCTGGTTGTCGCAAGAAATGACAATCATAAGTGTTTGCAACAACAGAACAAAAATTAGGTTCCTAATTTGGTTATTACTCAAAACTAACCTCTAAGAACTCATTTGGGCTTTGAGGATCTTGTCCAAATTATTTTGGTAAAGATTCAATTCGAGCCAAATTACTCTTATATTTTTCGTCTTATATGTTGTTTCGGCATTCTAAAAAAAAAAATTAAACCTTATCTTTATTTGAAGATAACTAGATAAAATTATGGAGTTTTATGATAACTTGACGCCAAGTGAATGGCAGTGATAAAATGATATATATTTCTTTAATTATAATGAATAAACTAGTTGTTTTCTCAATCTACTAATTTTATTAGTGAAAAAATTAGGAAAGGATACCAAATAATGTTTGTCCTTCAATATTTTATGCGATTTCTTTTTTATTTCAGTTGTTTAATACTCCCAACCTCTGTCTTACAGGCCCAAATGAGACATTGGGGAGTTCAAGTGGGAGCGGGAGTAACTCAAGTTCAAGAAACTGATGAAACCAGATTAAGTGAAACCAAGATGTATACTGGGAATTTCGTTAAGATCGCAGGATTCTATAATTTTACAGGAACCACCTTCGTTACGGCAGATGTAGTGGCAACAGTGGAACCACTTTTAACTTATATACCCGTTAAAGGATCTTCTACCTTTGTTAATTTTAATCTAATCGGCTCTTCACTCATACCACAAACCAAATCAGAGAAAATATCCGCTTTTCATGAGAAGTATTTTCGAATGTTTGCCGGTTTAGGTCTGCAACAAAGGATGATTACTCGTTTTAATCCTCAAAGCGATGAAGCTATTACCAAACGTGGAGAGGAAATCATAGCTACAAAAGGTGAGGAAACAGAAGAGATAAAACTAAGAAAATCCCTTCGATATTTCACTAGCAACGGATGGAACGTCGCGGCCAAAGTAGGAGTGGCATTCGATCCAATTTGGCTCGAAATAAACTATACTCTTGCTAAGTCGTTAGAGGGTAATTTTATTTACGAATTTTATACTTCTTTTGAGATCTTTGCTATGTATACGGTTTACTTTTAATCATGTATACGGCTTATTTTAATAAATTGTGTAAAAACTTTTTACACTTGTAAATAATTAGGACATATTTAATAAAAAACATTATCCAATCCAAATTTAACTCCTTGATTTCATATAAATAATCTTTGTATCCATCAATAAGGCAAATGGCACAACTATTGCTATATATTATGACGATATTATGGTGATCGTCTGTTTAGGCAGTTAAAATCGATTGTTTAGACAGTTTAAATTGTGGTGATCGTTTATTTAGGAGTTATAATTATGGTTAGATATATTAGATTTATAAACAACATTTTTACTTTTATGTTGATTTCAAGCTTAGTAGTACTGTCAACAAGCTGCAATAGAAAACAAGAATTAGGAGATAATATAGAAGTAGATCGGCAAAGATTAGTAACACTCAGTAAACAGAGATTAAAAGATGCTAGATCCAAGATGAAATATAGACTGACTAAGTTAGAAGAAGGAGTTAGTAAATTATCCGAAAGGGAACAAGAAGCTAATGAATTTAAATCGCAAAGAAAATTAACCGAGGTTGAAAAGTTAAGAGATAACACCAAAGGTATCTTTAATGAAGCAAACAGTAATAATAAAGTTATTAACGAACAATTTGGATTAGCTGAAATGTCCTATTTTAGTTATTTAGCTCCAGAATTTGGTCTACATTATTGGGTTGCTTTTGAGTCATTTGAACAGGCTCAAGCCGTCTATAGGAAGACAAATAATGCAGCTAATAAGAAGAATTTTGAACAAGCTGAACAAAAAATGATGGAACAAAAAGATCGATTAATAGCCACAGCTTTATCCAGAGAATTCAATTTGGTGGATATTGATATTAAGAAATATTATGTTGATGTAAAAGAGATGCATACAGCGGCCAAGAATATGTTTACCCATGTTGAGAGACTCTGGGAAGCTATTCAAGAGTATGCCGGTGATGTACGAGATGAAAAAGTAGATTATGATAATTCGAAAAAAGATATAAATGAAATAGCTAATGAAATTTTTCAATTTGGCGAGAATTGGACGGTTGGTAATACAGATAAATGGAACGAAGAACTGACCAATAGATTTAATGTTGTTAAAGATAAATGTTTCGAACGAAAATGTAATTTTGATATAGACAGTGTAAAAAATACCGGATTATCCCTTGGTGTTGATATGTTTTTGGAGTTTTTAAGAAGATACCCAGCTTATTTGCGATGCAAAGATAGTGGCGGTAATGTGAACGATTATTTTTTAAGCTTCTTACAGTTTGGTGGTATTGACCTGGTAAAGCAAAGATTGTCAGGAAATACAGGCTTGATAAGTGGAGGTTGGCAACCAACCAATCCATTGTTCATGAATAATAATAATATACTCTACGGAGATGGCGCTGTTGTAATTCTTTATCAAGTTAAAAAAGGATTTTATGAACAGTATGAGAAGGACGTGACATCAAAATGTTTTAGAGGTAATTTGAATGATAGTTCAGTAGTACCGGTTCCGATGAGTTATCCTACAACTCCGCCCTATATATATAACGGTATTCGTTAAAATTAATCGATCAATCGATCAATCGATTAAATACAAAATAATAGTGGAATAATAATCAAATTAAACTATAATCTGAAATTCTGTAAAAGGGGATGGCAGGATATATGATTGAAAATAATAAACCCGTCATAATGGTGGTAGATGATGAGGAAGACACTGTTGTCTTTACTCAGATGATATTACAAAGTCTTGGTTACCAAGTAGTTTGTGCCGAGGATGGTAAAACAGCTTTAGAACTGCTTCATCAGGACCGACCTGATTTAATCTTACTAGATATAAATATGCCGATTATGGATGGCTTTGAAATTATAAAGCGATTAAGACAGGATAATAAGTTAAAAGATATCCCGGTAATCGTTCATACTAATAGAGTAAATCGGGATCCTGTACTTAAGTTTACTCAATTAGCGGATGATATAATTTGTAAACCTGCTAAATCACATGAATATAATAATAAGATAAAAAAGATTTTAAACCCTAGGTCAAATAGACAGGGTCCTAATATTTTATTGGCCATATCGAACCAGGAGGCCGGTAAGCAAATTACGCAGGTAGTTGAAGAATTGGGGTACAATGTTATGAATGCCAAAAATGGCTTAGAGGCATTGTTTTTATTCAAAAGATATATCACTCATATGGCATTGTTAGATACCAAGGTGCCTATCATATCAGGAGATATATTAGCAAAAGAAATAATTGAAATTTCTCCTGGTACACCCATAGCATTATTGAATGATCCTGATGATAAACCTAAGATAGAAGGGATTAAACAAAAATTCACTAAACCTGTTGACCTGGATAATTTAAAAGAATACATATCAAATTATTTTAAAATCAAGGCGTAATCAATTACCTCGCCCTAAAGAGGCTTAATAACAGGTGCCATAAAACTCAAGTTCTATAATTTACTAGGGGGCATTTTAATGCAAAAATTGATGAAGAGGAAAATACTTATTACTGGCGGCGCTGGATATATAGGCTCGCATGTGTTGTACCTTCTGGGAGAAAAGGGTGAAGATATAATTGTCTATGATAATTTATCATCAGGCCGAAAGGACGCCGTTCATTTTGGAGAACTAGTAGTTGGTGATCTGGTAGATAATGAAAAATTAGATGCTGTCATCAGGGATAATAAGATAACTGATGTATTACATTTCGCGGGAAGTATAATTGTTAATGAAAGTGTTAAAGATCCGGTTAAGTACTTTAAAAATAATAGTGAGAATTCTCTAAATTTAATTAGATTATGTGAAAAAAATAATGTACAAAATTTTATCTTTTCTAGTACTGCCGCTGTTTATGGCCTTCCTAAGGCAGGTGTAGCTGATGAAGAAACGCAGTTGGATCCTATCAATCCTTATGGGAGATCCAAGCTCATTACCGAGTGGATGCTGAATGACATATCAAGATCAACAAATTTACGATTTGTTGTCTTACGTTATTTTAATGTAGCTGGAGCTAGTTTAAGTGGAAAGATTGGGCAATCTACACCTTTAGCAACTCATTTAATTAAATTGTGTTGTCAGGCAGCTTTAGGTATTAAAGATAAATTGCAAGTATTTGGTGATGACTACCCTACTAAGGATGGCACCTGTATAAGAGATTATATTCATGTGGATGATCTAGCCATGGCTCATTTGCAAGCTTTAGATTATTTACAGAATGGTGGACAGCCTGCCATTATGAATTGTGGTTATGGCACAGGGTATACGGTAAAAGAGGTGATAGACAGTGTAAAAAAGGTAACTGGGAAAAATTTCCCTATTGAAATTGTTGGTAGAAGGGCTGGAGATCCGCCGGTACTTATAGCTAGAGCTGATAAAATTAAACAGGTTTTAAGGTGGGTCCCTAAATATGACAATTTGGATTTAATTGTGAAGACTGCCTATGAATGGGAACGTAATTTGAATCGCAATAATTCTGATGCTTGTCAATAAGTGCTAATGCGAATATTGGGTTAAGATGTAGAAGTTGAGACTTTTAAAATCAAGATTTTCTGAAGGATGAATTTAGAAATTGTTATATATCCATTTGCGGATTTTAATTTTTTCTTCAAAGCTTTGATGAACAAAGATACAGGATAGAACGTATGGATATTTGATCGTATCAAGATGAGGAAATGTCTTCAATATATTTTTCGTTAAACGATTTATGCTATTAATCTGTACTTTCATACTATCTTTATCAAATGACTCAAAGATGGGGCTGGTAAGTTCTACTCTGGATTTAGCAGGAGGAGCCCCATTAGATGCTAAATAGATGTCTTGTTCATTAAACTGTAAAATAGGGGTAGATAAATTCAGGTTCAGAGAATCTTCTTTCAAGGAAATATTAAAAGGATTTACTTCACCGTTTAGCATTCCCTTGTCTAATTTGTCCAGGTTAACAATGGTCCTGAGTTTTTGGTAAAACTCTAATTCTTTCAGGGGTTTTTTAAAGTATTCTATGTTTAATGATGTTTCAAGGTTACCTGGGATATCTTGGCAAATAATAAAGATTGGTAAATGGGCATTGTATTTTAAAATGTGTTTTTGTACTCTTTCTGCAATCATGGAATAGTGTTCGGAGGCAGGTTCAATTTCCAATATTAATAGTTTTAGACGTTTGATAAAGGCTGAATCATATAATTTTTTAGTATTACAAATTAGAGATGACTCACTAGTTATTTCTTCAATGAACTTTTCAAGATCCCGAATAAGAACACCTTTGATAGTTGAGTAAATTCCAATCACTGTTTATTTTTCCTAATTTGTTTGTTTTTGATCAGGACTTTCTTCTTTTTGCTTTTGTTCATCTTTATTATAGTTAAGTTTGTTGGTACTGGCTTCTGCATTTGTGTTTGCATCTGCGTCTGCGTCTGCGTTTGCATTTGTGTCTGCGTTTGCGTTTGTGTCTGCGTTTGCATTTGTGTCTGCGTTTGCGTTTGCGTTTGTATTTGTTTTAGTGTTAGAATTAGTACTTTTCTTGGTGGTTTTTTCATTATCAGTTGATTCAAATCTAGATATTAAGTTAGTTATTTGTGGATCACTGAAACGAGCGGTAGCAATGTATTCTGTTTGATGACCTATTTTGGTTATACAGTCCTTTATTTCTCCTGTAAACATGTTGTAAGGGATCTCATCTATTTTTGATTCAATTGAAATCTTGGTTTCCGGTTTGAACTCCACTCTGGAACGAAATTCTATTCCGTTCTCTGCCAAACCGGATATATCCGCCGGATATATTAATTGACTTTTAAAATTATCTTCGAATTGAGGTAGTGAGGAATTGATGATAGCCTTCTTTAGGACCTTATCTTTTTTCTTTTTTAGCGTGATATCAATCTTTTCCTGTAATGTTACCATAGAGACCGGTTTTACTAAGTAGTCATCAGCTCCCAGATTTAGGAATTTTATTACATCTTGTTTTTTATTCAGCATGGTCATCATGATCACTATGATATTTGAAAATTTGGGGTGCGACCTGACCCACTTGATGACTTCACTTCCATCTTTAATGGGCATTTGTACATCTAGTAGTACGATGTGAGGTATTCGATCGTTAATTGCTGACAGAGCTTCTTCGCCATTTTCAACCAGGATGGTATTGAATCCTTTATCAATAAGGATCTGGTTGACCATAAAACCGAAATCTTCATCGTCTTCAACAATTAAGATTAAATAATCAGAGTTGGCCATACTAATATTCCTTTAAAGGGGATATTAGTAAATATACCATATCGTGATTTTAAATAACATTAAAATCTAATTTTGTGCCTAAGAGTCTGGTTGTTGTAATTTAAAACTATCAATAACATCATCCATCATTAATATCACTTGTCCCATCCAGGCGGCTCCGTTAGAGCTGTTTGATAATGCGACCGCAATATATCTTCGATTGTTACGCTCGACAATGGCACAATCTGAATGATAGGTACTCCATGAACCAGATTTACGCCAAATTGTTACATTCTTACCGTATCGGTTTTTCAATGCTCCTTGGAATTTGTGATTTAACGCGCTATTTGATAAAACTCCTAACATTGCTTTACTAGCTTCTGGGGATACTAATTCCCCTTGAAGAAGGAGGTAATAGAATCTAGCTACTTGATAGGGATTAGCTCCCTGACTAGTATTATATAGAGGATCTCCAATTCTTAGTCCTTTTTTGCCGTATTCCTTACCTACCCATAGTCCTCCAAGGTCCTGGTCGTATAAATGATATCCGTAATATGGCGAGGTTAATACATCTTTTAAGTATCCGTTCCAAGCCTTGGTACTCTTATCATACCTCCAGGTGTTGATCAGATTATACACCCAAGTGGCGCTAATATTACTGGAGTTTCTTATCATTCGATTGACATGATATGAGAAATCATCTTGATTAGTACCTTGAGCATAACCATCAGCTACCCATTGATAGGCTCCCAGTAAAAGTGCTATTTTAGGGAGACTGGCCGCATTAGCCATCATATGGTATTCATTTAAAAATGCTACTTTTGGGCTGGATAGATCGGTGACATCGACTAATCCTAACGCTAAATTTTTATGACTAACACCTTTGCGTATTCCATAACTCATGGAAGAAACTCCTTGCTCAAGAAGTTTTTGTAAATCTTTATTCCTTGAATCATTTAGGGCTGGATATGCATTCGGATCGTGATCGTAAGGATCTCCAATGTCAAACCTTTGGGTATCTTGAGTATCTGTGCCTTTAAAGGAAGTGGTATCTGTTGTGTCTACATCTGGTCTCGTTGGTAGCGGAGGAACGTCTGGCCCTGAGGAGTGGGATACATCAGGAATTTCTGATGTAGAAGAGTTGTAAGGAAAAGGATAGTCTATTTCATCTTGTTCGTCGCAAGGTTTTAGTTCTTGTAAGGGTGATATACTGAAAGGTTGATCGCTTAAAGTATAATCATCGTTTATCACTACCAGATTACTTACAGTGACCTCAGCTGTATGGGATCTTACAGTTGTTGAAGTTTTAAACCAATCTACTACTAAATCAACTTGATCAAATACAGGAGTAGTATCTGGGTATGGATCGGATATATCTTTTAATGAAATTTTAGAATAAATTATTGTTTTGGAAGAATACGAACCTCTATCTTCTTTGGTGGAACAGAAGGTAAAATAACTTTCGACTAATCGGCTGTCATGTCCTCTTAGTTGAATTTCTTCATCTTTATCGCATGGTGTTTTCGCGAAATATCCCTTATTTAATCCTATAAAGTCAGGTATCGAATGTATGTTAGGATCCAACACTTTTATTTTGAGGTAGAGATCTACATTTTGGATTTTTGCTGAAGCTCTTATACCTTGAGGTGTTCTGCCTATACCGGTGCGTTCTCTATCTCCACTGAAGCCTGTTTCATATCTTCCCCAGCCTACTTGGTCCGGTAGAAGTTCGCCATTGTTAGTAGTTGACTCGTCATTAACATAAATACCTAAATCCACAAATTTATTGCCAGATTCCCATCTATAACTTTCAAGTTCATTTACCAATCTTGATCTACATGATAGGACACCTAGTAAATTTATTAAACCTATTAAACCTATAATAAAAATATATGGTTTTT
Source organism: uncultured bacterium (assembly GCA_964544765.1). Taxonomy (GTDB): domain Bacteria; phylum Bdellovibrionota_B; class Oligoflexia; order CAYFLR01; family CAYFLR01; genus CAZJDM01. The sequence goes on from CAZJDM010000031.1 coordinate 31,751, forward strand.
TCATATAACCTCCATTGCCAGGTAACTTGTCGGAATATTAACTGTTTTTCTTGAGCTTTGGTGATTATATTAATGATTTAAGATGGTTATATTTTGTTAAAAAACAACACACAGATGAAAATTGTGTAATTAATAAGCGATTATGTCCCGTATTAATTATTAAGGGAAAATGGTGAAAGTTAGAAAAGGTGAAAATTAGAAAAGATCAATGACTTGATCCATCATTATGATCAGTTTTTGCATCCAGACAGCTCCATAGGCATGGTTTGATAAGGCAACAGCGATATACATTCGTCCATCGCGATCTATAATAGCGCTATCTGAATGAAAGGTTCTCCATGATCCGGATTTACGGTAAATAGTAACCGTATTAAAATCAGAACCATAATAGTTTTGTAGTCCTTTTGCGAATTTGTGATGTATGGCGCTATTAGAAAGGACATCCAGCATTATGTTACTGGCTTGTTGTGATACTAATCTTTTAGTAAGAAGAAGATAATAGAATCTGGCTACTTGAAAAGGATTGGCTCCATGGCTGATATCGTATAAAGGATCGCCGACTCTTTTTCCGTTTTTACCATATTCTTTGCCAACCCAAAGACCTCCATTGAGAGCTATGTCGTACAAATAGTAACCGTAGGTGTCAGAGTATAGAACCTCTTGTAAATAATCAACATGACCTATCAAATTATACACCCATGAAGCACTAAAGTTACTGGAGTTTCTTATCATTCGGTTGACATGATAAGAAAAATCATCTTGGTTAATATCTTCACCATATCCATCATCCAACCATTGATAGGCTCCTAGCAAGATAGCTATTTTAGGAAGACTGGCTGCATACATCATGACATAGTCATTTATAAACGCAGCTCTGGGATCAGTTAGGTCGGTAACATCTATTAGGGCCAGCGTTAAATTTTTAGTACGAATAGCTCTTTTTATTCCTAGGTTGTTGTATGGATCCAATTTATATATCTCTTGGTTCAGTAAGTTTTGCAAAGTAGGATCCCGGGCTTCATTGAGGGTGGGAAATGAATCAGCGTTATGATCAGAATTATGATTTGAATTATGATTTGAGTTGTCTTGTTGTGAAAGATTGCTCTCAAATTCATTAGCTGATAATGATCTCACTGAAAAGAAACTTAAAAAACAAATCAGAAAAATTATCAAATTTTTCATCTAAGTTCCCTTTGTTAGTTTAGTTAACTTTTTTAAAAAATTATCCAAAACTTGTTTTTTTGATTAGAAATATTTTTATTGATTATAGATAATAATAATATCGTATTTTTGTATAAAATACCAATAATTGATTAATGGCTTTGTTAAAGCTGATTCTATGTTTCAAAACTCTTTGAAACGCATAATTTCAAAATTCTTTGACATAAATTTGAAAACAATTTATCAAACTTGTATCGGCGACGGTTATATCGCAAGAAAATTTTCAGAGATCGTATTTTTATAATACATAAAAATACATGATGTTCGGGTTTCTCTAATCATGTGTTAGATTGTTAATTTATTAAAATAGTACCTTATAGAAAGGAGATGCATTGTTATGAAAAAATGTATACCTATATTGTTAACGTTACTAATAAATATGACCTTACTTTTTATATTTGGGTGCGGTAGCAATTACCAACTGACTAAAAGCGGTGTTAAAAACTCGAGTGAGATGAATATTAGACGTAAAATTACTCGGAAAATAAATGATATCTTAGATAATTTCAATATTAGTATTATTGAAAGAGACTCGTCGGGATGCCGGCTAGCAGGAAGAGAAGAAATAAACTATTTATATACGCTGTTTTTTTTAGAGAGTTTTATGAAAGCTGCTGAAAACAAGGGATTGGGTAGGAGAATCTATCCAGCCCGTATTATCATATATAATCCAGCCGATATTATCATAGGGCGGACTTTGTCCGCAGCCTTCAGTTATCAGTCTTCCGTTCTCAGC
>CAZJDM010000032.1:0-33456 GCA_964544765.1 uncultured bacterium
GTCAACCAAGAGGGCGCCCTTCTCGTTACGAAAGGTATATCAATATTACAAATACTTAAAGATGAAAATAAAAAAATTATCTCGTATACCAAAAATACAAATTCCAAAGGTCGTAAAATCCAAAATAACTTGGACATAATTAATAAAAATAACTCAAACCATACTATATCCCTACCTAAATTCTGTGAGGACATAGAAAGAATCGGTAATTCTGTGATTGTAAATTTAGTAAAAGATAATCTATCGAAAAAGAAAAAAGAAGACTATATAAATCAAAAGGTAAAAAAAATTAATCATAACCAGGGAATAAATGGCAATAGTTGTTATGTTGTTGATAATAATAAAATAAAAGGGAGAGCTTCGACGAATAGTAATAAGAGTTATAGTATTGAGAATAATTTTATCATGATACTAATACAGTTAGATGAATTACCTAGTATATTCGAAGAGTTAAGCCTCTTTAATTGGTTATATAGTCGAGTTTTTAATAATTCATCGTTTAAAAAAGGCGGGAGGTTCTATTCAAAACTATCCAATATTAAGAAGGAATATAGACCATTTTATTTAATTGATAATGAACCTACAGTAGAAGTCGATTATAAGTATTGTCATTTTCAGATGTTGTATCATAAAGAAAATATCCCTTGTCCTGGCGAGATATACAATATTGAAGCTGTTGATAAGGAATATAGAGATGTTGTTAAATTAGCAGCACAAATAATTTTAAATGCAAAAAGTGAAGGAGCTGCTAATAGAGCCTTGGTTAAAGGAATAAGGACTGATGAAAAGAAAGGCTATCCAAAAAATTTAAGATTGCCTAATGGTGTTAAACCCAAGGACATTAACGATTCATTTGTAAAAAAACATCCGCATATTAACGAACATTTTTTTAAATGTATGGCAACCCAATTGCAGTATTGGGAAAGTCAGATAGCTGAGGCGATAATGCTTGAATTCGCTAAACAAAAAAAACCTATTATGTGCATGCATGATAGCCTTATTGTTAGAAGTCGAGATAGAGAGTTCCTAGAAGAGCAGATTGCTGAATTTCACGAAAGTGACCCCCCTGATTTCACGAGTTTGACCCCACCCTCTCAAGCGGACCAAAGGGACGCTCATTTCTAATTTCACATGGGGTCAATCTTTGTCAAGTTTTGTTTTAATTTTCTTAATCGTTTCAGGTCTATAAGTTGGTCCTTTCATTTGTATTTTAATAGCCTTTGATATTAATCGATCAGTTACTGCTTCACATGTTACTGGATCAGGTATTATTTCACCCCAGTTTTTCACTGGTACCTGAGTAGTAATAATAGTTGATTTGTTGACGCTTCTATCATCGATAACATCATATAAATCCTGATATTGTTGAGGTTCCAGGGGTTTTATCCCAAAATCATCCAAAACAAGCAGATCAAATGAGTAAAGTCTCTTTAAAAGATTTAAATAGGTTCCTTTAGCCCTAGATAGTAATGTCTGCTCTATAAGGGTATTCATTTTAAAAAAGGCAGATGTAATGCCATTACGACAAGCATTATTACCAAAGGCTGTTGCTAAAAAGGACTTGCCAACTCCAGTAGGACCGGAAATTACTAGATTAATCCCATCGCGGATAAACTGACAGGTAGCCAAATCTTTGATCAACTTCTTGTCCAAATCCCGAGGAAAAGAAAAATCAATAGTCTCCAATGAGGCATTTTGTTTAAATGAAGCTCTTTTTAGTAGACGTATGACTCTGTTGCTTTTCCTAAAATCCATCTCATCTTGCAAGATTAAACTTAGGAATCCTTCATAGCCTAGATCCTCTTCTCTTGCTTGTTTCATTCTGGTTGGCAATGCAGAATGTATTCCTGATAACTTTAGGTCTGTTAGTTGATTGTTAATGATGGAAATAGATTCCATAAGAGATCCTCCTTTATTCAATTTATTAAGTCAGAAGACCAACTCTTCTGACCTCTAAGATGTGGATTGGGACTACGTTTTACTGGTGATGTTTGAGGCTTATAATTCTTGATATTGTTTTTTACAATATCTTCTACATCTCTGAGTTTGGGCATTTCAATATTTAAATCTAATATTACCTGACAAGCTTCTTCCAAGGCCATTTTAGAGTAACGTTTGTTGAGCCTTAAAATACCCTGCACTCGTCTTAAATACATTAAAGGGTGTATGGCGTTATGAATAAGGTTGCTTACAATTATACCTGTAGCAATACCAATAGCTTCTGCATCATTGATAACACTCCTAGGAGTTGTTTCCATTATAGCCAAATGAGCTTTAGGAAGATGTTCTTTTTTAGTAAAATATAAGCCTTTGCTCTTTCTTGGGTCCTTCATATGGCAAGCCACTCGTTCTAAGTTGTTGAATACTTCCAATATCCCATTACTGATTCTTACCTCCACTTCCTTTCCTCTCAATTGATATGGAATAGAATAAAAGTTATAACCAATTTGAATGTGACAATCAGGATGAGGTTTGGACTTCCTCCATAACCCGTATGAATAGGATGACAATGGTAACACATGTAATTTATCTTTTTCACCTGAATCGAACTTTTGGCGTCTAGAAAGGCCATACTTCCTTTGCAGGCGATTATTAAATAAGTCCAATAGTTCAAGTAAAAATCGATTCAAGTCGGCTAATGAAAAGAAAGTACGTTCTCTTATTTTAGGCCCTGCCCACCTCCAGAAAACACCCAGAACATTTTCTATTAAGTTCTTGTCTTTAGGCTTTCTAGGCCTCATAGCCAATGGAGCAGTCCCATAATGAGAACAAAAATGGGAAAACTCTGGATTCAAATCAGGGTCATAACGATGTGCTTTAATCACTGCCGGCTTTGTATTATCTAGAGCTGTTGTATGCGGAACTCCTCCAAAATACTCATAGCTTTTACCTATGCTGGTAAAAAGATCTTCTTGCCTTTCAGTAAGGGTAGCTCGTACATAAAATAATTGACTAAAACATAAAATCGAACCAAACAGTCTACAAGAAGTGTATTCTCCAGTTGTTTTATTAATATATCCCAGTCCATGACTATCACCCTTATAATCGACTTCACAACGTTCTCCAGGCGGATGGATTTTATGAAAATCAATAGGGATATCTGGGTAACGTCTTTTGTATTCTCTCCAAAAACTTACATAAGGAATATTACAAATCTGTTTGTCCAAAGCTTTTTGTATATGATCTTCCCAGTAATGCTGAAGCTGTATTCCCCGATTTGTTGCAGATCTAACATTTTGCCAATCAATCACATCTGACCATGGCGCATGATAGGAAACTGTATTTTTATTGATTGTATTTGAAGTGCCATCATTTTTTTGCTTAATATATTTTTTTACAGTATTTTTTGATACACCTAGGGCTTTAGCTATCTTACCCTTACCAAGTCCTATTTGGTGTAGTCGCCATATCTCTTTAATCATTCGTTGTCCTTTCTGTTTACCGTTAAGTTTCTTTCCCATAATTCCCTCCATGGCATATAAATATGGTTGACCAATTATTTTGGCCATAGAGAGTATTTTCTCATGAACATCAGACTTTGATCAAAGAGGGGTCAATTTTTTATGAAATCACTGGGGTCAATCCAGATGATATTAGGGGGGTCAAACTTCGTGAAATCAGGGGGGTCAATTTAGGTGAAATTTAGCATTTGATATTTTCCAGTTTTATAGTATTTGTTAATTTCGTCAATGGTTGGATGTTTGATATTTTTGTATGTTCGTTTACCGGTTTCGTCTTTGAGGCATTGCAGGACCGCCCATGACCTTCTCTTTGAGTCTGGCCGCTTTATAATATAGTTGCTTTTTAAGATTTTGCTCTCGTTCCTCATCAGTTAGCTCTCGGTTGTAATCCGCAAAAACTTTATATGACTCATGAAAATCAATTATTTTTCTTTGAGCCTGCCAATTAATAGCAACTATATACTCTGCCTCTAACCAAGCCGCAAGGTCTATTTTATTGTCTTTCGGGGTTTTGGTAGTCGTGACTACCAAAATCGGTTTTTTTTGCCATCGCTAATCTGCTTCAAAGTCTTGGGGTACAAGGAATGCCCAGGGCCGGACTTGAACCGGCACGTTCTTACGAACGAAGGATTTTAAGTCCTTTGCGTCTACCAATTTCGCCACCTGGGCATTGAATGTTTTTGAGAGTATTTTTAAGTTAAATCATCCTTATGGTCTTATGATAAAAAAACAATGATCCGTTTTGGATAATTCCAATTTTAGAGATTTTGGAGCGAAAGACGGGGATCAAACCCGCAACCCCAGCCTTGGCAAGGCTGTACTCTATCAATTGAGCTACTTTCGCTCTAAATTATGTAAGTTTCTACAATTTTACGGATAATTTGTCAATACTTAGGTGGGGGCAATAGAAAAATATTTTCTAAAATATTGAATAGCCGAAGTAATAGAAAAGAAAACAGCCAGATAAATTAAGATATTGCCCACTAACCTAAAAGGAAAATCGTAATAAGTGTGCCAAATCATAAGCCCACCGATCCCAAGCATTTGCAGAGCTGATTTCCATTTTCCCCAATTTCCAACCGGTATTTTGATATCATCCTCTATTGCAATAACTCTTAATCCTGAAATAGCAAACTCTCTGGTGAGTAAGATAACAACCGCCCAGGGATTAATTCTTTCAATACTTACTAACATTACTAATGCGGCACTTACATACATTTTGTCAGCAATTGGATCAAGTAATTTCCCAATTTTAGTCACAGCATTATATTTGCGGGCGATATACCCATCAAGACCATCCGTTATAGAACCTATAGCAAATAGAATTACTGAAATTAGGTCGGTCCAACGAGTTTGAAAAGGTAGTATGATCATGATAACTGGTATTAATAATACTCTAAAACCTGTTAAGTAGTTAGGAACATTTCTAATAAAACGTTTGTCTTTTAAGCGATTTACATCAATTGGTTTCATATAAAATAATCTCCAAATCTCTCTTTAGGTAATCAAATAGATTCTGTTTAAATACAAGCCCTTTGTCTGACAATTTCATATATAATTATAGCCGAACTTACTGATAGATTTAAAGAATCCATCTGCCCCAGCATAGGAATTCTAATAGATTCTGTTTCATTGTCAAGCCAATCTGGAGGTAAACCTGATTTTTCTGATCCTAATGTTAGTGCCAATGGTCCTTTTAAATCCTTTTGGTAATGTACATTAGAGGCTTTGGGTGATGTACAGATCATAGGAATTTTATGTTTTTCTAAAAAAGTTTTAAGCTCTTCCGATGAGGTTTTTATAGTTGGTACTGTAAATAAAGCTCCAATACTAGCTCTAACCACATTGGGATTATAAATATCCAGCTCTGGCTCACATACTATGACAGCTTCTACACCAGCAGCATCGGCTGTTCTAAGTATTGCGCCGAGATTACCCGGTTTTTCAATTCCATGAACTATCAATATAAAAGGATTATTAGAGAGTTTTAGCTTAGATAATAATAATAATGGTTGTTTTGCTATAGCTACAATAGAACTTGCCTGATTTCTATAAGATATTTTACTAAATAACTTGTCAGTTACAGTCGTGCAAGGGATATTGCCGGTATTGTATTGTTTAACGATATTTGTATCATAGATATTTTGACCGCGCTCTCCTCCCAATAAAAACTGGATTATTTCTATTTTATGCTTTAGGGCCATTTCTATTTCTTTGACACCTTCAATTAAAAAAACTCCCCCAGTATCTCGTTCTCTTTTTTTTCTTAATTTTATAATTCTTTTTATTAAGGGATTAGAGTGACTGGTAATCATAAAACTCCTTGTAGATTAGATCCTTTAGAGATCAAACTCAAACGATAATTTGATATCATAGCTGGTGATTTAATGTAAATGCTAATGCAAATATAAATGTAAATATAAATGTAAATGTAAATGTAACTACTAAAGTAACTAATATAAATGATTTAGAAGATGATAAGATTAACCGACTTTTTTAAGATTGTTTTGAGCTTTTTCATAGGCAGGATTGACTCGTAAACATTCATTTAACCATTTTTTGGCATCATTAGAATGATCTTTTCCCAACTTCATATAGGCTAGGGCCATGTTAAAATATATACGGTAAATTTCTTTGAAATCAGGGTAAAATCCTATGGCTTTTTGATACTCGCTTATAGCGTCATTATATTTTTCATTTACAGCTAATAAAACACCCTTATTATTATAAAATCTTATCATTTCAGTAGGGTGAGATACTTCATTACAGAATTTTAGTGCTTCATCATTGAACCCATTTTCCTTTAGTTCCTGTAACATATCAAATTTGATATCTTGGTTTTCAGGTGTAACTCCCAATATTTCTCGGTATTTTTCAATCGATTTATCCGGCCTTTTTAAGTGCAAATACATGGTAGCCATGTGGTTCATTCTTTCTATCTGTCCCGGAGCCATCTTGTCAGCTTTTTCTAGATATTCTTGAGCTTCTTCAAATTTACCCAGTTTTAAACAAATACGACCCAGATCATTTAATATAGAAATGTCTTCTGGTGATTTTTTCAGTCTTTGACCATGAATAGCATAAGCGTCTTCAAGTTGCTGAAGCTCTTCCAATAAATCAGCTAAATGTTTAGGGGCATTTTTTCCAAAAACAGCCATCTTATCTTTCATGAGATTGAGGGCCTTATCATTTTCGCCTTTCTTAATATAACGATAAACGTTTTTGAGTACCTCTCCAGATTTCTCTTGGCTTTCTTTCTCTGATATTTTTGTTTTCAATAAATGTAAAAGCTGAGGGGGGGCAATAGGTTTAGTTATAGTGCTTATATCATTGAATTCATTCAGTAATCCTAAATTGCTAGTATCAAAATTTTTACCTATCATTACGATCGGAATAAAAGATCTATCCAATTCCTTATTATGAGCTTTTAATTTTTGAATCAGGGTTATTCCGCTAAATTCCTCTAAATCAAATGAAGTTAATACGCAATCTATAATTTGGTTCTTATATAGATATAAAGCCGATATACCTTTATCCGTAACTACAGATGGAACTTTGAATTTCTCCAATTGTTTTTGAATGAAATGGGTGGTAGTTGGGTCAGTATCAATCACCAAAACTTTGCGAGGTAATAAAATTTTATCCATGCATCTATATTACCATGGTGATTATTTTTTTTCTATTTTTTTCTTAACTTAAGAAAGTTTTTACCGATAATATTTCAAAGCCGTTAAACTGCAAAGATAGGCGATATCTGATCAGATAGGAGGGCTGATAAATGGAAGTTAAAAAGCCTACCTCAATAATTTTAGGACTTGCTTTACAAGTAGGCTTGTTTATTTTGTTATTAGCTTTGGCCCATATAGGATGGAAGTATTTAAACATGGTCGAATTGTACCTTCATAATGATTCTATCGTTTTAACAATTAATCAAGATATTAATCGATCTTTGCTAAATGATGATGGCAGTGAAACTGGTTTTAAAAATTTAAGAAGATCAAGTTATAACTCTTTGAAAACAGATACAGATTTATCTCTGTCATCCTATGAAAATAGTGATAAATTAAAACAATCGATGTTGAAGTCATTTGAGAAAGAGAACGAAAACAAAAACGAAAAAGAAAAGGTGATCAATCTTACAGAAAATTTAATTGTCATGTCAGAGGGTCTTTTTAATCTTAGAGAGCAAATACAGAGCGATTTTGTTCTTTTTAGTCAACAACAAAAGAATTTAGCTCTGGGAGTAATCTTGGGATTTATGGGATTACTGTTTCTTTGGATAAATATTAATTGGAAAAGATTTGCTACTTACACTATTTATGACCTTAAAACAATATTTGGACTTCTTGAAAAGGATAAAAAAGGTTTAGAAACTTTAAACACGCTTTACGGTAATGAGGTTACCAATGTTATAAGTTCCTATGATTCAAAAAAAGAGAATAACAAGGAGCCTTCATCAATTGTTAACTTGTCTGATTATAATCATTCTATAAAGAAAAAAGATGATATAATTCAAAACCTTCAGAATTTAATAGTGACTTCTCAAAGAAATGACTTACGAGGTGAAGAGATATTGTCTTCCAGAAGTAAATTAGAGACGGTCTGGCAAGATATTTTATTAGATCTAAAATCAATTGTAAACAAAGCTAAAAAAGCTGCTGGAGAGCGCAAATTAAATAATCTCTTGCTTAATAAAAATAAACACAATTTAAAACAGCTTACGGATGCAAAAACAGAGGCTTCTCATGATCTATTGGGTTTAAAAAACAAGCAGATTTTCTTAGATAAGTTATTACTTAGCATTAAAGATAATGCCAATAAAGGTTTAGGAGTTGTTGAGAGTTGTCGTCAAAATATTGATGGAACAGAAGGTTTATTAAATCAGTCCTTATTTCCTATTAAGGATATATTTGACCGACTAAAAAAGTCAGATAAATCATATTTAGAATTAATTGATGCTTTGAAAGAAACCAAAATAGTCTTTGATAACATACTTTTGGATGTAAATAATTCTGTACCTAGAATTGATCTTTTAAAAAAGGAGACTAGTTTTGTTAAAGAAAAGAGTGAGAAATGTTTGTCTTTAATCCAACAAATGTTGAAGCCATTCGATATCATCGAGGGTGTAGCTAAACAAACAAGCATTGTTGCTCTAAATGCTTCGATAGAAGCCGCGAAAGCTGGTGAAAAAGGCACTGGCTTTGCGGTTGTAGCGGATCAAATTAGTGGAATGGCCGGTCAATTATCAGCTGCAATTAGTACTATTGTAACATTGGCTCAAAAGCTGAACCAAGATCAAACTACGGTTAATAAGTTGATTACGAATCTTAATGTCGAACAAGAAAGTGTCGTTTCAGCAATTAATTCGGATAAAAATTCTCTTGAATACCTAGTACAGAGCTACAACAATTTATTGCAAATGGTTTCTGGTTTAAAAGATCATAACGAGGATTTAGTTTATAAATTAGAAGAGACAGTGACAAATTATTCCTCTAATGAAGATGACATGAATCAATTAAAAAGAACCCTTGACGATTTACATTATGTTGCCAGGACCATCAGTAATGATTTATCTTCAGCTGGTTCCCTTGGTGTAAATATAAAGGAACAAACCCAGAAGATTGAATCGACTGTGGAGGAGCTTGGTCAGTTATTGCACTTGGTTGAGGATTATTCTCAGAAATATAATGAATCGATGGAGAATTATGACGATAATATTAGTCGGTTGACTGGCGAAGCAGAAAATATTTTTGATAAAATCGTACAACTTATTGATGACGAACAGTTGGATTATCATGATATCACAAAGCTTATACAATATATTACAGTATTTGAAAATAAATTAGAGGAATTGCGTTATAAACAAGAAGAACTTAGCAAAGTAGAAAAAAAATATGGCATTGCGAGTTAAACACAATCGAACTACAGAAGTACTCAAGCGTAATCTAGAAAAGGCTACAAATGATTACTCTAACTCAATAGAGAAGTTATCCTCAGGGAAGGCCTTTACGGGAAGAGATTTTAAATCCGCGGAAAGATCTATCTCTGAAACAATGACCAAATCTATTCGTTCTCTAAGAATGGGTAAAAACAATGCTTCACAAGCAATATCATTAGTTCAAACTGCCGATGCTGGTTTAAATGAGATAGCTAATAGTGTTCTTCGCCTAAAAGAACTTTCATTATTAGCTTTAAATAGTACCACCTCAGATAAGGAAAGAATCTATTATCTGATAGAATATGAGGCTTTAATAAATGAAATTAATCGAGTGGTAAAAGCCACTAAATATAATGGCATTGAAATTTTGAATGGAGGAGGAGAATCTTTTCGTCAGGAGGATATGGACTTTTTTATAGGTGGTGTCAATCAATATGTGGCCCGATTTGGAGGAGATGATTTAAATGTCATCAAGTTAAAGGATGTTAAGAACATCAATCTGTCTACAGAAAATTTGGGGGTTAGATCGGCTCAATACTTAATCGAGTTAGGAGAGGGAGTTAATCAAGATGATATTAAAGATCTAGTTGAGCCAGATGATATTAATTATGATACTAAATTAGATGAGGCCTTGGAAAAAATAGCTGGTTTTCGTGCTGCCTTTGGTGCTTTGAATGCAAGGCTAGAGAGAGTAATTGATTTTATTGATGTGCATGAAGAAAATTTATCCGCAGCAAATTCAAAGATTACAGATGTTGATGTTGTTGAAGAAATAGCTAATTTGATTAAGTCTAAATTATTGATGCAAATAGGCTCTTCTTTAATGGCCCATGGTGATGTAGATCGTAATGCCGTGTTGTCTTTAATAAGTAATACCTAGAAATAGAGTGTTTGAATAGAGTAATACTTACAGATAAAGTATCTATAGATAAAGTATCTGAAGAAAATTTAACATAAAGGGACAAAAAGTGTGAACCAGTGGTCCTGATAGGTTCAGGGCAGAATGTATAATAATAGGGATCCATATACATCCTGACCGTTCATAAATATAAGCATTGAACCATCCCAATAAGAAAGGACCGATGGGAATACCAATTGATAGAGTCGTAATGTTGTTAAATAATTCATCTACAGGCATTGTAACGTGAGCGAAGGAGAAAATTAAAGCGCTTAAGTATCCTCCCATGAAGATTCCCAATTTTTTTCTCATCGATGAATATACAAATCCACGGAAAAATATTTCTTCAGCGATAGGGGCTAGAATTAGAAACTGAGCCAGTACGATTGATCCATTGGACCAGTCATCAGTGAAGGATTGGAAGGTGAAGTGATAAGGATTGTTTTCTGTAGGTAAAGATAGCCAGGCAATAAGTGAGATGATTATTGCCGTTAGTATTAGAAAGGCATGAGGAATAAAAAAGGCCAATAATATCGATTTTCCAAATTTTTTTAGATTAGGAACATTAAAGCCAAATTGGGAGATGTTTTTTTGGTAGTATAAATAGTAAAAAAGATAAAAAAGGTTAATAAGTAGTAACAAAATTGAGTGACCAATGATTTTAAAAAGATCGTGGTATTTAGCAAGAGGGGGAACCAGAAGGTAAGCCAGTAAGAAATAGATAATTAAAGATACGATCCAGACATGCGAGCTTAAATCAGGGTTGAATTTCTGTTGGTGTACCCATTTGGTTAAGGTTTGATCTATCCAATTGAAAAATCGTACAAAATAGGACAACATATGGACACGTCCTTGTGTTGGTAACCAGCATTTTCTCTATTCTAATAATATCTCAAAGATTGAGTAAATAATATCCCAAAGATTAAATTAATAATATCAATTATTGAATTACTGATACGGAAGATGGCATTACCCAGAAGGGAACTATATTGGGAGGACAATTGGGTACAGGAGATAATCTTTTAGGAGTTGATTGCGAGGAGGAACCGAACCTGAAATTAATAACGGTAGGAATAGGTTGAGGAGGACCAAATCTGTCTAGACAAGAAGGTAGAGTTGAGGCATATTTTTTGATGTCAGAAGTGGACCACATACCTGGTTCTTTAGCTTTTAATACTGCTATCATTCCTGCGAATATAGCTGCTGAAGAGGAATTTCCGACCTGGCTCAAACCATCAGAGAAGGCTATTTCAAATTGTTCGAGAAGTATATCCGGTTTTAAGTAATTTTGGCTGCCTCTGCCTGTTATGGTAGCTGAGGCAGAAGCGGGTCCCGTATCTCCAACTGTAATTACATTTGGATTATCAGAAGGGATCATAATCTCATTGCCAATAGTTCTATCCTGAAAAACTATGGAATGTGGTTTGGACGCTAAAATTACTACTCGTAGTTTGTCGTGGGATGTAAAGTTTTGAGATCGGGGTCTGACTTTTATAAAGTACCAACCTCTTTGTAAAAAAGGAATTTTTATTTCTTCACGAGCATGAGAGCTGTAATTTTGTTGGTCGTCACTCCAACTTGTTCCATTTTGAATTTTCTCACTGGAAGCTATGGGGTCAGAAAAGAGATCCCTGAGGTCATATAAATATAAATCAAGGTCTTTTTGAGTTTGATGGTCTTCGGTATTTCTATAGTCGTTCCAGGTTAGATTAATAGTAATTAAATTATCATCAAATTGATTATAAAAACAAAGAGCGTCATTTGGACAGTCTCGCAACCAACGTACGCCAGGAGCTTCATGCATTCCACCGACTGTGTTATCTTTATCAAAAGTTAAAAATGGGGGGGCCTCTTCATAAGTGTTTGAGTCTTCATCTTGATTGGTATTGATATTGATGGGACCGTTGTAAACCATGTTACGATAATTGCCTACAGCGTTGATAACAACGATTCCTTTACTGGTTAAGCGGTTAAACTCAGCATTTATAAATCCATTACCATCATAATTACCTCCTACATGATAATTCTTACTATGTAGAACGATGTCAACATTTCCAAATTGATTTTGCACATTATGTACAATATCATCAATTGCCGAACGTAAGTTGCTAATTCCCTTAGTTTCAAAAAGTAAAAACTTAGGACCGGTTTCTTTTTTACCAGTTATTTCCCAGACAATTTGAGCCATATCCAGACCATGGGTACTGTTAGGGGGGTCTATTGGTGATTGATTTGATGAAGGCCTAACAGACATTTGGATAACAGCACGGGTGCTTTTAGGTAAAAGACCTTCTTTAGCAGGATCCTGATGAGGGCCAAAACTATCATCAAATATGGCCACTGTAATTTTTGAAAGGTCCAAATCAACAAGAAATGGCTCAATGCCAATTCTTTGACGAATATACTTTCCAGTTTCCTTTTCGATGGTTCGAGCTGATAAATAATTTGTTAAACTAGTTAGACTTACTAGCTCAGTAAAACCAGTTATACTAGAAATAGTAGGTAACCAACTTATTAATAGAAAAAATACTAAAAATCTTAAAGTACTATCTTTTGTTAATCTAGTTAACAAATGCATAAAGACACCTTTCAAACCACCAGGGTATTATAAATAAGATTACCAAGGCATATATCTATAATAGTAATATACGCAACAAGTTTGTCTATGCATCCATACATGACGATATGGGAAAAAGTATCCACGATATACCCATTGGTAATATCCATGATACCATCTAGGACCACGATAATGGACGTAAAACCATGCGGGACTAGATGAATCATTTTGATCTAATTCACTGATATTCATGGAGCTTTCTTGAAGGCCGGTTCCTGCAGTTACGGTATCTAAAGCAAAAGAACTGGTAGCTTGACCAGTTTGGTTGGTACCAGAAATGACCGTAGTAGGATCAGTAGATTCTACCTCGGAAAAAAATACATCAGCTGTACCATTTTGAACCCTAACAAGCACACCTTTAGGTGCTCCTTTTGGTAGAGTTATAGGTGTTTCTTGATCTAATTCTGAGGTTGGTACTCTTTCTTGAGTTTTTAGTGAAGTAGGTGAGGTTGCCATAATAGGCAAGGTTAGAAATAAAATTCCCAATCCATAAACTAACTTATTCATATGTTTCTCCTTTTTTAGCAAAACCTAGGTTTGGCTTTGACTACAACATAAAGCTTTATATAATGGATATAATTAAAATGCAAGGATAAAGTAATTATGATTTATATAAAATATAATTAAAATTATTAAATAGTTTAAATATATTATGCGTTTTTGCAATATTAATTGTGCGCTGGAAAGTGTGCCCACACATTCCAGCGCACAATTTAAGGTCGCGATTTTACTCTATTTTTTCGATAGGATAAATCAGGCATGCTACTCCGGTCTTTTTAAGCATATCTGATCGTAATCTTTGTATAGTTTGGTATAAATCTTCAGCTTTTTCAGGAGGTAAGATAATTAATACGATGCAATATTCACTTTCTTCCACCGGGCCAATGACACTCATACCACCCGAACCCGTTCCTTTTACCTTTTCCCATTTAATATAGTGTTTTACCAGTCCACTGGTGCGCAAAGAAGAGAATATTTCTTTGTCCGCATCAGCGTTATACATAATCATAACCCCTTTTAGAGAGGGTGAGGAATTATTGTTAGTGGGAAACAACCCTTTGATTTGTTTTTCAAGAGTTTCTAGTCGTTTTAATATTTCTTGCTGAGAAAATTTTTTGGCATCCATATAATTATATTAAACTTTTAGTCATTTAAAAGCAAAGTCAAATAACACGGGACACAAAATAAATTGCCAAAAAGGCTATTGTTGTGTAAATCTGGGAGCAGAGGGAAGTCCACTAAAATTGAAAAGAGGTGTTTTTATGCAGGTTGGGTTTATGCATGTGCATGTATGGCTATTTAGGGCCATCTTTATAGTATTGATGATATCAGTATCTATAGTGGTTGGTGGAAATGTGAAAGTGCATCAGACTATTATGGCTATTGAAAGAACAGATTTTTCAGGAGCTAATTTATCCAATTTTAATGGCTCTGATTTAAAAAACTCTGGCTTAAAAGGTTCTGGTTCAATTGGTCCTGACTGTATAGATAATATGGAACCATCTTCTGAAGGTAATAGTGGTAACGATGATAATTATGGAAACTTTGGGAACGCAGAAATTGAACCCGATTCAATGACTGCTGATGGAGATTTTACAGCCGATTTTTCACAGTCAGATTTTGAAATAGAAAACGGCTCAAGAAGTCAAGCAAGTACGGGAAGTAAAGAAGGAAGTAGTCAAGGAAGTGGTCATAGAAACGAAAATAATTCCGGCATTGATAATATGTTTTTGGATCATCTTAAAACTAAATGTGGTGAACAATTGTCCGACTTCCAATGTGTCCATCATCAAATAGATCAAATTAGAGATAAATTGTCTCAATTAGAATGTACATTACAAATTTCCAGAAGATAGAAGATAAGAAGATAAAACTTTGACTTTCTTTTATTTATAGATATCACTCCAATAAATAGATACCACTCGAATTTTAAACTAATGGATAACTCTCTTCGATTTGGTAAACACTGCCGTTTTTTGTTAACTGACTTGAATAAAGATGAAAAGAGTTTATTTGAATTGGATCAGTATTTGGTAAGGACGCACTTTGTAAAAAGGTTGCTACTCTATTAGCAGGAGTGTTACTCAAACGGGCGATAGTAACATGGGGAACAAACTTTTTTTTGTGCATAGAAATATTTTTTAGAGATAAATTGTAATTTATCTTTTTTCTAAGTTGATTAATAGCAGGATTTTTTTCAAAGCTAACATTTAAAATTTTAGGACGGCCCCGAGCATAAAAACAACCAATTTCGATAGGTTTGAGAAAAAATGAATTACACTGCAAATTACTTAAACAATTTTTAATATCATTGAAAGTATAATGGTCCACTTCTCCGATAAACGATAAAGTAAGATGATAGTCTTCAGGGGAGATCCATCTTGCACCAGGAATACCAAAACATAACATGTCAATTTGATCAGCCAAGTTTGTGGGTAAGTTAATGGCTACAAACAATCTAATCATAGACTTCTCCTACAAGAAGGCTAACTCAGGAAAAATTTTATCTTATCTTATCTTATCTTAATTTATCTTAACGCGATGTGCGGGTTTAGCCCATCGTGCGTTAAATTAGATTTATCCTAAATTAAATTAATAGACTCAAAATCAAACCACAATAGTAAAATTTTGTTACTAAGGTATACCTTTAAATAATAATATAACATTTGAAAGAATACTAAACAAATGAGATTGTGAATATGATATTTTTCAATTAACTCTTTGTCTAATTACTGTAGCAATGCTTTAACTTCTTCAAAAAATACTCTCCAGGATTTTAAAATCAAATATAAAAATTTGGCCCGTAATTTGCATTCTTAATTATGCAACTATCTTCAAATAGCTATTAGGGATGAAAATTTTAGAGAAATACTCCTCTACCTTTATTTAAACTTTGTATAAACTTTATTTGTGGAAAATTTTAGTCCAGTGGATTTACATGGCGGTGGTGCAACCTGGGGAAGTGGTACCGCCTCTTCACAAATTATAACAAGTGATGGTAATAATAACGGCATTGATTTTACTCACCTAGCTCATGAAATTGGTCATGTATTAGATCTTGGTCATCCTGGAGGTGCCGGATCTAATTCAAGTACAGGGACATTAATGTGTCCGAGTGGCTGGATGAATGATAATCCTGCGGTTAACAGTTTACAAAACAAACAAAATGTTAGTAATCCTCTGCTTACTTTTGCTTTTAAGAAAGTTTCTGCTGGTCATGACTGCGTAAATAGTGCTGATTGCGGAGCCTGTTTCTAGATTCATTTATATAACAATAAAACGCTTAGACAGCGGGGTGTAAGTGAAACTTGTACCCCGCGTTATTTATGATTGACAATAGCTTGCAGCTAGCACTATGTTGTGTTAAATATCGAGATAACGTTAGGAGCAAAAATGTTATCAGCAGACAGTAAAAATGAGATTGCTCGATTAGGTTTTTCTATCCAAGAGAACAGAGAAGTAGAAGAGATTGGTGCCGAGGCTACCTTTTTAAAACATATCAAAACTGGTGCCAAGGTAATTCATATTGGAAATGATGATCCCAATAATTTATTTAGTATTAATTTCCCTACTATACCGCAATCATCCAATGGAGTGGCTCATATTGTAGAACACACCGTTCTTTCTGGTTCCCAAAAATATCCGGTAAGTGATACTTTTTTTAGTATGATCAAACGAAGTATGGCTACCTTTATGAATGCTCTGACCGGACAGGATGCTACTTATTATCCGGCATCTAGTATGAATGAGAAGGATTTTTATAACCTTTTAGATGTTTATGTTGATAGTGTCTTTTTTCCTAAATTATCTAAATTGAGTTTTATGCAGGAAGGACATCGTTTAGAACTCGATGATTTTGGTAAACCATCTTTTCAGGGAATTGTTTACAATGAAATGAAAGGTGCGTTATCTGATCCCGATGAACGATTTTTTAATACTATCAGTAAGGCTCTGTTCCCTGAGTCCCAATACGGCTATAATGAAGGTGGAGATCCTAAAAAAATACCCTTTTTGACTTATCAACAATTTTTAGATTTTCACCAAGAATTTTATAACCCCTCAAGATGTACCTTTTTCTTTTATGGTAATTTGGATCTTTTAAAACATTTGCAATTTATCAATAAAAGGGTTCTTGATTTATCAATAAAGAAATCTTCTGGATCAAAAATCAGATTACAATCACGTTTTAACAAACCTATAGATATCTCGGATACATATCCGTTAGATAATTCAGTATCAGAAGATGAAAAGACTTTCTTAGCAATGGGATGGCTCACAACCAAGATAGAGAATATTGAAGAAGTACTTGCCTTTCGAGTTTTAAATAAAGTTTTATTCATGAATGACGCATCGCCAATGAATCAAGCTTTATTAAATTCGGGTTTGGGTAAAGAAACAATTAATAATCTCGATTATAAAATACGCGAAATCTCATATATTATAGGTATTAAGGAAGGTAAAAAAGAACATAAGGATCAATTTACTGAGTTAGTATGGAAAGTATTAAACGGTCTGGTTCAGAATGGAATTCCTTCCAAATTGATCTTGTCAGCTTTTCACTCATTAGAGTATTCTGTACGTGAAATAACCAAAAACTTCGGATTTTCTTTATTATTTCGTGTTGTTCCCTATTTTATGCATTCAGGAGATCTTGGAATGTCCTTGTCTCTGGGTAGTTTATTAGAATCTATCAAGCCTAAAATATTAGAGGGAAGATATTTAGAAAGTATTATTAAGAAATATTTATTAGATAATCAACATCGTGTTACTTTGGTTTTGCATCCGGACCCACATTTAGATGAGAAGGAGTCTAAACAGGAGCAACTTTTAGCGGTAAAATGTTATGACCAATTGAATCAACAACAAAAACTGGAATTAAAAAATGATTTAATAAAATTAAATGAGTATCAAAAGAAGATTGAATCCCTTGATACACTTGATTGTCTACCCAGGTTGAATAGAAAAGATATTCCAGCAAGAACCAATGATTATAAATTGGATAAGTATGTATTTCAAGAAGTTCCGATTTATCATCATGCGGTTCATACTAATGATATTCTTTATGTTGATGCGGTTTTTGATTTTAAAAATTTATCAAAGGAATTATTACCATATGTTTCATTGTTTACTGACATCTTAACTGAAATCGGAACCTCTCAGAGATCATATATTCAAGTGTTAGAAGACTTATCAGCCCATACAGGGGGAATTAACGCTGACTGCTATATTAATGAGCACATTAAGCATCCAAATAATTATTCTTTTAAGGTATCTATTTCGGGAGAATCGCTAGGTATAAAAAGAAAAGAATTTCTGGACTTACTTTTTGAGATTATAGGCAATGTTTCTTTTCACGATCAAAGTCGATTGAAACAGTTATTGTTACGTATATTATCTTCAATAGAAAGCGAAGTGGTTCCTTTAGGTAATAAATACATTATTAACTACGCTACCAGAAATTTTACGGTGCCTTCGGCAGTTTATTATTTTTGGCGTGGAATCGGTTATTTGAAGTTTTTAAGACGTTTAATCGATCAGTTTGATCAAATTAAAGATAAATTAATACAGGACCTGCAGGCAATAAAAGATACAATTTTACAAAAAAACAATTTGGATCTGATAATTTCAAGTAGTAAATCATCTTTAGATGACATTAAACCTGACCTAGAATCACATTTAAGAGTAATGGGTGATAAAAGCGTTTCATCATCAAATAAGAATTCAAGTTATAATTCAAAGAATACTTCAAATGATAATTCAGATAAAAATTTAGAAGATCTTACTTTTGCTGATTTAAATTTTAAGCCAATGGTAGAGGGAACTGAAACTTTATGTGTGGCATCACAAGTAGCTTTTACTTCTAAAGTCATTGAAACTATACCTTATACCCATAAGGATTTTCCGGCTCTAATTGTGTTATCTCGGATTATTTCTAACGACCATTTACATAAAGAGATCCGAGAACAGGGCGGAGCATATGGTTGTGACTCTATGTGTATGCATAATATTTTTGTTTTTCAATCATACAGAGATCCTCATATTGATCGAACCTTTAAAATCTATCAAAGTTCTTACAATTTTATTCAGGATAATATCACTGAACGTAAAATTGAAGAATCCATTCTCCAAATAATTGCTGGAGTTGATGAACCAGTCAGTCCTGGGCAACGTGGTAACAGTGTTTATTTTCGTAATTTAAGAGGATTATCAAATGAAGATAGAAATGTTTTTCGTCAGAAATTATTGAATCTATCTATAGAGGATGTCAAGAAGGCAGCTTTTTATTTGGATAAACCTGGAAAGAACGCGATTATGGGCGGAGCGGAAATTCTAAAAAAAGAGGGTGTAAAGGACTACGAGACTTTGTGATTGCTTTTATTTTATCTATTTAATATCCTTGAATAATACAATTAATAATAAATATAATCAGACAAAAATATTTTCATTATTTATCTCGATAAGAATTAAGAATAAGGAGCTTAAATGGATTTAACTGTTAGTTCAGGTCAAATGACCCTTGACGCATTATTAGAACTTGCCCGAAAGATTTTTACTGAAAAGGATCAAGAGAAATTATTACATTATATTCTCAATAAATCAGTTGAGTTGGTAGAGGGAGACCGAGGAACTATATTCTTATTAAATCAGGATGAGGGTACTATTGAT
Organism: uncultured bacterium; assembly: GCA_964544765.1. Taxonomy (GTDB): domain Bacteria; phylum Bdellovibrionota_B; class Oligoflexia; order CAYFLR01; family CAYFLR01; genus CAZJDM01. The sequence goes on from CAZJDM010000032.1 coordinate 19,581, forward strand.
AGTTTATTTGCTCTAGGGATTGAAAAAGAAATTTCTATAAATCTAGATAAAGGTATTGTTGGAGAAGTCATTCGGCAAAAGACAGTTTTAAATATTCAAGATGCCTATAATGATAGTAGATTTTATCCAGAAGTTGATATAGAGACCGGTTATCGTACTGAAACTATCGTGTGTGCTCCGATTCAAAGTTCGGATGGAAAAATTCTGGGTGCTATTGAAATATTAAATAGTAATAAAGGTCTTTTTGATAATGATGATGAATCGATTTTGATTGTATTATCGATGTTTTTAGCTATTTCCTTGGAAAATCAATATCGACTAACTTATTTAAGAGATGAAAATGAGCAGTTACGAAAAAAATTGGATATGCAAATGGCAGCCAGAGAATTGGTTGGTAATAGTGAACAAATTGAACAGGTACGAAAATTGATAACTACTATTGCTAGACATTCTTCTAATATTATAATTCAGGGGGAATCGGGTACAGGTAAAGAGATTGTTGCCAGTTTGATGCACCATACTAGTGATAGAAAAGATAAACCTTTTATAGTTCTTAATTGTGCAGCAATTCCTGAAACTTTACTAGAGAGTGAGCTATTTGGGATAAAGGGAGGTGTGGCTACAGGTGTTCAGGAACGTGTGGGCCGGTTAGAGCAAGCAAATGGCGGTACCTTATTTTTAGATGAATTGGGAGATATGAGCCTTATACTTCAGGCTAAATTGCTGCGTGTTATTCAGGAGCAGAAATTTGAAAGGGTAGGAGGTAAGGACCCGATTGAAATTAATGTCCGTTTCTTGGCAGCTACTAATAAAGATTTAAAGAGCGAAATTAAAAAAGGTGGATTTCGTGAGGACCTTTATTATCGTCTTAATGTGGTGGAAATAAAACTACCTCCACTTCGAGATCGAAAAAGTGATGTTCCATTGTTAGTCAATCATTTTTTAGAGAGGCTCAATAAAGAAGGACGACAAACTAATCTTCCCAGAAAAAAATTAGCGGCAAAATGTATGGAAATCATGATTAAATATTATTGGCCGGGAAATGTACGACAACTTGAGAATGAAGTTCAAAAGGCCTTCATTATGTCCGGTGAGCATGAGTTAATTATGGAATCTCATCTAAGTGAGGATATAAAACAATCACCAAATGATATTGATGATACTGCTGAAGGACAAAGTCTGCCACGTGACCAAGAGTATGATCCAGCTAAAATGCTATCCTTGGATATCAGCAATAGATCATTGCATCAAATTGTAGACGAGGTAAATAGATCATTGATCATACGAACTTTAGAGTCTAATAATGGTAATAAATCAAAGACAGCTAGAATGTTGGGTATAAGTAGAGAAGGCCTCAGAAAAATGCTTAATCGGTTTGATATTACATAGTCATCATTCTAACTATTAACTAAACTAGTTTTGTTGACATTCCTTCTAGGGACATTTTAACCGTTATTCATTAAAACTGTCGGCTTTCGGAAATAAATTTTTGCCATTTCCAGTGACAATAGTGATCTAATTGAGATTGATGTAAACAGTAAATCTTCCCGCATCATAGCGTCTGTATCAGATATTAATCAAAATATTAATGAAGATATTAAGCAAAAAACGTCTGATTGTTATCCTGGGATTTTGACTTTCGAAAGATTGGATGTATCCCCTGCTGATGAAAGCATTATTGTTGTTTACTCTCAATTCGCCAATTTAGTTTTATATATAAATACTAAAAAATCTCCCCATATAAGAGCTGTTGATGGCCCTTTTAACTACGATTTTGGTGTATATCCTAAAAATTTAGCTGAATTTTCAAAGGACGGGAATTGGGTGATCATTTCTAAAGGAGTATACGGGCCATCTTGTGCCTATTCCTTTTATTGGTTTTTTGACATAGAACAGGACAGATTACTCAAACAGCCCGGTCATAGTGGACACTTGTCAAATATCTATTTTTTCGAAGATAGATCGGCTATTTACAAGCTGCTTGTAATTCCAGAGGAAGATGAAGATATTTATGCTGAATATTACCTGGTAACAACTGAATTCGAACGGAAGAAGTATATGAATATATCCGTTATACCCTGGGTAGATGAAAAGGAAGATAAAAATTATCATTCCTATTTTGGTAGTGTTCTCACATTTAAATTAGCTGATGCTGAGGGCAAAGTTGTTACGGAAAAAATTTATTTAGCAACTCAAAAGTCATCAATGTATTATACAGAATCCTTGGTGGGTGGCTTTTTGGGTGGTGAGAATTTGTTAGTAACAAACGTAATTGCTCAAAAAATGTACATAGGGCAAGTTGCTAAAGAACAAATCAGCATGATGAGAGCAAAGTATAGTGATTGTCCCGCAAACTAAAATATTATAACTTTATTTCTTAATTATTATAATTATCAGCCGACTTATACCTGTAAGGAGGTATTTTATATGAAAATTACAGGTATATTTTCGGTTATTATAATATATTTAATTGGTTGCGGTCTTTTTCTAATACAGGCGGATGAATTAAAAGATATGTTTAAAGGGGTTGGGCCGATGGGAATGGGTAATGCTTTTACCGCAATTAGTAATGATTTCAATGCGGTAATGTACAATCCGGCTGGTATTCTGAGACAACGAACGTTTAATACTAGAAAGATTTTTCATCGAGCGGAATTTGCTAATTTATATGGTGAAATATCTAAAAATACTAAAAAATTATACGGAGAAATAAATAATTTTGATGATTTGCAAGTGGAGAAAATAGCCGATGCCCTTGAAGAAACTGAGGACCAGTTTTTATACGCTCGGTTTGGATTTTTTCCCTACGTAAAGTTCTTTAATTTTCAGATTAGCTTTTTAACTGATACCCAATTTCGCGCTGAAATGACTGAAAGAGAATCTGCCGTAGCGGATGCGGAGGGAGCCAGTTTGACCGAGGCAGCTGGAGGTATAGCAGCGGGGACTCGTTTGACTTCTGACCATCTTACTACTTTGACTAATGCCGGTGTAACTAAGGTTACTATTGATAAAATGCATATAGATGCCGTTGCCAATATAGTCCCTATGATCGGATTTGCTTGGGGTTTGTTGCAGGATCGGTTAGCTTTTGGAGTAAATGTTCGATACGTTATGCGTACTGAGATTAATGAATATATTGCTCCTAAAGGTATTTTAGATGGTACTTTTCAGAACAAGATGAACAGTTATGTAAGTAAGGGTGCTGGTATCGGATACGATGTTGGTTTATTGTATATTGTGAGTGACTTTTGGTTTCCATCCTTTGGAGTTTCTGTGCGTGATGTGGGAGGAACCAAAATTACCACCAGCAAGGTAGCTAAATCCTATGAGACTTCAGGTACTTTAGTTAACGTCCGAGATGATCCACAATATATAAATGTTGGTTTTTCTATTATGCCACGTATTTCACGGAATGTAGCTGTTAGGATGGCAACTGATGTTCAGCATGTTACTGATCAGGGGGTTGATTTTATCAAAAAAGTACATGCAGGAGCAGAATTATTATTAGGTAATCCACTCAGAGAAACATTTTTTACCCTTCGGGGAGGCTATAATATGGGCCTATGGACTGCCGGGATAAGTATTGATACAGGTTTTATTGTTTTGGAAGCATCTTCATATGGTGAAGAAGTGGGGCAAGGACTTACCTCGGTTGAAGACAGACGTTATATGGTCCGGTTGGGCGGGTATTTGTGATGGTGATGGTGAGATATTGATTGATTTATTATTGTTGCTAATAAGTTGGGGTAAATAGGGGCTGATCCAAATGGTCAGCCCCTATTATGTTAAAACCAATAGAAAGATAGAAATATAAGCCAGTACCAACTACTAGAGGGTTGATCTTCCTCTTTTTTGTAATATTGATAAGCATATTCAGAATTTAGACATAAATTAAAGGCTTTACCCAGATTAAAAGCATATCCTAGACCTAAAAGAGCAATATATCCTTGGGAGTCGATTTTTTCTTTCGTACGGAAAGGAACTGAATCAAATGCTAATACATCATACTGAGATTCTATTGTCATAGTGGTCAATCCCAATCCGCCTTTGATTAAGAATCCTTCCCAACCATAATAATAAGTGGGAAAATATGTAGCAACCAACATAAAACTATTAATATTTATATTGTGATCAAGGGAGAGGTTGGTTTTTTCTGAGGTATATTGAACAACTGATGCCAATAAATTTATTTCACCTCCTAGATGAAAATTGGGTTGTAATATTCGTCCTAAACCCAGATTTAAATACATTACTCTTGATTCTTGTTTTAAATCCTCTCTCGGTTCGGTGAAGGAGTAATTTTTATCGTTAAATTCGTATGATCCATTTCCTGATCCAAAACCCAATCCCAAATACCAAGAGGATTTTTTGGGAAGTATTTCTTGTTTTTGATTAATTACATTATTAGATACATTTTGCGTATCCGGTTTTGGTTGAGCTGATATGATTTTAAAGGGAAGGGGAACAGGTATGTAAATTATTATTAAACACAAGAAGATTAAGGGGGTAATAGGTATATTGCGCATAGTTAATTTGTCCATTATGATGGTTATGATTGAGGGTTTTGTTCTTTTAAATTGGCCAGCAATTTTTGAGCTTTACTGAATAAAGGATTCGATTTTAATGAACGTTGAGTATAGGTAATAGCTGTATCAATCTGATGAAGTATTTGGTATAATAGCGCAATATTATAATTTATACGATAGTCATCAGGGATTTCTCTTAGGACTCGAAAGTAAGTCTTTAAAGCTTGTTCATATTTGGACTGTCTTTTTAAAGCAATAGCCTGTAGATTTAAGACTTTTACTGATACGTCGGTTTGCTGAACAATAGTCTCTAAATGCTTTTCTGCCTTATCCGGCATATTGAGATGTAAATAGCTTTTACCTAAAAGCAAATGAATACTTTGATCGAATTTGTTTATATATTTATGATATCTGTTTATTAAATTTATTAGTTCTTTATATCGACCTTGTTTAAATAAAAACTCACAAAAAAAGGCAATTGCTTCTATCTTTTCTGGAAAGTCGTCCGTGATTAATTGTTCTGGTATAGAAGACGCGGTTGTTAAGTCGTTTTGTTCTAAAGCATATTGAAATTTTGAATAGTACACTGAAAGGTTTTTTTCATCGTAAGACAGGGCCTGATTTAAGTGAAATTTCATTTTCTTTATGTTCTTTTCCATTTTATAAATATGACTCAGGTTCATATTACATCTGGATGACTGTTGGTTATTACCATAAATTGCTAGTAAGTATTTTTTTGCCAGACTATGATTGTTTTTGATGAATGCTTCATTAGCCAGTGTGTAGTAATGTTCAATTGAGTTATTGACACCGTATAAGTCCCAACTATTTTCTAATGCCTTGTAAAAATCAATTTTAGAAAAAGGAGAAATTAATATGGAGGTTATACCGTATTCTTTAAAAAAGTCGATACTCATTTCGAGTTCAGTTTTCACCAAATCGCGTCTGCCAGAGAACATGATAATGGGTTTGTTGGGAATATCCATTCGATTTTTTAATTCTTTGACGAATCGCATACTATTCATATTTTGCATTTCATAATCACAAATAACAAAGTCAAATGAATTATCATATGAATTATTATTTAATAAGTTAATGCCTTGTAATCCGCTGGGCTCGATTGTAAAGATATTGGTGTCATCTTCTAGTCTATATTTAATATCATTTGCTATTTCATAGTTGCTGGTAACGATTAGAATTCTTTTCAATTTAGGGAACTGGAGGGATTTTAATTTTTCTAGGGCCTTGGCATGTGCTGAACTTCTATGTTGATGCCACATATTTACAATGGTTGAACGAAGTTGTTTTGAAACCGACATTATTCAGGCCCACCTATGATTATAATAATTATTAATTTAATTATTGCATAATTTTGGCTATCCGAACACCATTCTTATTATAAATGGTTCTGGTGTACTTCTTTAAAAATCGCTCAAGAGTATATAAGCTATAGGCGATAAAATCTCGATTTACTTTAGTCTTTCTCAAGACCCAAGAGTAAAATCCTCGATTATATAGAATATGAGTTATACCATCTTTTTGCAGATTAGCAAGTAATCGCTGGTAATCTTCCTTGGCTTGGATCATTCGTTTGGCCCAGGTAGAGCCGTATCTACTGTTATCAGGGATAAATTTGCAGTTTAGTAAATAACCTTTTTCTTCTCCCACCATTAAAATAAGATCCTTTGGAGACATAATACCTTTATTAATAAAACCATTAATGTTTTTAATGGCCCTAGGCATTGCTGGGGTAGAGTTATAACCTACTTTAGCGATCCAGCTCATTCTATCCAGTTTACCTGTTAAGTAAGATGTTCCTCTCATAGATTGGTATTTTTTCCACTCTTTTTGATGGTTGGAACATGCTACATAACTAATTGCCAGAAACCATAGTAGATACCACCAGTGCAGGCGGAAATTACGAATATTAAAGGTAGTAGAGTTAGTAGAGGTAGTGGATGTAGTAGAGGTTATAAAGGGCCTAAAGGTCGTAGGTAGAAGTCTGGTGTTTAACAAAGAGCCCATTTTTTCAATAACTATCGCTGAACCGATCGCAAAAAGGGGTAATATAGGCAGTAAATATCGAAGTAGAAAAGTGCGACTTCCTATTATTAAAAACAAAATCATTCCACCGGCAAATAACCAATTACTACTTTTATCTCTTCTGAATAATGGAACCAAAAAAAAGAGGAATACAAAGGGGCTTAAAAAGTGCAATGGCTTGCGTGCGTAGAGGTTGGGTCTTTGCCAAACGTCATATAAATTGAAAAAATGAGTAGGAATATTTTGTTGGTGATTTCTGCGTTTGATTCTCTTTTTGTATTTAAAGATTGGATCATCCGGTTGATCAGAGCGCTTTTGGGCTATCAATTGGGATAATTCTTGTTTGAGTTGTTTGGGCTGGTTGTTATTGTCAATATAGTATCTGCCCTTTAGTAAGGGGTAAATAGGGTCCTTTAAGATGATAGCATTACGTATGTACCAAAAACCGGTGGGTAAGAGTAAAATGACGATAGCAATTACTAAGGGTCGATAGAAATTTTGCGATGAGTGTTTTTGCGGTGAGTGTTTTTGTGTTGAGTGTTTAATTATCCTTGAACCGATCAATAAAATAAAAAGTCCTAAAATGGCAACATTAAAGACAGCTGTATACTTGGTGCCTAAACTCAAGCTGCAAGCAATGGCTGTAAAACATAAGAAGACGGGCTGTTTAGTATTTTCGATCCAAATTAGAAATCCATAAAAAGCCATTAGTAAGAAAAGAGCCAAAAACCCGTCAATTCTTGGATCAATACCGAGTTCCATTAGTATGTTGTTGGATAAAATAATTAAAAACGCGGTATATCCTGCCCATTTACCAGCTAAACGCTGAGTCAGAGCATAACCAGCTAGAGCGGTTAATAATATGGTGACTAAATTAAACGGTATGATCGCGGTTTCAGCGTCTAACAGCATAAATAGTGAATAAAATAAATGGATGTTACCGGGCATGGATGTATATGGTGTAGATGGTGATATATGGAGTAAACTTTGTTGGGTAAAAAGTTTTGCGTTAGGTAGATGGTATATAGCGGAGTCCCAATCAGCATTAGGCAGTAGACTTTGTAAAAAGTAGGGAACCAACCACCATGTTAGTAATAGACTTACCATAACCATTATTGTTAATGGTAAATAGTTATGAGAAGAGAACCATCTTTGATAAGAATTGGTTGGTTGATGAGGAGAACTGGTTGTTGATTGGCTGTCTCGGTACCATTGTATTAATACAAAAATAATGGATATTAGAGATGCTGATAGGTAGATTACAACCGAGGACCAATTTAACATCCCCCAGATTCCAATAAAAATAAAATAGATCGAGCTTGTGTATAGACCCGTTATATAACTAAATAAGATTGATTCAATTTTCCCGTTCCATATTATGGCAGAAAATGGTTGGGTAGAGGATAATTCATCGAGAGATTGAGTAGGATTTATATGTATATTTGTATTTGTATGTGTAAATTTATTTAAAATTCTAATCAGAATTTTATGTAAGAAAATCCAGCCGATGAAAAATTGAATAATGATAAAACATATAGCTATAATATAACCGAAGCTATGCTCCATAACAACTCCAGATTGACTCTTTCAATTATGTAATGATACTATGCATGGAATATGAGAAAAAGTTTTTTTTTAAATTTTTGGTTTCCAGCAATAATACTGCTGTGTCTTAGCATCCCTTTTTTCCAGAATATAAGCAAGCAAGGTTTTCATGGAGATGAAAGCTGGTGGATTGGTGATGCGCGCTATTTCAATCTATTTTTTATAAAAAGAGATTTTAATGATTCGATTTGGTTTCGCTCTATGTCTTTTGATCAACCGCAAATAGGAAGGTTTTTAATAGCTTTGCCCATTTGGTTGGCCGGAGGAAAAGAGTTAATACAAAAAGCAGCAAGTATTAAAAAATGGGTCTTTGAAAGATCCAAACAATGGAACATCAACCAAGGAAGAGTCACTAGTTCAGATATTCTTAAGCCAGTTCGTTTGATGAATGCTTTCTGGGGGCTTTTGACATGTTTAATTGTATATTTTATCGGTAAGAATTTAGTAAATATATATGTAGGGATGATTGCCGCTTTACTTTTAGGACTTAATCCTTTGATGATAAGTTGTTGCCGAAAGGCCATGACAGATGCTCCACTTATCTTTTTTATGACCCTAACAGTGTTATTAATGATTAAATGGTATCAGGGTATTATCAATAATCGTCCAGCTTATCAAAATTACCTTTTGAGTATCTTAATGGGTATTAGTATAGGAACAGCTATTGGGATCAAATTGAATGGCGGTTTATTATTGTTTCTTTTGTTAGCGGGAGTAATCTTATTACTGATCAATTTGATGATATGCAGACGAATGGAAAATTTTGGTGGGACACGAGTTTTTGGTGGAACGCGTATTATTCTCTCTTTTTTGATTGTATGCATGATAGCTAGTTCAACATTCATTTCATTTTCGCCCAATTTCTATGCTAATCCGTTTAAAAGCGCTGTCCGTATGATAAAAATGCGAAGTAAAGGCATTGCCAGCCATGGTAAACGTCATCCCAGGGGTTTATATACCCTTTCAAAAAAAACAGCTTCTGTATTGTATAGAACTCTAATGGGAAACTTTACAACTTTGGCTTCTTTTATAAATGTTCCTTTTGAGTTAATTTTTTTTCTTGTAGGTTGTGTGACTCTGATTGGGATCGAGTGGAAGTCTTTTAAGATTTCTCAACAATTTGGGTTAACTAGTTTAATCCTATTTTGGGTAGTAATTATCTTTTTAGGCGTGATAATATGGATACCCTTTTCCTACTCCCGTTATTATTTGCCGGTTATCCCTCCTCTATCTATAGTGTGTGCTACAGCTATTGCATATTTGATAAATATAATAATCCATCTAAAACTACCATCAATGATATTAAGTTGGTTATCTAGTTTGAGAGTATAAGTAAACTCAGTTTGTTTATACCGGTTGTATTCTATTGGTTTTTCCCAAAAGAAATCCACTTCTTTAAGCATATGATACGGTCATTTTAATACCAACTATTTTAGAGTCCCCCTGGTTTGTAACAGCATCTGTCAGCGTTTTATATTCGGTTTTGGTTGTCTTTGGACTTTTGGATTGGATGGACGCGAGTGCCCATCCCGTGTCAATCCCAAGCCAACTAGATTATCTACTTTTTGCTGAAACTACAGATTTTGTAGCTGGCAAATAATTAATGTTATATAAAGATTAAGTCAATACTTAAATGCAAATAAGTGTGTAGTATATTTATATAATTGATCAATATTTGAGGGTAATAATATATTTCATTGTTGGTTCAAATAAAAGAGTTGCAAAGTACTGGTTGAAGAGAAATCGATCTAAACTTCTTAGAGCTTCAGTTCGGATTTTGTTATCGAGGGAAAAGATATAACTATAAGGAGATTTTTGGGTTTTGACAGCCTCCTGCTTCTCCTCAGTATTCGTAATATTTTTTGTGCTGTCTTTAAATTTATCTTTAGTATTGTCTATAGTGTTGTCTTTAGCGTTGTACTTAGCGCTGTACTTAGCGTTGTACTTAGTGATATCTTCGGTATTACCTTTGGTGTTGTCATTGGTATTGTCTTCGATATTTCCTGTTGAGAGAATATCCTCTTTTAGCTTTTCTAAAATAGAGGTAGGAAGAACTGATCCATAGAGAACGAAAGGATCAATACTTGGGGATAAAGTGGTTGAAAACATGATTGCTTGATATGATTTCTCTTTAATTGATTGGAGATATTTTTGTTTATTTAATTTCTTTAATTTTACTTTAATACCATTTTTCCCAAAATTCTCCTTAATTATTTCACCTACCTTAATAGCTAAATAATTAGGAGGTAGGGAGAGAGTGAATGAAAGATTTTTTATTTTCTTCCTTTTTATATTGATTGAATACCCGGCATCTTTAATTAAAGGTAATGCCGATGAGGGTTGATAAAAAAGTTGAGGATTACTGCCATGGTAAATAGAGCGATTGCCCCAAAAGGAATGGGCATAATCAAGCGAATGTTGAAATAGATTTTTGTTGATGGATTGACGGTTAATTAACAATGATAGAGCTTGTCTAATCTTTATATTCTTTATATTCTTTAAATTTCTCAATGGTTTTACTTTTTTTCTATTCTTTTTACTCTTTCTATACATTTTACCTTTCAATGCTTTTATTTGGGTGTTCCAAATTATCATCGAAATAGACCTGGATGTTTTAAGAGGTTGCTGTTCGATTTGTAATTTAGCTTTAAATTTGGATGGAATTCTGTTCATTTCATCAAAGGACAAAGAGATATAATCTAACTGTTTATTAACTATTAAGGATATAACTTTATTTAAATTATTACTTTGGATAAAGTTTATAATTTTCTCGGAACTGGGATTTTGGGGTTTTAAGGTAATCTTATCTCTGGTTTGTTGAACAATATAACCTCCCATTGTTTTAACAGGAAAAATAAAAATTTTAGTTAAGAGGGTACTGAGACTCAAATAATGCGGATAGCGTAAATATATAGTTATTTTGTCACCATCTACTTTGATATCTTGAATATTATTGAAAAAGGTCTTGTTGGTTGCTGATCTTTGATTTTTTTTGTTACCTAAATTGCCAAATCTTGGTTCCTTCTTACCTGCTTCTTGATATTGGAAGAGTGATTTAACAAGCTGCTTTGTTGAGCCGTAATACCATGAGAGTTTTTTGTTTAACTCTATAATAATTATTTTTTCAGTAGTATCTATCTCCCATTTTTTTGCAATAGATGGATTAAAAGTGTCATTGTGATATGTAGCCAACGTTTTGTAAAGAAAAGGTAAAACAGGATTTGGCGTACTTTCCTTTAAAGGGTGCAAACTAGAGGGCAACCTGGTGACCAAATAGTTGATCTGGGTGTTGGTTTCACCAAAACCTTTGATGCCATAATGCCAATAGTTCTGAGGTTTGATTCGATGAGTATTAAGAGAGTCTTTGTTTTTAGGATCAATTTCATTGGCAAATAAAAACGTGGTCATGTAGTTGATATTAAGAAAACATAGAATGAAAAAAAGACGTTTTGGCATTTTTAGGTATCCAGTTTAAAGATATATAATTTTTTAGTGCTATGAACTATGCTAATTTGAGGGTCGCGTTTAATGATAGCTTTTAATCGTTTAAAATTATTAGTGCAAACCCCGTAAGTGATTTTAAAATCATCGCGTAAAACTTCATAAGTTTGCGAACCAAAGCGTCCATGAGATACCCGATCCCATTTTCTCCAAATTTTTGGATTCCAATAATACATAAAATTGGGATCCAAAAAAACTAGATAGCGGTTATCATGATTGTAATAAAATAGATCAGGAGCGTCATCCCAATCACAGGTAAAAATTACCTGCCCCTTGGGAGCATTTTCTTTTAAAAATAAAGCCGCACTTTTATATCGGGATTCTTTGGCTCGAAATTGCCAAGCTACATCTTGGTAGGAACGCTGAAATAAAACAGCTAATAGTGCAAATAAAAGGACACCCTGCCAGATAGCATTTACCTTATGTTTTTTATAATATTCCATCGGATTAAATTGGTTGAGATAGGGAGCAAAGAAAAAAGCACAGAATAATAAAGTTACTGGGATAGAATATTCGGCAAATCTTTTGGAGAAACAAGTTATGAAAAGTAAACTTAACGAAATAAAAAACAAGCTTCGAGTTTTGGCGTCTGTTTTGGGTGGACGGTAGATAGACATAAAAAAAGCTGTAAAGTAGGGTATAATCGTAGCCAGATTGACTTCTATTAGCTTTTTAGTATTCATTGGCTTAAACTCCCCACCCATATGGAGATTGACTTTACCATAAGTTCCGGCCCAAAGGACATAAAAATTCTGTAGATAAAATACAGTAAAATTATCGGGAAAATAAGGATGAATCATCATGCCGGTCAAGGTGGCGATAAAGGCGGTAGCAGGTGTTTTCCAGTCTTTTTGCTTTTCAAATAAAAATAGGCTCACGCTAGCAATGGTAGCAAAAATGAAGGGTAAAAGATAAGCAGTATAGGTGGTAGTATAAATAAAGCATAATACGGCTAAGTGCTTTAATCTTTTATTGAGAATAAAATGAATTGACCATAATACAAGGATTATGGAGAGAATTTGGGGACGGGGAACATTAGCCCGGTATAAGAAATATCCTCCCGAAACAGCTAGAATATAGGTCCAGAATTCGGCAAAACGGATTTTGTTTAGCCTAATGATTATATAAAAACTCATCATGGCAATAGAGGCAAATAACACGGCCGCGTATTTAATTCCGCGCATCAAATCCTCAAAATAGGTAAAAGGTATTAGCAGTATATGATATAAAAGTTCTTTATCACTGAAATTTTCTAACCATAAACTTAAAGTTGCCCATTTAAAATTGGCCATGAAACCTTCGGTTCTGAGTAAATAGGAGTACTTTATATGATAGTATCCGTCTGTTCCAGGCAGGTAAGGCGATTGGAAATGATAATGATGAAATAATATCAAGGACAGAAAAAAAACAATAAGACTGTCAATGGCGAACATAATCTTTGAGCTGTTGGCCATTTTTTCCAGGTTGGCTCTCCATATTTCGAGTTTTGTTTTTTTTAGGGCCGAGATCATGTCTTTACTAGCTCCTTGGGTTTTAGTATTAGTTGTAATCGAAGGCATATGTTTACTCGGGTAAAAATTATTGATAATGTATTTAAATATAATTTAACCTATGATAACCACCAACATACAGGATTTCTTAAAATATGTCTATAATTGGTTCCAATAGCAAAAACAGTAAGAATGGTGAAAAGAGTGTGAATATTAGAAAGAGCAAAAAGAGCGAAAAACTGCTGATCTTGATTGGATTAGTTGTGTTCACCGGTTTGTTAGTAAAAGTAGTTTATCGTGGAATAAATGCTTGGATGTTGAAGAAAAACTTTACTTCCTCACAACATCAACAAAATCTGTTTCAGAATAGTTTGGGTAAAGAGCATCATTTTGTAAAGCTTCTAGATCCTTCATCGGGCATTAATCTTTCTAGTGAGTGTAAAAAGCGTTATTGTGTGGTCCATTTTTGGGCCAGTTGGTGCGAAAGTTGTAAAAACGAATTGCTTGACTTGCATGATTTTAAAAATCTACTGAGACTAATTCCTGTTGATATAAAAGTATTTTCTATTACCTACAAAGATAAGGTAGAAAGCTCTCAAGAACTGTTAAAACAATTGGGTCTTCCTTCTTTAAATGTTTACTATGGGGGAGAGAGTAATGAAACCATCGAAAAAGTATATGGTCTTACTGGAGTACCTGAAACAATGTTTG
>CAZJDM010000033.1:0-32929 GCA_964544765.1 uncultured bacterium
TCTTGCTTTCTTTCTTTCTCTACTTCTTTAGCTGCCAATTCTCGTTTTCTTTTTTCCCCAGCTTCTTTAGCTGCTAATTCTCGCTTTCTTTTTTCCTCGGCTTTCTCAATTCCCGACTTTTGTTGTTGATTATCCTCTTCTTTCTGATCAAGAAGTTGTTGCAAAACAGATACATCTATGGATTCTGCTCCATTGGCTTGTTTTACTAACCTAGCCTTTGAATTGTTAATTTGTAGATATTGAATAGCGATATATATTAATACACTAAATAAGACAACTCCTAGGCCCACCATTAACAATTGCTTTTGGCTTCGCCGCATCGTTTTTTGTATACTTTTATTTAATTCATTTACTTTCTTTAACCAGGAATTAACATTCAAGTCATCTGACATAATTATCTTCCTGAGTTATCAGATTATTTCAGATTCTTATTTACGATATTTTGTATCACCACACTCATAACCTTTGATATAGTCTTCCCCCCTATCGCTGTCAACTTCAGGATCAACATCGATTTTAGGAGGCAAACAACCACTGCCTCTACAGCCACACGGACATTCCTCACTCATCGGCTTCTTACATTGCATCCAATACTTAGTACCACTACCATTTGGACCACCGCCAATACAACAATTAGGTTTTCCACGTGGACATTTAGGATGAGCAGGATATAGGCATGACTTACTATCTTTACAACATCCGGGATTTTTACTGCTGCCACACTGGGTTTGCTCATATTGAAGACACTTACCCCCTTTAGGAGCAATGGTACAAACACTTAATTTACCTTTACTGCATTTGTTGAATTTTGCCATATTGGGCTCAGGTTCTCCACATTTTTTATAGATACCGGGTTTTAATTTTTTCCATCCTAACTTAGGACTATCAGAGATTTTATCTACACAAGTGCCACCTTCACACCACTTATTCTTCCATTTCTTACAGCTATTACCGTTAGCAGCTTTATGAGCACACTCCGACCAACTAGCAAGACCATTTTTTGCGTATTGGCAAAATTTCACCGGAGATGTATCTTCCTTTTCCAGAGGTGCACAAGCTCCCCCTTTGCCTCTTTTTGCACATTTACCAGAAGGACATTTCTTAGGACTCTTACAGTTTCCAGTAACTTTACTACAGATTCTAAAATGATCAACACCTCGTAGAACATCACATTCAGTATATTTCTTCTTACTATTAAAACCTATTTCCTCTATAGGAGTATCCTTGGCAGATTTACCAGCCTCTTTTTTAGGAGTATCCTTGATAGATTTACCAGCCTCTTTTTTAGGAGTATCCTTGATAGATTTACCAGCCTCTTTTTTAGAAGCGGATTCTTTTTTACAATCTTTAGAAAACACTTTTTTACCGTGCCATTTAATTATTATAGCGCTGAAATCTCTACGCCTGGCAAATCTTACTCCACATTCATATTTTTTAGGGTCGGTGTATTTATCTATACATTTTTGCTTATTTTTAGCTTCAAGACCACTAGGAATTTTGTACAATGTTGATTTACCTCTAGTATCAGTTACCCTGGCAGAACAACTCTTATCTTCTTCTTTTTTACATCCTTTTTTTGAGTCCCATTTCGTTTTAGTGGGACAACTACAAACATCACCCTTCCTCCTAGTCCATTTTAGTTCACCGCCAGTGTCCGTACATAATTTCTTTGTCTTTTTTGAAAAACGCGTCTTTTTTGAAGACCTTCTTCTTCCCCAACGACCAAATGCGTCATTTGCGAACAAGAGAAAACATAATGAACATAGAATAAAAAATTTTATATTCCAGCGTTCTAATAAAGATCTCATAAGCTACTCCCAAATGTTTAAATTTTATATATTTAATTCAGATCGTCACAATTTCAACAAACTTAAACAGTTTTTAAGTAATACAAGTGTGACTTTAAAAATCTCAACTCAATACTGTATTTTGATATAAAGTTTTCTTTTAACCACCCGATAAAACTTCAAAACTAAATTTATCTATATTATTAGGCTTTTTTGAGGTTCCATTATGGTGATACTTAGGTGGGAAAAGACCTTGTTTTTTATGATCTTATTTATTTTCTTCATTAGTTGCGCCGATGACATTGAAGAGGATTTAGAAATACAAACCGTAGCTAAAACATCAGCCAAAGTATTTGGATCTTTTGGAAACAATTTCAATCAAGTAAGTCCATATTATGACAACTTATTACTATTATTAGAAACTGGCACTAAAAAAGTCTATTTTTCTTCTATTGATGAATTAGGGAATTTTCTGATCAATGATGTTCCAGCCGGGCCTACCCGAAATTACGCAGTAGTTTTACTAAATTACAATTATTCTTTTAAATCTATTATGACCTTTTCCCGTCCTTCCTTGGAAGTAGCGGAATATATTAATGTTACTGACGATACTAATCTAGGTAATATCCAGGTACAAGGACCCATTTTAGTTTCTTCAGAATCTAGTAACCTCAATATTCTTGATACTTATAAATTCAGCGACCATGATGGAGATCAGATACCAAATGGAGTGGACAATGACGCGACCAAAGATGATTTTATTAATAAAACAGTAAAAAGCGGCGATTTAGATGGCCAAAATGAAAAAAATGAGCTGGACTTTGACGATGATGGAGATGGTCTACCTGACATTTTAGATCCTGATAACGATAATGACATTCTACTGGACCATATGGATCTTGATGATGACAATGATGGTAAATACGATCGTAATACAGCCTATAGTGACGTTAACTATTTAAATGATGAAAATTTATTATACTTCGCTTCCGTATACAAGATGAGACCCTCTTCTACTGTTCGCAATCAACATATTTTTATGCTGAATATACTCGCTCGAATAAAAGATGATGCCTCCAAAAGCGTTACCGACATTTCGATACTCGGTCCTCCTTCATTAGAAGATTCTGTCACTGCCGAGGGTTTAACTTATGATTCAATGTTGTATGATGATGGCAAAAACGGTGATGGACACAGCGGAGATAACCTATGGGGGGCCCAAATTCAATTACCCGCGGGAAATAATATAAATATTAACGATGTATTGATCCTAACCGTATACTACAGCGACCAAACTCATGATAATTATTTATTTATGTTTAACAAGGTTTTTGAAAACACCCTAATAGTAACTATCAATAAGACCGCACCTTTACAGCCTATTATCATGTGGGAAGAAAATATCTTACCCAATCACTTAATAGGATATAAATTTCAGGTTCTAATCTATAGCGCTCTTCAAAAAGAACAAATCTTTACATCTCCATTAATTGAAGGTAATATGGCAGAATATGTGGTACCTTTGGGAGTATTGGAGTCGGATAAGGTTTACGATGTGGTTGTAAAAGCTATTGCTCAATCTCCAATACCTGGTTATGAAGGAGATGTTATTTACTCCGTTGGATCAGAGTTATCCACGAAAATATCCAGTTTATATTATTAGACTATTATTAGACTATTAGACTTGAAAATCTTGTTTTTTTACACAAATTTTCAGGTAATTATTTGAAATTGCTATAAATAAAGAAGTATGCATTATGATTCACTATGTAGTAGAAAATAACCCTGACGGGCGTATAATTGATAAGGCCAGTCAAGCTCTTATTCAAGGTGGTATTATATGTTTTCCCACTGACACTAACTGGGTCCTGGCGGCTAGTCCTTTTTGCAAAGCAGGTGTTGAAAATCTCTACCGGGTAAAAGGCATCGACCGCAAGAAAAACCTGAGCTTATTATGTAATAAAATATCCCAAGCCAGCCAATACGCGATAATATCTAACCAAACTTACCGTACTATTAAAAGAGTTATACCAGGGCCGTATACTTTTGTTTTTAATCCAACCAGGGATATACCACGCATCATAAAAGAACACAGAGGATCTAAGGAAATCGGTATTCGTCTACCTAAATCGGTGTTGTGTTCTAGATTACTTGAAAATAATCCCACACCACTTCTGACTACTTCAATAACCTTATCTATGCTACAAACCCATTTTTTTGATGATGATCCTAACATGCCTACCAATTCAGACATTCTCAGTTATCAAATTGAGGACGCCATTGGAAATTGGATTTCGATGATTTTAGATCCATGTGATGTAAAATTTGAAGGAGAAAGCACTATAATAGATTTTTCAAAAGATGACACTCCTCAAGTACTAAGAGAGGGAGCGGGAGATATCTCATTTTTCACTTAGATTGCGCTGAAAAAACTCAACCTATTTAAGGCCTTACTTCCAACCATTCACCTTTAGAGGGATTTATATCAGACAAATCGCTTTTTAGTGGACTATCTTCCGACGGTTCATCGTCTTCAGCAGAAGGCGCTGGGTCCACTGAGGTTGTATCACTCTCAAGCAGTCTATCTCTATATAATGGGGAAGAATTATTATTAGATGAAGAGTTATTATTATCTCGAACACCATCACTTGATCCACTTGCATCAATTCCATCATCAATACCACGATAAAGATTAGAAGAACCTTGCTTTTTACTTAATCCTAAACTCTGTAGAACAGCAAAATCAAATTTAATACCGGCAAACACTCTAAATCTTGGCGAACCAATACCAATTCCTAAACCGGTTCCAACTCCACCGGAAATTCTCCAATTACGAAGAATTTGATAATCAGAACTTAGATACACTTCCATCGGACTAGCAGCATCATTACCTACCATACCATTTACCGAACTGGCACTTCCTTTAAGCGCTATCCCAAAATCTAAATCTTTCTTGATCTGACCAGCAGATAAAACGCCTATTTCATATAAAAATTGATGACGAACTGAAACCATATCTTCAGCACGATCGTCATAGATCCAAATATATGATGGTCTAAACTTTCCACCAAGACCAGTGGTAACTACCCAACCGTCCAGAAACCTTTTTTCCGCTACAACCTTAAAACCGAAAGATAATTTCGCGTCACCCAATAAAGACCCTTCATTAGCAACAGGGACAGTCATAAAAGGGTTTAAGGCTAAACTAATATCCTGACGTACAAAGGTAGGTAATAAACGTACCTTACCAGACAGATATATATCTCCCAGTTCAGCATATTTGGTCTTATCTTGCCAAAATCCGTCTTTCATAGAAAGATTATCACGATAAAAAGAAACGGGAACACTGATTCCAAAATCTACAAATTGATGAATACCGTAAGCTAATTGATAATTGGTGGTGAAAAGATTTTCAGTTATTCGATCCGCTTTGGCACCATTTTTATAGGAAATTTGTAAAGGTCTATTTACATAATGACTATAGAAGCTAGCACTTAACTGTCCCGGACTCAAAAGCCTACCGCTATCAATCACTGATGTAGACTTACCATCCACCGCTGGAACAAAGGTCTGAACATTTATTCCAAAACCGGCATCTTTACTGGCATATGCAGTATCATACCCACTGCCATTTTCAGCATATATGGGCCAGGCAAAAAGTATGGTGAATAATAAGAAGATAAGAAGACTAAAAAGCAGTAATGGAGAGGTTATAGAGTAAATTTCATTTTTTTTTTGAACTCTAGAAAATCGGTAAAAAATCCATAACAAAGCAGGAAAAGCAATTAATAACAACAACCACCATATACCATTATATTTATCTAGAGTAGTAGCAGATTTTATACTACCACATCCGGCTGAACCACCTTGAATGTTATAACGATCCCTAGCGGTAACATCGCCGGATCCATATGTACCTGTATCAACACCAGGACAAGTAAATTCTCGGTTAAACTTTCTCGGATCAGGATCAATAGTATAAGAAACTGATAAAGGAACATCAATAGGATCTCCAATACCGGCAACTCTTACCATTATGATTGCTTCATTGTTCCCTGGAGAGAACGAAATATTTTGAAATAGAAATCCTAAACCGTCTCTAACTGTTCCACCTATGGTTCTACCATTCATCTTAAGAGTTACATTTTGTATTTTATCTTTGGTGATAGCTACTTGAATATCATCAAAAGCTACACTCAATCTAGCGGTTTCATCAACATTATAAAATTTACCCATTTTATTGGCCATATCCCTTAATAACTGCTCATTACTAAGTTGATTCGGATCCTGGGCTCCATATCTTCTTACGTTATCATTAAAAACTTCCGGACTGGTTCGTAAAAAAATCGAAAAAACATCCATGTTGAGATACCAATTTTGTCTGATTAATTCTCTAACTTGTTCTTCAGCTTTGGTATAAGCAATTCTAGTTGCTGTTGGCTGAACGCTATACCAACTACCGGTTCGATCACGATTATTGAAATAATTACAGCCTTGTTGAAAAGCATTATCATTCATTCCCACTGCCTGACCCATAACCGATTCAAGCATTTCTTCATTGCCATTGGTTTGATTTTTACAAAATACGCGATTCTTAACATTACCATTTATATCTCTTTCACTGGTTCCTAAAATAGGGGCTCCATCACTAAAGAAGATAATAGTGGGATTAACCGCTCCCTCCATCATTTTTCTAGCTTCTTCCAGCGCCCACAAATAGTTGGTATTTCCAGTTGCGTAACCCGCCATAGATCGAATAAAATTCTCTAATTCACTCGTATAAGAAACATCGGTCAAAGGTGAAACAAGAGGCAATCCTTGTCCTTGAGCCATTCTAATAAAGTTTTCATCCGAGAAAATAATTGCTCCAACTTTGTATTGATTGTAACCACCACTTTTCAGTTTATTGATTAAATTCAGGGCAGCTTCTACTCGTTTAGATGTTAAACCTGAGCCTACAGGATCATTAATTAACATACTTTCGGAAACATCGATCAAAAGGACAATATCTCTTCGTTGATTTTGAAAAGTATTACCACTTTCACACAATTGGCCTTCAAAATTGATGGTTTGATTAGGACCGGTTAAATAGATTGATGAATATTTTGGTCGCAGACAATTGGGAAATTTATACGTACACCTGGTAACTCTGGTGATACTATCCGATCCATCAGCCATGACACTTTGCGGTAGAACCAAGGTCATTAAAAATACCAATGTATTTAAGATCATTGCTTTTTTTAGATTGTTTTTAAAGATCTTATTCATAATTTTCCTCACACCTTATATCTCTCTTAAGATTGTCTCTAGATAGAGACATATGCATCTATTCAGTTAGCAGTTGCAAAATGTGGACCATATGGTTATTAATAATCATTTTTTTCTAAGATCTAATAAAATCAGTAAGATATGCGTCTATAGGTTGTTAATATGAGGCTATAATATTACTAATATGTATAGAGGTATGACTAATATATATAAATTTTATACACCTGAAACTGTCTAAATTTTCGACAATTTGTAAATATTTTTGGATATGTATTTTCTTTAACTAGGTTCTCTTATTATAAGATAATCTCAAAGATTAATTTAAGATTTGGGAAAATACACATTTAAATCTCAGCAGTAATTACCGAATAACCTTCTTGTTTAAAAGTTGTGGCTATATTTTGTTGGACGTCTTGATCTGGCGCTAAGGCTATCATATATCCACCCATACCGCCTCCGGTCAATTTGGCGCCATAGGCTCCTAAATCAATAGCCTTATCACATAAGTACACAAGTTTTTCATGCGATAAACCCATTTCAATCAGTATTTTATGATTCTCGGTCATAATAGTACCAATTGTACCAAGGTCTCCCTCTTGTAAGGCTTGTTCAATAGCAGTACTTTGTTGATATATAGTACTAACTCTGGTAGCAAACAATGATGGATCCTTTTTCTTTTCACCCGCTAATAATCCACCTAAGGCTGAAGTATCAGCTGTCACACCACTATTAGCCAAAACTATCTTCAAGGGTTTTTTGGGTGTAATTTTCTGAAAATTTTTCTCTTCACCTTCCATCCAATATCTCATCATACCTCCATAACAAGAGGCCGTATTATCAACTCCACTTGGATTACCATGATAGGCAAATTCTCCCAACCATCCCATATAATTAATCTTATCAATAGGTAAGTTTTGTTCAAATTCATTGTTCAAAGCATTGGCTAATGCAATACAACTAGCGCCACTTGCTCCTATACCGCTACCCGCCAAAAGATCCCCACCAAAGGTAATCTTTATAGGATTCTTGTGAACATCAATATTCATGCCTTCTAATACTCTATTAATAGAGTCTCCTTGATATTTTAATTTATTAGCTTTATACCCAGGGACCTCCATGCGGTTGTCTTCGAGAGTCCAACCTTCACCATTAGTTCTTTCTACCGTACATACTGTTTTATAAGGAAGAGCGGATACAATAGCGGATACTCCCTGCCTAACAAATTGATCGCCAATAATTATTGTTTTACCATATCCTGAACCTTCAGCCATGATTTTTTCCTCCTTACTTTAAGATTATACGTTACTTTCTCCTAACTTAACCCTACCTTGCTTTAACTTACGATACATCACTTTACCTTAACTTGACTTTTCTTAGTTTCAATTAAAATATTATTAATTAACTAATAAATTTTCCATTTCCTTAATCAAGGTTTCTTCTCGGCCAATGGCTATCGTTGTGGCAGCTGAGATAGTATGACAAGCATCGGTAAAACCTCCTATCTTATGGGTTGCCATAGGAAGTAATTTATTTAAAGCCATTGCTTTCTCTTGCTTAATCAAGGATATTAAATTATCTGGAACCCGCATTGATACTTTTACATCATTAAAGCCAATAGCACCAAAACCAGGGATCTGGTCTGGTATAATTTGAAAACCCGCAATATATTTATCAGGGTTCATAAAATCCATGGTTCGTATATATTTACAGAATAAACCTACCATTTTGACACCCATAGGAACAAATCGATCTCCGACATGGAACCATTGAATGTGTTCTGTTTGCTTTAAAGCTCCGTTCTTCAATGAGTTAAGTTCCTCTCTAAATATTCTTTCTTTGACTTCTTTTAGCAAGGCAATTTTATTATTAGATTCATCCGACATTCCATTAATACAGACATCAACTCCCAATTCAGGACCATCTTGATAATATCCTACAGCTCCTAAAACATCTAAATACGGTCCCAACTCATCACAGGCTATTTCTTTGTTCCAGGCTTTAACAATATATTTTTCTCTGCCGGTCTCTTTTTTTATTTCTATTGTTCCTTGCTTTACAGCGTCCATAACCGCTTCTTGATTCTTGGATACCAGTCGACCATTTTCATAGAAAGTAACCAGTTCCAAGCCGTCCCCAACTGCACCAATAACTGCCAGGTGAGCTAAATCTACATTATTGGGATCTAAGATTTTGCTAAACATATAACAGGTCGTAGAGGCTGACATTTCACGGTCACCTCGAAAACCAAATAACTCGGGGTCAAGATTGTATACTTTAGGATTGGTTGACGGTACTGCATAGTGATGATCTAAAATCAAAGAAAGGTTTTTATCACCATTCAATTCAGAAATAATAGGTGCCGCTCGTCCGCCAAAATCAGCAAACACATTAATACATCCGTCATCAAGAAAAATTTTCTTCAAAACTGCTGGGTAAGGTTTTTCCAGACAATAGCGATTAACTTTATAATCTTTACGCGAAAAAGCTTTTGATAAAATGGTCGCCGAACTTAGCCCATCACAATCATTATGATGGAATACTCGAACTTGACGAGATGGCCAATTAAGAAGAGACTTTATTGCTTCTTTGGTTGCCCTATAATATTGATCGTACATTTAAGTCCAATTGCCTTATAGTATCAATTATACATTTATGCTTCCTTAAATATACGTTCCTTTTGCCATAATTAACTATTTTTAACAAGTACAAATTTACATATTTATTATTATATTACTTTTTTTAATTTAACTAGGTGTTTTAAGATTTTATTCCACAGTCATGGTCGCACAATTTTTATTAAATAATTTTACTATTGGATATTTTTGAAACTCAAAATACGTCTGGGCGGTGATTCGAATTTTTTACATTTATTTAATATAGTTATAAAACATTTCTCAAAACTTACATTTGAAAAACTAAAATCTTGAAAATTTAATGGTTCCAAAAAAATTGTCAAAAAGTTTTACACTCGCTTGAATATTAATCATATATGAATATCAGTTTGTATATTATGAATGTCAGTTTGTTTGTAATTGACTAAATTTTACACATCTTGTATTGTATTTTTAAATAGAGAACAATATTTTTTTTTAATACAAACAAGGCCTTAATTTATGGAGTCATTAATGGGTGGCTATATTCCTTCTAAAGAATATATGAAAAAATATAAACTCAACAATAAGGATTTTTCCTCATATATTAATTCCTATATACTTGATCACAAATATCAAAATGGCCGATTATATGTTCAAGATAACCCACCACCAACAGATAGTGACAATTTGTCCCTAGAGGATATGATTGTTGAAAAAGATTTAAAAGATGTTCCTCCTCCACCTATACCTCTATATGGTTCCCAAGCTTCGGATCAAAAAGCCTTATCTACCGATGTCATTACAATGTCTCAAATATCTCTTTTTAAAGAGGAAAACAAAGAAATCTTAAAATTTAGTGAAAAGTCTCTCAATACTATGGCTAGCTATACACAGACTATATTTAAAGACAAAGAGCGGATAATTGAACTAAAAGAAAAACAAATAAGTGAATTAGAAAAATTGCTTAAAGACAAGGACGATATTATTCGACTTCTAAAACAACAAACCGAAGATTATCATATGTTAACTTCCGTCTTAACCGATAAAAAATAGATAACTTGCTAGTAAGTGCTGGTAATTCTACCTCAAGCTACTAGGCTTCTCTGAAGATATAAAATAATTAAGTTTAGCTAATTCAGTAGCAATAGTACTTAAATTTTCATTAACTTTTGAAATAACCGAAGCATTCGGAAATTCTATAGTTACCGCCTCAAGAATTTGATAAGCTTTTAAATATAATTCAATCTTCCGTTTACGACCGTTTACGTTCCCACCTTTAAAAAAATACTCAGCAGCCTGCATACGTTGGACCTTAACATACTGGTTAATAACTTTCTTTTTCATTCTAACTACTTTATCATGTAGTTCAGATCCTTCAATACTCTCCAACTTTTCAATGGCCAACTTATAGTTTTTTTCTCTTACATGTTTTTTAGCTTCATCATAAATCTTGGCTAATCGCTCACTCATTACTTTAGATTTAGTGCCCTCAATATTACTCTCGCCTGTAACTTGATCTGAATACTGTTTGGCCTTTACCAGGTCATCATATACTTCACGTATTCTTTGTTGATATTGTTCATCAACAAATTCCATTTTCATCTTATTTAGTAATTCAATAGCTTTAGAAAAGTTCTCCTGTTCCAAATATAATGACTGAATAGCTATCATATCTCTTTCAAACCAATTCTCGATCCTATTTTCTATATTGGATAACAGACCTTTTACTCTTTTTTGCCAAGCAGACATTCTAACATTACCAGTTACTTCTTCCATTAATTCAATAGCTATTTTTCTTGCTTTCCATAAATTTCTACCTTCTATCGCCATACTGGAAGCTCTATCAAATTTGCGCTGAAAAGACTTATCCGCTCCTATTTTATCTTTATCAATCTTTAGTAATTTTTGTTTGGCTATTTCAATGATAGAGTTAAGATCTTTAGCTATTAAATATGATTTCTTATAATACTTTTTAGCGACTTCCTTATCATTCTTTCTTTGATGATAATTACCTAATCTAACTAGTATGGCTAACCTATCGGGCATTTCTAATTCATCAAATTTTAATTTCGATAAAAAAGAAAAACCACGATCAAAATCTCTCTTTTGAATCAAAGAAACTCCATACAACAATGTATAATAATCAGGAATAAGATTTTCTCTAACCTCTCCAGCTAAAGCTTCATACTCAATTACTAAATCCATATAAGCATTCTTATTATAATGTTCCTGAATAGTATTTAGCCTCAAAAGAACGCGCTCAGATTCATTGGCATAACCTCCTCTTCCTCTCCCAATTTGAAAGGGTGATTGTTTTGAATCTATTTTTTTTGATTTGACCAGTTTTACTTTCTTTTTATATGGCTGATAATAGGACCTGGCAGGCAGGTCCTTCTTTTTCTTCTTTACTGCAGTAGTTGCACATCCACCCAGAAAACCCATTATAAATAAAAAAAACAACCATGTAATAAATTTTTTCATAATCCAACTACCCCAAAATAGGTTTTGCCTAAATAATTAAGACTATAGACCAAATCCGCAACGAACCACTTGTAATAAGATAGATATTTTTGTAATCTATCTTAAAAAGGTATAGTATAACAAAGATAATAAATAAAAAAGGATATATATGAAAATAATAATAAAAGATTATAAATCAATCATATTATTATATATTTTTATATTTTTTGTAAATTCCAAAACGTATTCTTCTCAAAAATTCAATGAAAAACCTACTACTATCCCCGAAGTAATCAACTATTCAGCATATAATTCGTTACTTTCACTAATTGTAATAGAAGGAAGAATCGACTATAAAAAACTCTACCAATTAAAGGACCTACTTCAATCGTCTGTCAATTCAATGACCAAAATCACTAAGAAATCTCTTTCAGCTTTACCTAAAAGAGACCAACTGGCTTTCTGGTTAAACCTTTACAATTTAACCTTGCTTAATACTTTCGTCAAACGATACCCTATTACTTCATTTCTCGATTTACAAACAGACTTCATGACTCCTTGGGAAGTGGCTTCCATTGAAATTTTCGGCCAAAAATATAGTTTAGATAAAATCCTACATAATCACATTATAGCTGAATTCAATGATCCACGTATTCATTGTATCCTGTCCTATGGAGCCATAAGTTCGCCCAGACAATATCCTTATGCCTTTCGAGGTGAAAACCTTACCCAAAAACTCCATGATGCTTGTATTGAATTTGTAAATGACCCCAAAAAGAACATCATCAACCGACGACACTTAATTCTGTCACCCATTTTTAAAAGATACTCTAAAGATTTTTCATTATATTATTCACAAAAATCACCATTATTTAGAAGTAGAGATAACATTGATAAAGCTATCTTAAACTTCATTTACCTTCACGCCAGTCGAGATAAACAAGAACTTCTAAAGGAAGATAAATACGATATTACCTATGGTAAGTTTAATTGGCAATTAAATGATGTTACTCGATTAGAGAGTAAATAGATTAACACTTGATCATGCTTTTGTCAGCATGACATCCTTTAACAGCGGTACAAGGATACACAATGGATCTTTTACCGAGAATGGTTCCTGGATTAGTTACGCTATTACAACCCAATTCAGCTCCATCACCCAATATAGCTCCCAACTTCCTTAATCCCGTTTCGACAATGCTACCCTGATAACGTAATTTTATTGGGCCGGAATATATTTTTAAATTGGCTAATTTGGTGCCAGCCCCCAGATTAACTTTATTACCCAAAATACTGTCTCCGATATATGCAAAATGACCAGCCTTGGCTCCATTTAAAAAGATAGAATTTTTAACTTCGGTAGTATGACCTATCACACAATTTTTACCGGTAATTACATTTCCCCTGATATAAGCGCCATGTCTGACTTCAGTGTCTTCTCCAATGATAACAGGGCCTTTAACATATGCGCCAGGTTCAACTACCGCCCCTTTTAATACCCAGATTCTATTACCAACTAAATAGGCTCCATCACACACTTCTCCTTCAATTTTATTCTCGTTCGGATATATTGTTTGATGTAAATAATCACTCAAATGAGACAAAGCAGACCATACTGGTTCATCCGATTTAAACAAATCACTAAAGGTTACCTCTGACAAATCAAAATAATTTTGCGCTTGGGTCCAATGCATAAATATTTCCCCCTTCATTAAGCTATATCAAACTATTGAATTTCTCTTATTATGTCAAACATTTTGCCCATTAAAAACTAAAGTTTTGCAAACGATGACCGAACATAATAATAGCCGTAAATTAAACTGGTCGTTTAAGGAGGAGTTCCATATGTTTGATCGTAACTCATTTAAACAAGCGATAAAAAAATGGATCAACGATAATGAATCAGGAACTATAGAAGAATTACAGGTTTATTGCGAACAATTGATCCCCCCTAAACACTATGTATCTAATAAATGGTTAATTGAAGAAACAATCAACTGGTATCAACACATCCTCAATCATCGAAAACAACGGGCATCTCAGGAGGAAGAACACGAATTCTATGGGATTTGTTAATAGACGCCTATTTTGACAAAGTTACTGTTAATTACCCTAAATCGACCTACGATATTTACCACCTACTTCATACAAAGCACTGGTAATTTGACCAAGAGAACAATAGTTGACCGTATTTAATAATTCCTGAAAAATATTATCTCCATTAAGAGCCGCTTTTTTAAGTCTATCAAGGGCCTTAATACTCATATCTTTATGTTTTAGTTGAAAAGATTTAAGTCTACTTAGTTGATTATTCTTTTCTTCTAAAGTAGCTCGAATAACAGATCGTTGATCCAAATTTTCCTCTTTGTCGTTTGGATTTAAATAGGTGTTAACTCCAATCAAAGGATATTCTCCTGAATGTTTCTTGTTCTCGTAATAAATTGAATCTTCCTGAATTTTAGATCGTTGATATCCTGATTCCATCGCACCTAAGACACCACCCCTTTCGGAAATCCTCCTAAATTCGTCCAAAACGGCCTTTTCGACCATATCAGTTAAAATTTCAAGAATGTATGATCCTTGATTAGGATTCTCATTCTTTAAAAGACCAAACTCATTACTTAAGATCAACTGAATCGCCATAGAACGACGAACTGACTCTTCAGTAGGAGTTGTAATTGCCTCATCATAAGCATTGGTGTGTAAAGAATTACAATTATCATAAAAGGCAAACAAAGCTTGGCAAGTGGTTCTAATATCGTTAAATTCAACCTCAGAAGCATGTAAAGATCTACCGGATGTCTGAATATGATATTTTAATTTTTGTCCCTTAGGTTTGGCATGATATCGTTCCTTCATAGCAATGGCCCATATCCTCCTTGCTACACGTCCAATTACCGAAAACTCTGGTTCCATTCCATTGCTAAAGAAAAAGGATAGATTGCCTGCAAAATCATCAATTTTAAGACCCCGACTTAAAAAATATTCAACATAATGAAATCCATTAGCTAAAGTAAGAGCTAGCTGGGTAATCGGATTGGCTCCCGCTTCGGCAATATGATAACCACTGATACTAATTGAATAGTAATTATAAATTGAGTGCTGAGAAAAGTAGTTTTGAATATCGCCGATCATTTTTAAGGCAAAATCTAAATTATAAATACAGGTATTTTGAGCTTGATCTTCTTTTAAAATATCCGCTTGTACTGTACCTCGCAAACATTGAAAGGTCCTAATCTTGAGTTCTTCCTTTTCTTCCTCAGATAATACTTTGCCCTTATCTTCCAGTTTTTTTAATTCTCTTCTATAAGCCGTTATAAAATACATCGCTAACATAATTGGAGCTGGACCATTTATAGTCATTGATACTGAGGTCAGAGGGTCTATCAAATTAAACCCATCCAATAATTGATCCATATCATCTATCGTACAGATACTTACTCCACTCTCTCCAATCTTACCAAAAATATCAGGAGAGGTT
Organism: uncultured bacterium; assembly: GCA_964544765.1. Classification (GTDB taxonomy): domain Bacteria; phylum Bdellovibrionota_B; class Oligoflexia; order CAYFLR01; family CAYFLR01; genus CAZJDM01. The sequence continues at coordinate 15,591 of CAZJDM010000033.1, forward strand.
GATGGATCCTCTCCGTATAAAGTTATACCATCAAAAGCTACTGACAGCCTCTTGGCCTTTTCATTTTCACACAATAAATGAAATCTTTTGTTGGTTCTAAGAGGACCACCTTCACCCGCAAACATCCTTTTAGGATCTTCGGCTTGCCGCTTAAAAGGAAATACTCCAGCGGTATAGGGGAAATTGCCAGGAAAATTTTCTCGATGTAAAAAACGAACTATTTGGTCCCATGAACTCAAGTTGGGAATGGCTATTTTAGGTATACGCAAACCTGATAAAGATTCATGATGGGTTGATGTTTTAATTTCCTTACCACGAACCTTGTAAGTGAATTCATCATCCATATACTCCTTTTGAATCTTAGAAAATGATAGTATTTTTCCTTGCCATTCAGATGGGATCTCTTTCCATTTATTTTCATAGACTCTCTGCAAACCAGATATAATATCGTTGCCTATTTTCTCATTTTCATTTTTATTTTCCTCACCAGTAATTACACCACCCTTAATTTCTTCACTTTTAAGCTCATCACTCCCACCCCCAGCATCTCTCTTACTATCAGCTTGTAGACATTGAACAGATTGTTTTAAGCTAAAAGCTGACTTGGCTAAATTCTCTATATCTTCTGCCTGTCGATGATAATTCTCAATTAGATCCGCTATCTCTGATAAATAACTACTTCTAATACTACTAATACTAGTACCACTAGTTTGTTCCAAATCCTGTTCATTGGGTTTAACTAGATCCAAATCTTCTGAAGATGTCAATTTCTGACCAAAATCTTTTTTCTTAATATCCTTTTTCTTAATATCTTTTATTCTATCAATTAAATATGAAGATAAAACCCGAACACCAGTGTTATTAAACTGATTGGCCGAAGTTCCAAAAACCGGTAGTCCAATTTCATGTATGGATTTGCCAGCAGGAACTTTTACATTTTTGGTACGAATGACATGTAAAAGAACTTCACGCAGGGCATCAGAAGAGGATGATTTTTCAAATTTATTAATAACGATCATATCAGCGTAATCAAGCATATCAATCTTATCAAGTTGAGTTGAAGCGCCAAATTCACGAGTCATAACATACATGGATATATCGCTAACATCGACAATTTGACTACCTCCCTGACCAATTCCACTGGATTCCAATATCAAAAGATCAAATCCCAACTTTTTCAAACAAGATAATGAAATATCGATCGATTTGGTTAATTCGTGACCACTATCACGAGTAGCTAAACTTCGAAAATACACCCGATCATCATAAATATGCCCCATTCGTATACGGTCCGCTAAAAGGGCTCCTCCTGTCTGCCGCTTACTAGGATCAACCGCCAATACTCCGATCCGTACATCACCTAAATGAAGTAAAAAATTCCTAATTAATTCATCAACCAAGGAACTTTTACCCGCACCACCAGTACCTGTAATTCCAATTACTACAGATTTCTTTCCGGTCTTAATTTCAGCAAAACTCTTATCATCAAACCATTCGATAGCTTGATCGACATGATCTTCTATAAAGGATAAACCTTGGCCTATTGCTCTTTTCCAATGATTTTTTCCTGTTTTAATTGTTTCTTGTGAATTAATTGTTTTTTGTGCATTAGATGCTTTTTGTACATCAGCAATTTTTTGTAACCATGAAATCCACTCTCCTTGGTTCTGGAAATAACTCTTGGATTCTTTTTTTTCTAATGTATTGATTATATCATCAGCGATTCCTTCAATACCAATACGCTGACCATCTTGGGCATGATAGACTCTAGTAATTCCTAACTCATGAAGTTTATTAATCTCAGAAGGCTGAATGGTTCCTCCTCCACCAGCGAATATTAAGCACTCATGCAGATCATTCTCTTTCAACGAATCCAATAAAAAACGTAAATACTCATTATGTCCACCTTGATATGAACTAAGTAATATAGCGTCTACATCTTCCTCAACTGCCGCAGCTACTATTTCTTTAACCGGTCGATTATGTCCAAGATGAATGACCTCCGCACCTCTTGCCAATAAAAGTTTACGATAAATATTAATAGAAACATCATGGCCGTCAAACAAAGCCGTAGCGATAAGTACTCTTTTTCTTTTCATCTATCTCCCGCCTTTTCAACAAATTGCTTGTATTACAATAGTTACATAAGTTACATAACGTAATTTCATATGAAGCGTTATATAATATGAAGCGTTATTTAATATGAAATAATTTGACCCCTGATGGAATTTTCCAAATTAGTAGCGCCTGAAATCTTAATTAATTTGGCGCGTTTTTTAAATTCATCTATATTATGAGCGCCTGAATAGCTAAACCCGGATCTGATAGCACCTCTATATTCTTCCATCAATACCGAAAGTGTAGTGGTTACCTCAACTTCAATAACTTCTCCTTCAGAACATGTACCGGGCTTTAATCCACCCTTCTGATCTACTCTTTCTTTTTGAGCTTGCCATGAAGCCATCCCACGATACTGTCTGAATGTTTTACCTCCCCTCTGAAACAACTTACCCGCAGCTTCTTTACATCGAGAAAAAACCGAACCCGCCATAACGGTATCTGCGCCAGCAGCTAAAGCTTTTAATACATCTCCCGGTTGTTTAATCCCTCCATCAGCAATAATTTTTACATTAGGATAGTACTGTCTAGCATCCGCACATTCAATAATAGCGGATAATTGCGGGTAACCATGACCCGTTTTTAGTCGAGTGGAACAAATAGACCCAGGTCCAATTCCAACTTTAATAGCATCTACTCCCAAATCACATAAAAATCTGGCACCATCGTATGTAGCAACGTTTCCAGCTATAAGAGGAAGTACCGGCGCATGCTGTTTAACATATTTGATTATATCAGCCATTTGCTCTGAATAACCATTTGCTATATCTATCAATAACGCATCTATTCGACAATCTCTTTCAATCTCCACACAATTTAAAATCTTATCAACAATCGAATGCGTATTGACCCCGATAGAAATAACCCTATAACCAACCAGAGAACCCAACCAACTTTTCATCTCCTCATAAGTAGCATAACGATGTAAAATACCTAAGACATCTTCTTTAGCTAAAGCATTCAACATTTTCAGGTCACATATACTATCCATATTAGCGGCAATTAATGGGACCGACACAGTTATATCTTTGGTTAATCGGGATCTAACATTTGCGTCGTTTCTGGATAGTAATGCCTTTTGCGGCACTAAAAGGACATCATCATAGGTCAACAATTCCCGATCTAACACCAGGTTTACCATTTTTTCTCCCTTAATTTATATTTTTATCCCTCTTGATTTTTCTCGCCTTTTTGGATCAATGTCAAAGGTTTTTTTATTACTCCCTTGAAAATAGATATATAACTTAACAGATCAAAATTTAGATAGAGATGTATAAGATAAAATGTTAGATTATTATTCAATTTTGCCAACTAATTTAAAGGGCTTATTCTGTTATGCGTCAGCTACATCAGTTTGATATAATATTTATTTTTCTTTGTGTAATTTTACTTACCATCTTTAACTGTGATGAAGAAGAACCTAAACCCAGCTCCTTTAAACCGGTCAAATGCACTGAAAAATTACGTAAAGGATACTCTAAAGAAATTGTATTTCAAAAGTGGGGTCGAGTAACGCCTGATGATACTTACCAAAAAACCATAAGTAAAAACGTTAAAATAGAAGGAGTTACAACTAGGGTTACCGAAGAACATATTTTTTGGTACTACTCCAAGTATTCCAAAGATGGAAGATTTAAATGCTGGTTGGAATTTTTCGAGGATCAACTAATTAATTACAGTGGAGATTATTGCAATTTAGATTGTATCGATGTTACTTCCTTTTAAAATTAATAGAATACTATTTTAAAGAGGTATCTTAATGAGGTATTTTAATGAGAGAAATTAGACTATTTTCCATTGAAGGAAATAGACAAAAATTAGATGGGGGATCAATGTTTGGCAACGCGCCCAAAACTCTTTGGTCCAAATGGATTCCGGCTGACGAACATAACCGAATTGACTTAGCTTGTAGATCTCTTTTAATAAAAACTGACAACTTAAATATTCTACTGGAAGCTGGTATTGGAACTTTTTTCTCCCCCAAACTAAAACAACGATTTGGAGTTGAAGGAAATACTTCTAAACTGTTGCAAGATTTAAATGACCTTGGAATTCAACAAACAGACATTCATGCCGTCATCTTATCTCATCTCCACTTTGATCATGCTGGGGGCATCGTACCGCCATGGCCAGCGATTAATGATCCTGATTGGCAGCCTTATTTTCCTAATGCCTACTACATATCTACCGCTCAACAAATTGAACGGTCAATCAATCCTCATTATAGAGATAAAGCTTCTTTTGTACCTGGATTGGCTGAAAAATTGCGCAGTAGTGATCGTCTGATTCTAGTCGATAAAGAAGAACAAGCCTTTGATCCCAATAATCGCGTTCTTAATGAATTAAATGAATTTTTATCTTTTTATTATTCACATGGTCATACTCCCGGTCAATTACATACTCTTATCCATGGAAATAAACAAAAAGTGTTTTTTGTCGGTGATCTGATGCCCGGTATGAACTGGGTACATGTACCTATCTCTATGGGTTATGATCGCTATCCTGAACAATTAATCAATGAAAAAGAACATCTTTTAAATAGAGCATTCAAGGAATCCTGGTTATTATACTATACCCACGATCCCAAACATTCAATGTCTTCGTTAAAAAAAGGAAAGGCTGGAGAATTTATTCCTTTTGATCCGGTAGAGAAACTTGATAATTTTTTGATTTAATTTAATCTAATTTAAAATGTTATGAGATTTTTAAAATTAACTTCAACGATTAAAACTATTAAATTGATATTTTTTACCTTCTTCATGTTCCTGTTTTTTATCTTTGAGTCAATAGCTCTTAGTAAAGAACCACCTCCCTTTCATCATATTTTAGTTTTAGGTGAAGATATACCGATAGATTCAGGAGAAGGAAACGGCACTCATCTTTTTTATTATAGTTATTTTTATAACAAATTCAACAACCCTAATCTGTGGCGAACTATTGAAGTCAGCACCAGTGACATCACCCTCACCTATGAGCTAAATCAAAATCCCGGTTATGGTTTCTTTACTAATTTCGAAGTAATTTCTCATGGAGCATATCTTCTTTATGATCAAAAGGGGAACTTTTTACCCGAACGTACCGTATATGGACATGCCGGCAAAGTTGGCGCTTTTGCCAGTTATCAATTTACGCCTTTTATAGAAACTAAAATCCAGTACCAGTCAAAATATATCTATTACACTGATGGTGAGAAAAAAAGCGTCATCCCACTACCCAATAGTCATTGGACACACGTTATATCCATTGATAGTTCTTATACCGACTTAGAAACTAAACAATTTAACACCATTAAACATGGATTTAAAAACAAGCTTCACTTAAGTTATAGATATAAAAATAATTATTATGGATATGGATATGGATATGAATATGATTATGGTAATGGTAATGAAGAGGCTGATAGTTCTTCTTACCAACATGTTTGGTCGGTTTTTTATGAAGGTGGATTATATTATAATTTTAAGTATGATTTAAATCTGGGTTGGGATTTCAATATTGGTCGACAACAAAACGCTGATCGCAACTCCGCTCCACCTTTGGGTTCCTTTATAAGTAAATATGGTTATCTGCCAGGTTACTATTATTGGGAATTTCAAAGTAAATTTTTTATTAATACCGACCTTAGTTTTGGCTTTCCCATTGGATTCAAGCATCGTCTTAAACCACGCGTATCCTATTTGTATTTTCCCAGTCAGGATTCACTTGCTGGTCTTGAAACATACCGCCGTAAAGGATATATTGGGACCGCGATTACTTTAACCGGTTTAATTGCTGGTTTGGTACCTTATAATCTTTCTTATGGTTATGGTCTTCACGCTGATCGGAATGACAGTAAAGGTGGGCATGAATTAATGTTTTTTATTATGGGAGGATTTTCGAAGGTTGAGAAGATAAAGAAAAAGGAAGTCTAAAAGTAGGTTGTCTAAAAAAAATTATTAGAAATTCTATCTGAACCATCTAAAATAGAGGGTCTACTGGAGAGTACTTGATGAACAAAATAAATATAACCAAATATCTCTCATCTGTTTTTCTTTTTAATTCATTATCAGATAATGACTTGGAACTTATTGCCCAATTTGCCGAAGCCAAGAACCTGCCCAAAAATACTTTTTTGTTCCATGAAGAAACTAAAGCTAGCCATTTCTTTATAGTTATCAGTGGAAAGCTAAAAGTTTTTAAAATGTCTCCAGATGGAAACGAACAAACACTTCATATTCAAATACCCGGAGATATGATTGCTGAGGCCGCTATTTTCGATCGCGAAACCTATCCAGCTAATTGCCAAACACTTGAAGATAGTTCGGTTATCTTAATAAATAGTAATAAATTTAAAAAACTACTATCCGCTAATCCCCAACTATCAATTAAGATAATGGCTTCTTATTCTAGAAGATTGCGTCAATTAACCAGCCTAATTGAAGAACTTTCGTTATACGACACAAAATTACGACTAGCCAAACATCTTCTAAAACATGCTAAAACAGTCGATAACCGGCTTGTCTGTTCTCTTGACATATCCAAAAAGGAGTTGGCTTCCTTATTGGGTACTATTCCTGAAACGCTGTCCAGAACCCTGCAATACTGGCAGAAGAAAGGTTTTATTACCATTCAAGACAAGGGAAAATCAATAGTAATATTAAACTCTGATGAGTTACAATCCTGCTAATGTTGTTTATCATAGGATACATAGAATACATAGGATAACGAACGGATGGATAACCTACACTCTCACATTATTATTCCAATTACATCCCAATTACATCTACACTGTAAACCGAAACAGTACCACTAATTTCATTGCTGACAACTAACAATGGTCTTTTGTTGGGACTGTCTTGTTCCGAAATGAAAAGAATACCTTCGGGTTCGACATCTTTCATATTGGCATAATCTTTCTTTTTGGCTTTAAAATTACGATTATTTAGATATTGAATAAATCTGGGTTTTTGAATGTTGGTAATATCATAAACCATAACGCCGCCGATTCGTTCCAAAGCTATAAAAGCATAAACCCGACCCTTAATTTTACCAACAGTAACACCGCATGGCTCTGGACCTTTATTATCACTGCGCTTATCCGGTTTTCCACTTTTACTATCGGCATTAAAATGATCCGGATATTGACTTGCCAAAATTCTCTCAATTTGATTATGACTATCAAAAATCATTTTACCGTCAGCATCTAGTATAGAAAATGACCTACCACCAAAAACCAAAATTTGATCCAAATCACCGTCACCATCAGTATCACCATCTTTAGCTACTTTAAGTCGTCCTAGTTCTCGTTTATTTTGTAGATCTCTAGCATTAGGAAACTTATCAGGATCTAAAACAGCATCTTTTACCCTAATTTGATCCTCCCAACCGCCCTCAACTACTAAAGCGGGTTGATTACCTTCTTGCTTAACTTCAAACTCAAAAATATAGTCTCTGGCATCACCCTCATTTGCAATTAGTAAATAGTCTTTTCCCCCCTGATTTACACTAGCAATGCCATCGGGCATGTAAATACCCCAAATCGGATGGGGTTTTATATTAATTCCGCCATCTTTATCACTGGTATCTAGAGCGTTAATAGCTAGGCTATGATCTTTATACCCAAGGGGATAAACACCTACAATTACCGGTTTGGTTAGATCGATTTTTAAGATTGAATTGTTTTCTTGCAAAGTTACCCAGGCCCATTTAGAATCCTCTGACACGGTAATAAATTCTGGCTCCAAATCTTGTGATACGGTTGCGCCTGGCGTATTGAGGCGTACACCCAGCTTTTTTAACTCAACTTTACGTGAATCAAATTCATTAAAATTTAAATCTAATACAGTTGCATTTTCCACTCCATTTTTAAGATCTATAATACTGATTGATCCTTCTGGATTCACATCAAACAACTTATCAGGAAAATCAGAAGTACTTAATTGAGGTTCACCTTCATTGGCCACCAATACCATTTGACCATTGGGAGTAAAAGTCAACATATCAGGTCCATATCCAACTTCCACTTTTGTTAAAACTTCATTATTCTGCGCATCTACAAACAATACGTGTCCTTTTAATTGTTTTTTAGTCAAATCTGAAATCACTATGGCCACTGTTCCATTATAGGCACTAATACTACTGGGAGAACCCTGATCAGCTAAATCCAAGGTTGATGATAATACTAATTGATCATTTGAAGAAAAAGTAAATATGTCGACATTTTTCAATAATGGATTAATCACAAAAAGCTTCTTCGTCTTTGTATCATACGCACTTATCTCTGCAGCTTGTTCTTCAAAATATCCGGTACTATGAGTACTTACTACTGATATTGAAACCAGTTGAGTTCCTTCTAAAGATAAGTTCGGTAATACAGCAGTTCTAGATCCTCCAGTGGCAGTTGAGTTTACAGTAGTAGTTGAGTCTACAGTAGTAGTTGAATCCGGACCAGAATCAGTCGAAGGATGGTACAATAATAACCGTAAAGCATCTAAATCAGTAGTAAAAATGTCATCAAATGAATTTGCCAATTGTGATTGTAGTGCATTGCTTGCAGTTTGATTTTGGTCAATTCGGTCATTGATTTGAGACCATATATTTTGCCAAGTTGACTCAAACATAGGTGAAACAAAACTAACAGGTGTAAGGGCCAAATCATGTAAATTTCTGCTGATTATTACAACTTCTGGATCTGGCTCTGTATCCAAACTATGAATAACCCCAGCTATTCGTTGAACAACTTTTAAGTTATTATCCCCAAACAAAACCAGATTAGCTGGAGACATAATTTCTCTAGCCTTTCCACTACCCAAATCAATAGCTCCTATACTAAAGCTAATCACCTGATCTTCCTCAAACTCAAAGGTACCCTTTTCGTCAGTAAAACCTGATTTAGTTTTAGTTTGAAAAAAGATTCCCTGCACTGGTACATTAACCATAAAACGACCTTTTATAACTTCTTTAACTGCCTTTGGTTCACCTGCAGGTTGAGATTCAGGTTGAGGTTGAGATGCTAGTTGAGCGCCAGATCCAGTATCCGAAGTATTTCCAGTATTTGCCACAGGATTACTGCCAGTCGGAGCACCTTTTGGGATTCCAGCCAGAGTTCCAGCAGGTGCCACTGTAGAAGAGGGTGTAGTAACAGCAATAGATGTTGAAGTAACTATGGAAGATGGTAAAGCCACTGTAGAATTTCTGTTTGCAACCGCAGGAGCCGATCCTGCAGATATTGTGGATATTGCTGACGGCTGACTGTCAGCTACAACATTGTCCGAGGGAGCCTCAACTGGCTTTACCGGAGGAGAGACTGGAGTTTTGCTCGACACAACAACTACTGGATCTTCTGAGGTTGTTTTAGGAGCTTTTGTTAATTGCGGATCTGTTAGTCTTGTTGATTTTGTCGGGTTTACTAGTGTTACTGGACTTACTGCATTTGTTAGTAATGTCGTTGTTGGTTTTATTGGTGATGTTATTGTTAGTGATTTAACTGAACCACTTTCTGTTGTAATTATATTACTTGCAGTAATAGGATGAGCTACAGCCTTTTTCTCTCTTAATTTATTAACTACCAGAGTAAGTGGTTGACTCTGATCATCTTTGTTTTTCTCACTACCGCAAGAAGAAACAAATAATGCTGTTAGTACTAATAAAAGTAATTTAATAGTGTTACTTTCCATAAAGTTCTCCTTTTTAAGTTTCAGCGCTGAATTCACTGGCAATACCCTCCTCCCAAACAGCGATATTTTGAGAAATAGTATTTATCAAATAATCTGAAATTTGCTTCCAATCAGCCCTGTAATCAATTGAAATCGAATATAGAGTCCAGGTTTTATCTCCATCATCTTCTTCTATAAATTCTCTTTCATTTCTAAACAGTTTATCTACGACAATTTTGATATCTAATGAGTTATCACCTTTCCTATGAAGTAAAGACTCATATCTTATAAACCTCATCGTTGTCAAAGATAATAATCCTTGCCGACAAGAATTTTGGTCCAAATCTGGATTACAAGTAATAATACTTTTCCACGTATTATGAAAATTTTGCAAAGAGCCACGATAAACACAAAAATTATTGACAGCACTAGAGGTAGTGTTGGTAGGGCAATTTGCTTCACCTTTGGCTACCTTCCTATCAATAGGATTCCCCTTTAATAACAATGAATTTCCTCCATCCAGCTCCCCATTTGCATCTCTGTGAGATAAATTTCTTAAAAAATATGCCCAAAGTAAATTTCTAGCATTATTGTTACTGATATCAAGTTGTTCTAACTGTACTAAATTGGATACTGGATGAAAATCTTGGATTTGATGTCCGGGTAATTTCAAAACTCTCAGTTGACTATGATTAGTCAAGAAACTCATCTCTTCTAAGGGGTAGAATGGGTTAATATATTCAAGCTCAATCAAATTAATCATCGAAGATATAGCTGAAACATCTAAGCCTAGCTAAGGCCATAGTTTAACTCGATGCACTAGACGTCTTCCTAAGGCTGATATACCTACTTTAGATTTTCTCCACAAATTAGCGCACCCATTTCTAAAGGTATCGGCACGCCATGCTTCCCATCGTGAAGTTAACAATCTGGCATGCTGATTGTCTAATCTCAAAGAGCTAAATTCAACATCAAAAGTACCAAATTTAACAACTTCGGGGCTAGAATCCTCAAAATCAATACCATTGTTAAAAGGTTTAAAAGGTCCGTTTACTACATTATGCGAGGGAGTAGCGGCCCCTCTTTTTTTTCGATTGAAGATTATTATTGTCACAAAAATTTTAGGAAACATAAACCAGGCTCTTTGATCCAACTAGGTATTGAAAATGATAGATAAACAGAAAGTACAAGTATTTTCATTAAAAAGAATAAATACATAAAAGGCCTCAAAAAGCACGAAGTTTACACCTTTATTCTATAGTCGTGGCCGCACAATTACCGTAAACAAAAACAGTCAATCTTATCATCAAAAAGAGCATCGCATATCAGACTGAAATAAGGACTTTCAATATACGCTACGATATCCTCTCTTATTACTACCGATAGTACGAGTTTCTGTTCATGCAAAATAGTTACAGCCTTTTCAATAAAAACTTGCTCACCTAATTCAGCTAATAACTTTTTTACTTCTTTAAAAGATAAAAACTTATACTTCTTAAACAACACATCATTATTAAATAAATCCTCATCCTCCCGATAGATTCTTACGCTAAAACCTTCTTCGTTAGAATCTTTGTTAGCATCTTTGTAAGAATCTTTGTTAATCCTATTTTGGTTTACTTTAGTGGCTACCTCAATATTGAATTTAGATATAATTCCATCTTTATTAAGGTTGTGAATGTTTACAAAGTTGATTAACTCACTGGTTTTCTTAGGGATAAGACTAAGTAAATAAGAATAAAACTGATTAAGCGTAAAATCCTTTTGAACCTTAGCTGGATCAAAATTTTGACAACTCTGAGGATTATTCAATTTATTTATTGTTTTGATTTTTTCTTTTTTATGATCAACGGCACTTAATTTATATAGATCTCTCAATTGATAATTAACTTTATCAGAGGTTCGAAAATTAATTTCATTCCTCCAAAAAACCAGCACTAACAGTATTATTATTAATACTATCAGTGCCAGCATTACAAAAATTGTCTTCTTTCTAGCTTCCATCATCTACATCTAAAATCATTGAACTCCAATAACTATCTGCTGAATCAGCATCAACGTTCCAACCATCAATAACTAGCGGAATTCCCCAACGCTTACTAGGATTATCAACCGGATCAGAAGAAGCTTTCTTATAATAAAAAGTTAAAATAGCATTTAAAAAAGATATCTCTCCAGTGCCATTACAAGTTATACCTCTAATAGGTGGTTTACTCTTAACGACACTAACTAAATTATCCGCATACAAGTCACTAAATTGATCATGGGTATACGCTCGACTAAGTTGATTTATGCTATCGATTAAATTATATAATTTGCTATCTCTACCTGGTGTAGAATGAGCACCATTTAAACCTCTATCACAAACTCCCGATGTAGTGGAAGTTTGCCCATGACATGCTTGATACCCGTCACAAACAACATCAATTCTATCAGCGATTTTGTGATGAAGACCATCCAACATATTATTCATTTTTTCTTTATCTGATAATTGACTTACGCCATGTGAATTAGCAATTAACCGCGATACAAAAGTAGTCATGTCTTCATTACCATGGGTAAATTGATCTTCTTCTGGATTATTGGGATCATTCTGGAGTTCTAGGTCATAACGGTATTTCCATCGACCACCTTCACGCACTGGACGCTTAAAATATCTAAATCCTCCGTCTTTCTTTTTAATATATCGATATTCAGGATGATATAATTCTATATCACTCTCACTGAATACCTCATGACTTAGAGTTCTAATTTCAGGTGGTACAGTTGAGCCTAAGAAATGGATAGTACCCCTTGGTTCAACTTTTGAAACCACCAATGTATGAAATGCTGGATAAAGAAAAATAGAACCAGGAACAAGCGAATCCTTATGAATTCTAACTGGATAGGTATCATTAAAAATTGTATGAGTAGATACCATCCATCTCATGTTAGAAAGAAATCTTTTCACCTGACGTTTCGTTCCACGAGGTAAAATATTTAATTTACCAGTATGCCCACGACTTCGATAAGCTAGTGGATAACCATTTTCATAAGCGAATATATTTCTTAAAGATATACCAGCATCGGCACAATCGGTCCAAAAACTTCTGTCAACAAAGTAATTCTCGTTAAAATTATCCTTAACATATTGAATGTAAGCCTTTTCGGCATTTCTATCCCATGTTTTATCTGCCGCCCAATCTCCTATCCAACTTTGGGCCTGAGTATGATAAGATATTAAAAAAAACGTTAAAAATAAAAATATATATTTATATGGTTTGGACATAGCTTCAACTCCTTAATGATTAAAACCGCAATTTTACCTTAAAATTATTCTGCTCTAGGTACTAATTCCTGAATGCCCACTCCCACACTACTGATAACTATACTAGCTGTTTTTTTGTTTTCAGCATCATCAATTTCTTTACTTTTAACCGCACCAACATGACGTAAATGTACATGCATTAGAATTTTGGCATTAAATCCTTTTACAGTATAGGATTTATAGTTAGCACCACCCTTTTCAATATATCCATAATTTTGTTTCTCAAAATAACCTATCCTAACAGCACGCAGATCTTTTACTCCATCCTCTTTAAGATTCTCTTTTGGTGGTACATAGGCAACACTGGAAATCTGACATACAACTCCATATTTGGCTAACCAATTTCCTAATCCTTTCTGAGCGACTTCTTCAGAAAAGGCCTTTCCCGTTTCATAACATTCAACGAGGTATCGATTATTGGCATTAAGTCCTCTTGAACCTTTATGCCTTTCAGCATTCGCAATGACACCCTTATGAGTAGTTTTTAGAAGACTAGAAATACTTTTTATTTGTACTTTATCTTTTATAATTTCGACAAACTCTTCTCCCTTGGTTTGATATTGTCCAGCACCAGCTCCAGCTCGCCCCGCATTTGCGACACTTGATATCAACATCAAAAAACACCATGTAGCTATTACTTTTTGTACTTTTTTAGAAGTATTCATAAGATTCTCCCTTAACTTATTAAACTTGATTCAATATACCGGCATTCTTTTAAACAAATTTAAGAATAAATATCAATAACAAAAACTATATGAGTATATTTTTGTATTAACACAGGGTTTGTAATTATTACAAACATTTTAATTTTAGATTGAATTAAAGTTAGTGTTAGTAGAATAAATTCATGTTAACTAATTTAAGGAAATGAATAAATCGAATAAATCATACCCAAGTTCAAAGAACTTTAGAACATCCAATAATTTTAAACCAGATAATATTAGAGATGACATTAGATTAGTATTTACCCTTCTGATATCTATCACCCTGCATGGAATTCTTTGGACAATATTAAAAACTGAGCACTCAGAGGATCAATTGTTTTTTTCCACTGACCTCCCAGCTAATAAAAGAGTTAAGACTTACTTACTTCCTGTAATAATAACAAGAAAAAATAAACCTATTAAGAAGTCAAAAAGCATAAAAAAGAATTATAGTAAGGATATCAAAACACATTCAGCTAATAACCATAACAAAAACAAATCGGATTCTAATCACCAAATAGATATAGATTATGTTAAAAACAATAGAGACTATGTTAAAAACAATAGAGACTATGTTAAAGACAGTAGAGACTATGTTAAAGACAGTAGAAATAATATTGAGAATAATTTTAATAATGTTGTTAATTATTCAAAAAACTATGTTCCACCAATTATCATTTCTAAAGCAAAACCTATCTATCCTGATTATTCCTATCAAAATGAACATGAAGGGAGAGTCATTTTAAAAGTCCAAATTAACTCCAATGGAACAATTGGACCTGTGATAATTCACACATCGTCAGGACACCCTCTATTAGATAATTCAGCCAAAAAAAGCGTTACAACCAGATGGCGGTTTAAACCAGCTTATCTTAAAAACCTTCCTATAACCTCATGGGTGTTATTACCAATCAAATTTGAAATAACTATCTCTCACTAAATTTAAATTGTGCGACCATGACTGTGGAATAACATCTTAAAAACACCCAAACGGTAATAACGTATTCTTCTTGTAATTGGAACCTTGACCTATTACCTAAAAACATGTTAATCAAAATTAACAGTTTCGATATCAGTTTGAATTTCTAAAATTAAAGTTTGGAGATTCTTGGAAGCTCTGTGAGAATCAGGCGCGGACCCGCCGCTGTAATGGTGACGAAAGCTGTATATCCCACTGAATCTAAGTAGATTCTGCCTAAAAATACAAGAGCAAGGCGCAATCTAAATTTGGTTTGGGAAGGGGCAGCAAGTAGAATGACACCTAAGCCAGAAGACAGGCTGATATCAGGGAGAAATAGGGCATAAGCTCTATTATCTTCATTATTGATATTCTCTTTTCTTCGTGGATTAAGCAAGGAGGTCATATGCTATATCTACCCACATTTTTATTTTTTTTAATTTTCGTCAATTATCAAGTTTATTCTAAGACACCTAAAAAAGAAACTCTCAACAATAGGAAGAAAAATTACCAACAACCAATCACTCAACTAGAAGAGTTTGTTGTTACTGCTACCAAAGCTCAAATCCCCTTAGGGCCGCATGCTATCTCGGTAACTATTATTCCCCTATCACAAAAAAGTACTAATAGCTTAAACAGTATAGGAGACATACTTAGAGAAAATATACCCTCCTTAGATGTTACTCAAAATGGAGGAGACGGATCTCCGATCTCTGTATTTATACGAGGGGCTAAATCCGAACATACCTTGGTTCTGATAGATGGAATTGAAGTTAATGATCCTATTAATCCTTCCCGATCATTTGATTTTTCACATTTAACGCTCGAAGACATTGACAGAATAGAAATCATTAGAGGGTCACAAAGCACTTTATATGGATCTGACGCCATAGGTGGAGTAATCAATATAATTACTAAGTCTGGAAAGAAAAAAGATAAAATAACCAATTATCACTTAATGCTAAGTATGGGATCTCACGATACTACTAATCAAAGAATCAATATTTCCGGTAATGGAAGGATAGGTCATTATTCAATGTCAGTTTCTCATCTTATTACTAAAGGATATTCTGCGGCACTTGTAGAACATAGAACACCAGAAGCGGATGGTTACTCTAATTACACTTATAACTTCAAAGGAGGATTATATCTTTCCAAAATTTGGGATTTGGGTTTTATGATTAGGTTAGTCAAAGCTAATATTGACATGGATGCCCAAGGTGGTGAGCAAGGAGACGACCTTAACTATACCGGAAATAACCGTCAATTGGTAGCTAAGCTGCATACTACCATGAAATCTTCTGATAATAGATATCGTCAGACTTTTATTTTGGGGATTTCAGATCACCTAAGAAAAACTAAAAACGAAAAAGATATTTTAAAACCTACCGACTACGAAAGGAGCACCTTTAAAGGAAGAATTTATAAATCTGAATGGCAACACAGATTATTAATTAATTCATCTAATACTGTTATTGCGGGAATTGAATTTCAAAGAGAAGAAGGTTCATCCGATTATTATATGGATAATAAATTTGGAATAATCGACAACCAATTCAATAAGAAATTCACCAACAGCATTGCTCTGTATGGCCAAGAACAATTCGCGTATCAAAATTCCTTTTTTACTACTCTAGGATTAAGACTTGATCACCATCGACAATTTGGTTCAACTTTTACCTACCGTATCGCACCATCATATCTTTTCAATAATTCTAGAACCAAGATTCGTTCCTCATACGGTACCGGTTTTAAAACTCCTTCATTGTTTCAATTTTATTCAACCTACGGTAGTGAAGATCTTTTACCCGAAAAGAGCCAATCATTTGATTTAGGCATAGATCAGATCTTTAATAAAAACCTACTTTTATCCAAATTATCCTTCTCATTCTTTTATATAAATATTACCGATATGATAGATTATGATTTTAATACCCAAAAGTATAATAATTTACAAAAGGCTACAATACAAGGCTCCGAACTATCAGTAAAATTTGAACCTCTAACTGGTTTCTCTCTAAATAGCAACTATACTTACACACATGCTATGGATGAAAATGACAAGCAACTTTTAAAGCGCCCTGCTCACAAAGCCTTTATTTCTCTCGATAGTAACCTTGCTCAAAAAACCCTTTTATTATCCTTAATTGCTGATTATAAGGGAAAACGATTTGATATCGATACTTCTTCTCTAGCTGCTCAAAGGATCAGCCTATCACCCTACACCTTATTTCATATACGGGGTAGTTATAAATTGAGTGGTTCAGCGCAAAAGATGCAAAAAACACAAAACGAACAAAAAAGGCCGAATGAGCAAAAAGAACCAAATAAACAAAAAGAGCAAAATAATAATCAAAATAGGCAAGATATCGAAATATTCTTCCGCCTTAATAATGTTCTCAATCGTTCCTATCAAGAAAGCTTTGGCTACAGCACTGCCGGTCGAACCCTCTTTGCTGGTATTCAAGCTAGATTTTAGTTTAGATGCTCAGTTAATATTGCTTCGCTGGAAGAGTTTATTTTATTGACATTCTATTTCATAGGGCGGACTTTGTCCGCAGCCTTGTAGTGTCAACATACTTATTGCCTTTTTAACGTATAATCTGGTTGACGGTTGT